>CAZIYL010000109.1:0-7579 GCA_964543425.1 uncultured Deferribacteres bacterium
TCCGGTTAACGTGGGTGCAACCGGTTAACGTATTTTCACTAAATATTTTTCAATCGCTTTTGCAAAACTCGCAACGGTAGAGCTTTTTTCAAAAATTCATCATTAAAAAATTAACTGTTTTTGTCATTCGATATTGGTTTTTGGAATTTATTTGGAATTTATTTTTTGGTATTTGGAATTTCTCTTTCCCATTGGCAATTTCCGTCTGCGCACACCGTCAAATTGGTACAGGGCATTGGCAACGGCAGGGGCCGTGGGAACCAGCCCAATTTCACCCACGCCTTTCGCACCGTAAGGGCCAATCGGATCCGGAACTTCGACGCCAATAACAACCACTTTTGGCATTTCCGCGGCTTTCAAAATACCCAACCGATTCAGGCGTGTGCTTTTGGGAAATCCGTTCTCCATTGGGAAATCCTCCGAAAGAGCGTAGCCCAATCCCATGTGCACAGCTCCCTCGATCTGCCCTTCAAAAAGGGTGGGGTTAATGATTTTTCCGGCATCGTGGGCTGCGTAAATCGTGTCGATTTTACCCTGTTCATTCAGCACAACCAATTGCGTGGCGTAGCTGTACGAATAATGGGTTTTCACTTCTCCCGGCGCCCCAGGTGCTGTGGTCCAATCACATTCCCATTTGCCCGGGTACACTTTTCCCACCAAATCGTTCAGAGAATTCGTTTTTAGATCCTCTTTCAGGCCTTTAACAGCTTCCAGAATGGCGTTACCCACCAGCGAGGTCGCCCGGCTGGCTGTAGTCATACCGGATCTGGCTTCGTACTGGGTCGAGACTCTCACCTCCACCGCATTCGGGTCAATTCCAGTTGCTTCGCAAAACATTTGTACCGCCACCGTATTGACTCCCTGCCCCATTTCTGTCCAGCCATGGTGTAAAACGACGCGATTTTCGTTGGCGATTTCAATTTTCACTTCACTGAAATCAGGCACACCGTTCCCAATGCCCGTGTTTTTAATTGCACAAGCCAGCCCGGCGTATCGGCTCTTGTAGAATGTTTCTTTCACAGCGAGGAGCGTCTCCCGAACGCCGACACCGCCTTCCAAAATTTGGCCGGTTGTGGTCATCGCACCCTTCACCAAAGCATTATCATACCTAAATTTCCAGCGATCAAAACCGCCTTTCTCGCAAAGCTCGTCAATGGCACTTTCCAGTGCAAATGTGACCTGATTATCGCCAAATCCTCGCATGGCACCGCAGGGAATGTTGTTGGTGTACACGGTTTTTGCAATGACATCCACATTTGAAACACAGTAGGCGCCCGCCGCGTGTCCTGCCGCCCGCTCCAGCACTTTCATTCCAACGGAAGCATACGCTCCCGTGTCACCGATCATTCGCGCCTTCACGGCCGTCAGTTTGCCACCTTGGTTGGCACCCACGGCATATTCCATTCGAATGGGGTGCCGCTTGGGGTGAACGCGCATCGACTCGTCGCGCGTCAGCCGGATTTTAACCGGCCTTTTCAAATGAAATGCGAACAACGCCGCGTGCCCCTGAACGCTCAAATCCTCCTTCCCACCGAAACCGCCGCCGTTTGGAACCAGATTCACATTGACTTTCTTTTCAGGCAAACCCAGAATCCGGGCAATTTGCCGCCGGTCCTCGTACACCCCCTGACTTTCGGAATACACCTCAACGCCGTCTTCCCGCCAGGGAAGCGCGATGGCTGCTTCCGTTTCGAGATAGGCGTGTTCGATTCGCTGGGTTTCGTAGGTGGCATGAACCACAAAATCCGACGCCGCCAACACGTCGTCAACAGGTTTTCCACGCCGAATTACGGTGGTTTCCAGAAGGTTCCCCCTCTCGTGCACGTGAATGGGACTGTTTTCAGCCTGCAGCATGTCCGTGAGCGGCTCCAAAGCCTCATAATCCACGCGGATTTTTTCAACCGCTTTACGAGCGATTTCTTCCGTTTCGGCCACCACTCCAGCCAGCACATCGCCAATGTAATGGGTGATTTCACCTTCTGCAATCATGAGCGGCCAGTCATTTACGATCAAGCCAACGAAGCGATAGCCGGGAATGTCATTGGCTGTAAAAATCCGCAGAACACCAGGTAATTTGGCTGCTTCGGAAAAATCGATCTTTCGAACGCGTGCTCGCGGATAGTCACTGAATTTGAGCGCTCCAAACACCATACTTTCGAATCGCAGATCGTCAACAAAAGGCGCCCGTCCCAGAGCCCGCTCATAAGCCTCAATTTTCGGCTGCCGCGTTCCCACACGACCCGGCGTCGGAAGTTCGATGGTTTCCTTTTTCTTCAACGCCTCAATGCCCAATTGAATGGCTTCTACAACTTTCTGGTAACCCGTGCAGCGGCACAGGTTCAATCGAAGGGCCTTTCGTATGTCCTTTTCCGTGGGATTCGGATTTTCCTGCAAAAGAATTTTCGTGCGAGTTAAAATGCCAGGTGTGCAAAATCCACATTGCACGGCACCTTTTTTAACGAAAGCCCGGGCAAGCGTTTCTTTAACCTCGGCTGGAAACCCCTCCAGCGTGAAAATCTTTGCACCAGCCACCTTCTGCATTGGCGTGATGCACGAGAGGGTAGGTTTCCCATCCACCTCCACCATGCAGGCGCCACAGGCTGCCTGCCCATCACAGCCATTCTTGACGGAGGTTATGCCTTCAACTTCCCGCAAATATTTCATCAGAGAAAGATTTTCGTCCCCCGAGAAATTTTTTAGTTGATTGTTGAGGGTAAAGGTAATCACTTTTTCTCTCCTGAAATCCATTTTGAATCTGTTTCATCTTTGTCAATTATGGCTGTTTTGTAACCATTCCCGGTAATCCCCCCATATTTTTAAATGGATTAACACCATAAAACAATTTAACGGTTCACGCTTACTATCTTCCGGTAATTTTCCGGGTCCGTATCTCCCTCAGTATTAATAAGCAACACCTGCGACTTCGGGAAAATGCCCAGTTTCTCTACCGCTTCTTTTAGTTTCTCACTGCTCTTCAGCGCCAGCAATCCCGCCAGACCGGAGGCGCCCGATTCGCCTGAGACCACTCCTTCGCGGGCGTAGAGTCGCATGGCCTCAATAGCAAAATGATCGGGAATGGCCAGAAAGAAATCCATGCCGTCCCTAACAAACGGCCATGTAACGGGCGATGGAATGCCGCAATTGAGCCCCGCCATAATCGAATCCAGCCTGCCGCTGGCCACAACGGGCCTCCCGTGACCCAGTTGAATGGATTCCAGAAAGCAGGCCGAAGCCTCAGGCTCCACGCAAATAAGCGTGGGGCGATATTCCCCGTAGCGCCGCACGTAGTAGGTTGTTCCCGCCGCCGCCAATCCCCCTACCCCGGCAGGCAAAAGGACAAAATCAATTTTTCGGCGCTCCGGCGGGTGAATGGAATCTTCCATCTCCCGAAAAAGGGTGGTGTAACCGAGCAGAATAAATCGAGGCAAATCCATGTAACCCGGATAAGCCGTGTCCGACACCACCTGCCAGCCGTTTTTTTCCGCATCCCCGGCGCACTGCCCCACGCAATCGTCAAAAGTACCCTCCACTAAAACCACACGGGCGCCCTCATCTTCAATCGCTTCGACTCGCGCTCTGGCCGAATTGGCCGGCATGTAAATGACCGCCTTCTGGTGAAGCATCCGGGCCGTCCAGGCCACCGCGCGACCGTGGTTGCCATCCGTGGCGGCCGTAAAGGTGAAGGTCCCCAGCTTTTCCAGGACGTCCGGCTTCCGAAAACTTTCCGGCGTAAAGGGTGATTCGAACCTCTCCTCCCACTTCGTTTTCAGAAATCGGTAAATGGCGTAGCTCGCCCCCAATGCCTTGAACGCCTTAATGCCGAATCGCCGGGATTCATCTTTCACAAAAACCTGCCCCAACCCAAGCTCGGCCGCAATCCGGGGAAGTGCCACGAGCGGCGTTGGCTGATAGCCCGGCAAAGAGCGATGAAAATCCAGCATGTCGTCTGTTTCCAAAAAATTGTAGACCTCCCAATTGGGATTGACCTTCCGGTAGGGATTAAAACTGCTGCGACACATTTTTTCTACACCTCCCCTTTCGGTTGGAAATTCAGCGCAACTTTTGCAAGGTAGGAATCCTTCAGATTGTCCAAAAGCAGACGCAGGCTTGCGGCCGCTTGTAGCTCGATCTCGGCGGTCTTTTTGGTTTTAGGCTGCACGCGCCGAACGGAGAAATCAGACCCGTCCAATTCTACGCGGGCTTCTTCTGTCTCGTACACGTAGGCCGCTCCCTGCCACTCCAGGCTTTTTGGTCCATTTTCCTCTTTGAACCAGATGATCGGATGTCCGTTTTTTTCACCAAGGCGGTAGGCGAGTGGCTCATCGCGAAAGCTCTCTTCCGAGAGACACAGCTTGGGCTTGTCTTTATACGGCGCCCCACGCGTGGGACAAAAGGTGGTGCAATTGCCACATTCGTTGCACCAATCGGCCACATTCAGCACCTGGTAGGCCTGTTTCACTTCAAAAATGCCGTCCGGTTCAATCGTAGCCTCTTCGTTTTTGAGCACGATTTTTTGAAGTTGCATTTTCACAGGTTGAACGGTGTACGAAAGATTCGCTCGGTTGGGGCACACACCCACACAGACGTTGCAAATTTCGTCACAGTACAGGCAGCGGTCGGCTTCTTTGTGAGCATCTTCTTCAGAATAGCTTTTCGTAACCACCTTAAAATTAAAGCGATTTTCCGCCGGCAATTCTTCAGGGAGGATGGCCCACTGCCGCCGTGCGGCTTTTTTCTGAAACTCCACTAACGAATGGTATTTTTGAGGTTTTTCCTCTCTATGAAGCCAGAATTTCCCCGCTGCTTTCAGCATGTGACGGGCTGCCTCTTTCCCGTCGGCAATGGCCAAAATCAGGCTGGACGGCCCCCGCAGGGCGTCGCCGCCAATGTAAAGTCCGGGGATTTTCGTTTCGTGCGTTTTGATATCCGCTTCCAAATCCTTTGGATTCAGGAAATCCAGAACCAGTTCCTGCCCAACTGCCGGAATGATGCTGTCCAATTCAAGCGCAAATTCCGATCCCTCCACCGGAATGGGTCGCCTCCGCCCGGAGGCATCCTTTTTACCCAATTTCATTTTCCGGCAAATGAGCTCCAAAGATTTTGCTTTTTGCCGGATTTCAACGGGCGAAACCAGCTCAATGAATTCCACGCCCTCCCGAAGGGCTTCTCGAATTTCGTCGGCGTCGGCAGGCATCTCATTTCTCGTGCGACGGTAAAGGATAAAAACCTGCCCCTTTTTTCCCACGAGGCGGCGCGCCGTTCGCGCGGCATCCATGGCCGTATTGCCACCGCCAATGACGGCAACTCTTTCCCCCAGCGATACAGATTCTCCCCGGCGAATTCGGGATAGAAAATCCAGCGCGTCTGAAACACCGCCTAAATTTTCGCCGGGAATGCCCAGTTTTTTCCCAGCTTGTGCTCCCACAGAAAGATAGAGAAAATTCTTCTCCCGCCGCAGGCGCTCAAGCAGGGCACGGTTCATGCGCGTGTTGTAGTGAATCCCAACGCCCAATTTCTCAATGCGATTCACGTCGATTTCAATCGCCTCCACGGGAAGCCTGAAACTGGGAATGGCCGCCGCTGCCATTCCTCCGGGCCGTGATTTCGCCTCAAATATTTCCACCTCGCACCCGGCCCGGGCCAGAAAATAGGCACAGGATAATCCCGAGGGTCCGGCCCCAATGACGGCCCCTTTCAGTCCGTTAGCCGCCGCTGGTTCGGTCGCGGAACGGGCCTTCCCCCGTTCGGCCGCAAAGCGCTTGATTTCCCGAATCTGCAGGGATTCGTCGTAATTCTGCCGAGTACATTTGGTTTGACACAAGTGGTCGCAAGCCATTCCGGTGACCAAGGGAAAGGGATTGGTTTCCAAAATGACCTCGAGGGCCCGATCAGCGTCGCCCTTTGCCGTGAAAAACATGTACTCCGGTACATCCTGATGCGCGGGGCAGGTTTCCACGCAAGGGGCGGAAATGCAATCAAATGGCTCCAGAGAACGTGTCGTTTTAATGGATTTGTTGGGATAAAACTCCTTCTTGTACAGATGATTTTCGCTTACTTTTTCCGCGTAATTCTGCAATTTTTTAAGAGCCGCGCTTTGAATTGACAAACTTTTCCCACCGCTTTTTTTCAGAATGAAACCCGAAATGCTATTCGCATTTTCGCGCTGCATGGCCGAACGCAACTCGTCCAGATACTGCGGCAGACGCGTGTACCCCCCGGGCTTGAGCAAATCGGTGCAAACCGTGATGGGCGCGAGACCGCTGGACACGAGATCGGCCACATTGAAGGCGTCGGCTCCCCCGGAAAAGGAAATGTCCAGTTCCCCCTGAAAAGCCTCCTGTAATTTGGCTGCCAGGCGAATCGTGAGGGGGTGAAGCGCCCGCCCGCTCAGGTACGCCATTTTTCCGGACGCCGCAAACACCGGCCGGTTGTTTTGGGTTTCCAGCGTATTGCTGAGTTTCAGCCCAAACGAAACGCCCGATTTTTCGGCCACATTCCGGAGATTTTGAATCATTTGAAGGGCATCATCGTATTTCAAATCGTGCTCGAAAGCCTCGTCGGGCACTACGGCGGGGAACCCAAGTTTCTTGTTCAGAATCTCCCGCAATTCCTGTGGGCCCAAGAGAGTAGGATTGAGTTTCACAGTGGTGTGGAGTTTTTTCTCTTCCATGAAATAGGAAGCAATTTGCTCAATTTCCTCCGGAGGACAGCCGTGCATGGTGGAAAGTGTGACATTGTCGGAAAGGGTGTCGGGGATTTTAACCTCGTCAATGGCCGGGTACAGCGTTCGGATTTCCTCGAGGCGTGTGTGCTTTTCCTCGGCGCAATTCTGCATTTTCGAAAGAAAGCGCTGCACATTGGGTTTGAAAATGCCTTCTAAATTGTAACCCACGCTCATGTTGAAGATGAAACCCGGGCCAGGCGAATCATTCCATCGGAATTTGTGCCTGAGGACGTGGAGCAAAATCCATGCGTTGAGATACTCGCTGAAGGACTGATCCAGGCGCAATTCCTGCGACCACTCCACATTGTAGCCCTCGTCCTCCATGTCGATGCAGGGCTTGGGCACGTTCAATTCGTCCAGGGTTTGCACGGTTTTCAGCTCGATGAACCGGGCGCCCATCAGCCAGGCGGAAACGATGTTCTGTGCCATCTCGGTGTGCGGCCCGGCGGCCACGCCTACAGGCGTTTCCAGTATTTGCCCAAACCGCTCCATCCGAAAGGGATCCCCCGGCCGGGGTTTCCAGAAAAGCTCCCGAACCATCCCAAAAATCTGCCCGGATTTTTCCTCTTCCAAAATCCAGGTAAGCAATTGTTTTAAAGAAAAGGGATACAGTTTGTCGGACATAAAATTAGCTTTCAAGAATTAATAAATTGTTTTTCAAATAAAATACCAAATTCCAAAATGCAAATAAATTCCAATTGTCCAAATTTCAGGCCACAAATCCGAAGGACTTTGTTTGAGGAATTGGGATTTGGTCCTTATTTGAGATTTGGAATTTGCTATTTTGAATTTCTTTTCGTCTACCTTCCTCCCATCGTCAGTGCCATGACCGCCTTGGCCGTGTGAAGGCGATTC
>CAZIYL010000110.1:0-7578 GCA_964543425.1 uncultured Deferribacteres bacterium
GGAATTAGCTAAATCAGATTTCACAAGCCGGAGGCTTGTGTCACATTTTCGTTCAGACACTAAATAGGGACGGCGGAATGTTCTTTCCGGTCGTTGAGTGATTTGCGGTTTGGCGAATCGTATCGAAACAACCGATTTTAACACGGCTTGTCTCGACACATCTTTGCTTCGACAAAGCTAAGGAACTACCGAAAGGCGGCCAGATGTGGTAAGGCGTTTTGTCTGGTTAACTATTATTAAATAAACTGAATGCTTAAAACTGGCAACGGCAGCGTTTTCTATTTGATGATCATCTAATTATCAACAAATATTTGAATTGCCAGTCCATTTATGAAAATTAATCCCCTGGCTTCAGTATTGTACCTGTTTACTCTATGGGTTGTGCAATTTCATTTAATAAATATTTTCAATTCCGACCATGTTGTAAATCCCATTTTTAACAAGGGGCTTGTATTTTCTTGAAAGGGAAGCTTATGAAAAATATAAGACTATTAGGCTTGCTGTTAGCTGTTTTATTTTTTGTGACTACCGTGCTTATGGCACAAGAGGAATGTACCGTGGGCGTGGCTGTGGGAAAGGCAACAATCGATGGGCGGCCGCTGTTGTGGAAAAATAGAGACTCTCATGACCGGAACAATTCCATTCACCTCTTCAGACGTTCTGTTCTTTCATTTGTTGGTGTTATCAAATCGGGCGACACCAACAATGTTTGGATGGGGATGAACACCGCTGGTTTCGCCATTATGAATTCGTCCTCAAAGGATCTGGAAGGCGAAAAATCCAGTGAAAATGGGCGTTATATGAAAAAGGCCCTGGAGCGTTGCCGGTCGATTGATGATTTTGGAAAATTGCTTCGTGAAACCAATCAAAAGGGACGAAAGACCCGGTCCAATTTTGGGGTGATTGATGCGTTGGGTGATGGTGCTTTTTTTGAGACGGGGAGTCATTCTTTCACGCGCTTCGATGCCAAAGATTCACCCTCCGGTTACATCGTTCGGGCAAACTTTGCCGTGACGGGTGTGAAAGATTCTATTGCTTACGGATATCAACGGCGGGCGCGAGCCAATCTCTTGCTTTTACGAAAGGCGCGGGAAAAGGCTTTGAGTTATCGTTACATTTTTCAAACGGTTTCTCGCGATTTGGTGAATGAAAGCGCCTATCCTTACCCCCTCCCATTTGCCGGACGGCAGGACTCCTTGCCCAAGGGTGTTCTTTACAGTCAAAACAGTATTAATCGATTTAAGACGGTTTCTGTTGCTGTTTTTCATGGGGTTACTTTTCGGGAAAATCCTGCTCTTACCACCATGTGGGTTATTTTAGGGGAACCCGTTTGCGGAGTGGCTTTTCCAATTTGGCCGCTGGATGAAACATTGCCAACTGCTATTTGTAAAGGGAATCCTCCCCGAATGAATGCGTTGATTCAGCAAATAGAAGCAGTTGTCTATCCGGATACGTCAAAACCCGGCTGGTTGTATACATCGAAACTTGAAAATGAAGTAGGGGAAGGCATTTTACCATCGCTTTTGTCGGTTGAAGACTCTGTTTTTTCCAAAACCGAAAAGAACATGAGTCGCTGGAGGGAAAAACTTAATCCGAAAGAAATGCAATCCTTTCAGGAAAAAACGGTTACTCATTTATTGCGCGTATTTTCAAGAATAATTGAGAAAAATCACGGAATAGAGAAATAGATTCCTGAATTTTTTGGGGAAGCTATTCAATGGGAAAAATGGTGTTAACAAACTTTGAAAGGAGGTGAAAATTCAGGGAAACAGGCATGAAAAAACATTTGAAAGGAGGTGCTTATCCAAAGATCAAGATAATTTTTTTGCCATGGAGCAGGAAGAGTCACTTTTGGGATGTTTGGAGTATATCCCTCAACTCGATAAAGGAGGAGTTTGAATGAAGAAAATTAATGTTTTAGAAAAGCTGCCGGTGAAGCCCGTAATTGGACTGCTGCTTTTAATGCTGATTGTGTTGGCGGGAACTTCCTTTGCGCAGACTAATTTCGGTAAAATTAGCGGAAAAGTGGTAGAAAAAGGAACCGATATGCCTCTAATTGGCGCGAATGTCATGATTGTTGGAACAAATCTTGGAGCAGCCACTGATCAGAATGGGAGTTTTAGAATTGTTGCCGTTCCTCCCGGAAATTACATTCTGAAGGCTCGTTTTATGGGATACAAAGAGACCACACAGAAAGTACGTGTGATTGCCAATAAAACGACAAAAGTTGATTTTATGTTGCAGGTGGACGTTCTGGGTTTACATGAAGTTGTTGTAACCGGAATGGGTGGTACGCAAATTAAGGAAAAGTTGGGAGTCAGTGTAGCCGATGTTCGCGCGGATAATATTGTCGGTAGTGATGAGGTCAATGTAGTTGAAGCGCTTGCTGCCAAAGCGCCGAATGTCAGTATTAATACATTTAGCGGTGAACCGGGAGCAACCGCCTTTATTGAAATCCGCGGCCGGAATACAATTTCCAGGAGTACCAGTCCGCTTTTTGTTGTGGATGGGGTTCCTATTGACAATTCGACACGAGGCGTGGGAACTGGCGGGACCGGTAGCGGTGGAACGGTTCAGGCTAATCGTGCATCCGATTTGAATCCGGATGATATTGCTTCGGTTGAGATCTTAAAAGGAGCGGCAGCGGCGGCAATTTACGGTTCACGTGCAGCCAGTGGTGTTGTGCTTATTACGACCAAAAGCGGTGTTCCCGGCAAAACGCATATTCAGTACAAAACGTCGTACTCATGGGATCAAGTCAATCGTTCGGTTCCTCTGCAGCGCAAATATGGGCAGGGTGATAAGGGCGCGTTTAAGAAAAATTATCTACGTTCATGGGGCGCCAAACTCGATCCGACAACGCCTACGTATGATCACAGCATGGAGATGTTCAATGAAACGGGTCATACTGAAGATAACAGTTTTTCAATTTCCGGTGGTAACAATCTAACCACTTTTTATGCTTCATTTGGAGCCATTAATCAAAACGGCCCTTTTGTTGGGAACTCGGATTTCTACAAGAAATATTCTTTTCGGGTAAAAGCGTCACAAGTGGTAACTGAAAAATTGAAAATTACCGGGAATCTTTATTACGCAAATGTAAAGGCCAAGTATTTAAACAGTCGTTCCAATACAGGTGGCATTACGCTTGGTGCCTGGCGAACACCCCCGGAATTTAATAATTGGCCGTATTGGGATCCCGTGACAGGTCTGCACCGCTCGTATCGGTACAGCACACCCACTGTTTTGCGGAAGTCGCGAAGGTACGACAACCCCTATTTTTCAGCTTTTGAAAAAATAAATAACAGTGCCGTGGGACGAACGATCGGAAACCTTACGCTGGAATATGATCCCTCAAATTGGATCAATCTTGCCTACACGCTCGGATCGGATTATTCCGAAGATAATCGTATTCGTGTGAATCCCGTCAGCAGCACAGCAAATGGCGGTGATGGAAGCATGTGGCGCAGGAATTACATTTTCCATGAAATCGATAATAATCTAATTGCCACATTCAAGCTACAAAAGTATTTGAACCGAATTAGTAGGAGCTTGTCCGGGACTTTCATGACCGGGTACAATTTCAATCGCAGAGAGTACCATTATTTGAGTGCAACCGGCGACATTTTTATTACGCCGAAATATTATCAGTTGGAAAATACGGTTACGCGAAATTCAAATGAATACGAGTATTTAATTCAAACGGAATCTTTCTTTGGGCAAGGCACATTTGATCTTTTCGATCAATTATATCTGACGGCAGCTATCCGAAATGATGGCTCATCAACTTTTGGTGCAAATCAAAGACGCCACTGGTTTCCGAAATACAGTGCAGCCTGGGAATTTACCAAATTGGGTCTTTTGCCTAAGATTCCCTATTTTAATTTTGGAAAGCTGAGAATGGCTTACGGAGAGGCCGGTATTCAGCCAGGTGTTTATTCCACAACTACCGGATTTATTTCGGGAATGCGAAGCGGCTACTGGACAGGAACCCTCAATGCGGGAATGTATGATAATGTGGGTGGTTTTTATTCCAGTTCCATCGCTCCGGCTGAAGATTTGGGGCCTGAACGCACTAAGGAATTTGAGATGGGAACCAACCTTGGCTTTTTAAATTCCCGACTGGGTTTAGACCTAACGTACTACAAGTCGCGGTCGGAAGATGTGATTTTCCGAGTTCCGTTACCTCCTTCAACGGGGTACAGTACGAAAACCGCAAATGGTGCTATCATCGAGAATAAAGGCTGGGAAGTTGATTTAGACATGAGCCCCGTCAAACGAAAATTATTTTCCTGGGATATGGGAATTTTGTGGGCAACCAATAAGAATCAATGCGTGAGTCTTAAAGGTTCAGATATGATCAGTTATATGAGCTGGTCTAATATTGCAAGCGTTGCTGCGGAGGGATATGCCATTGGAGAATTCTACGGCAAAGATTTTCTCCGTTTTGGCCGCGGGAATACTTACACCCTTAAGGACGGCACAACAATTAATATTGACAAAGCTTACCCAAATGCTCCGTCCGGTTCTCTTTTTCTAGATGAAAACGGTTACCCGGTTGGTGACACTCAATTCCGATTTTTGGGCGATCCAAATCCAAAATGGACCTCCGGAATTCGGAATGAATTTACATTTCTGGGAAAAATCAGACTTTCGGCCTTTCTGGATATCCGGCACGGCGGTCATGTTTGGAATGGAACAAAGGCAAAGTTAATTGAATTTGGAACCCACGAAGAAACTCTAAAGCGAGGAACAACGAAAAAATTTGATGGCCATGGCCCGGGTGCTGGTAAATCTGTTGTTTTGGATGAAGGTTGGTACAAGGGTTACGGAAGCACGGTAACATCTCAGTTTATCGAGGATGGAAGCCTGGTTCGGTTGCGTGAAGTCGCTATCGCATATACCCTCCGTCATAAATTAATTAAACAGATGGGGTTAAGTAACATTGAGATCCGCCTCAGCGGACGGAATCTAAAATTGTGGACAAAATACACCGGCATTGATCCGGAAACAAACTTGAACATGACCGGTGCTAAAGGCATGGACTATTTTAATATGCCAAATACAAGGTCCTACGTCTTAACGCTTCGCTTTAATTATTAGACTGAAGGAGGGAATAAAATGAGAAATAAATCAATTCTGCTCATAATGTTTTTATTGCTTGCCGGACTATTCGTTGGGTGTGAAAAAAACCTCACCGGCGGAAAGTTAAGCAACAATCCCAATATTGCCACAACAGTGCCAATGGAAAGCATGCTTTCGGCAATTGAGGTGAATTCGTTTCTTTATTATGAAGATTTCAATGCCTGGCTTGTGGCCATGTGGACGCAACAGATGGCAGGAACAGCCCTTACTTTTGAGAACATGGGCGATTACCAGGTTACGGAAACAATGTTCAGCCCGGAGTGGAGAAGGGCTTATGATGGCGCGGGTCTGGTGGATATTCGAAAACTCAGAAAAGACGCCAAAGAAAAGGGAAACACAAAAATGGAAGGCGTGGCCAAAGTTCTGGAAGCCTTCTATATGGGCACAACCGCCAGTTTGTGGGGAGATATTCCCTATTCCGAAGTTGAAAAATCGGACACGCCCAAACTGGACAAAATGTCTGATGTGTACGCTTCTCTACAAAAATTATTGGATTCGGCTATTGGAGACTTGCAGGCTGGTAAAGGTTATTTTACACCGGCGGCAGATCATTATTATGGTGGAGATGCCGCAAAATGGATTGCTCTGGCGCATTCGTTGAAAGCCCGCTTTTATTTGGAATGGGCCGAAGTGGATGCGGGTAATTATGCCAAAGCCATGACCGAGGCGCAGCAGGGTATTGTTTCCGATGCTGATAATTTTAAGTCGAAACACTCGGAAACTGCAGATGAAGAAAATTGCTGGTATCAGTTGGAAGTTGGGCGCTCCGGCTATGCGCGTGCCGGGAAATTTCTGGTGGATCTTTTGAAGGAAAAAAATGATCCCCGTTTGGAAATTTATTTCGGAAAGGATGCAAGCGGAGGATACAGTGGTTCTGATCCCGGTGAAGCAAACACCAGTGCAAGTTACCTGAATCCAAATACCTATGGCTCAAAAAGCTGGTCATCAGAGTTTGTGACGTGGGAAGAAATGCAATTCATCATTGCTGAAGCGCAATACGCTGCCGGCAGTGAAGGCCCTGCTCTGACGACATTGGACAATGTGTTGACGGGAATAGAAGGCAAATGGGGCATTACGCTGCCAAAATATTCTGGAACCGGACTCACCGGAGAAAAGGTGCTCGAAGCAATTATGACGGAAAAATATATCGCCTTGTTTACAAATATGGTTGTCTGGAGCGATTGGAAAAGAACCGGGTATCCAAAATTTAAGACAACGTACAATAATCAACCCATTCCGCGGAGATTCTTGTATTCATTGGAAGAACGCAACACCAATCCAAATATTCCCGATCCGGCTGCCTATAATATTTACAGACACAATGAGAACGATCCGAATTAAAGAAATAAGCGAATAGGAGAGGGATTCTCCCTCTCCTATTTTGCGTCTGAATGAAAACATGTTGCAAGCTTCCGGTTAGTGAATTCTGATTTGCGGAATTCATTGTTTCTATCTTTACTGTTGAGAGTTTTATTTAGGCTTTCCTGAAAAAGAGATAATATATTAGAAATAAGGGAGATAAGTATTGCATTTAGTGCTGGAAATCCATACTTTAAGGGAGGAAATGGACAAAAAGCATGGAGATGAGATGATCAGGTATACCAGCACGGAGCAGCTATCGTTAGAAGGATTTGGGGAAGGGACTGGATGGGAGGAATCATGAGGGATGCGGAAAAAGGGAAGCAAAGGGGATTCATCGCAGATGGAGTTTGAAATTAATGAGATTGAGGGGAAGGAAGAAAAGACAGAGGGAATTGGGAATGAGGGGAAACCGATTATTGATGCGATGGTAGCACCGCAGGACATCAAGTATCCGACGCATTTAGATTTATTGAACAAGGGGCGGGAGATCACGGAGAAGATCATCGATAAGCTTTATGAGCCGGAGGCAGGCAAACGGAAGCCGAGGAGCTATCAGAAGAAAGCATGGGAGGCGTATCTATCGGTGGCAAAGCGAAGGAGGAAAAGTGGGAAAGTACTGGTAAAAGGGCTTCCGAAGCAACTGAATTATGTGAAGCGGAATCTGAAGACGATTGATAAATTACGGAGGGAAAATTCGGGGAAGGCAAGCGGAAATATGGTTTTGACTTGGTGAAGGCCAAGACGAAGGAGACCAGAGAGATCTGGATCGCTGCGGTGTTTTTCATAATGAACATAGCCTAATGCCTGCATGCGGTTATGTTTTTTTGCCCAATTTTCGAGGCAACTATTTGGGCAAATTATACAGAATTTGAAAGAATTTTTCAATCGGAACACTCAATATATCCTGAGTTTTTTCCTTTAATCCATAACTTTTGCAGGAAATCCCAAATATTAGAGAAATAAACGATGAGGATAATTTGGCAAGAATATAAATTGTTGGATAAATCCACTAATCATTCTACAGAAACTGAAATAATAAAAATAATACAAAATAACGGTCATGTTATAAGA
>CAZIYL010000111.1:0-7574 GCA_964543425.1 uncultured Deferribacteres bacterium
GGACAGCGTCCTTTTATTGCCTACGCTCCTGTGCAAACTGATAAAACCGGGAATGCCATGGCAGAAATGGCAGGAGAAATAAGGAAAATTATCGACACCAAACCCATTACACCGGAGGAACTGGAGAAGGTTCGAAAAAAACAAGTTTTGGAATTGCCTGGCTCCTGGGAAACCATGGCAGCGGTTGCGTCATCGATAGCGGAAATCGTTCAATATCAATTGCCGATGGATTATTTTGCCCAATATCCCAAAAAGGTTAAGTCGCTCAATGTAGAGCAGGTGGAAGCAGCCGCCAAACATGTGCTTCACCCCGAAAAATTGGTTTGGGTTGTTGTGGGCGATCGGGAAAAAATTGAAGAAGACATCCGGGAATTGCGATTCTCCCAAATCCATTTCCTGAATGCCGACGGAAATCCGATATCTTAGATTTTTATTTTGCAACATCTGAAAAAAAGCAGCCCCGCCCGAAGGTTAACCTTTGGGTTGATAAAAATGCTCGAAAATTCGCAGCAGTAGGGCTTGAAACAAAAGACTCACACATGTCTTTTAATGGCAGCAATTGCCACACGATCGCACACATCTTCGGCCTCATCCGAAATATTTTCCACCTGATCGATAAAATCCCTGACATGGAGTTTTTGGCACAAATCCTCTTTCGATTCAAAAAGGCGAGCCAGCATTTTTTCGGAAATTCTGTCGGACTCTTCCTCGTAAAACATAACCTTGTCAATATGATCCCGAACAGCCGTCAAATCTTTAAAATAGGCTCGGATTGCCCCCACCATTTCTTCCATTGCATTCATCGATGATTCGGTAAGATCAAGATAATCCTGATTAAATTCGGAAAACATTTCGGGTTTCTGTACTGAAAATTGAATAAGCGTTTCCGTGGCTGTATTCAAAACACCGTCTGTTCGCTCCAGGAGGCCCAGGACATCTCCTCTGGATTCAGGAATGAGCATTCGAGAATAAAGCGTTCTCTCAATTTCTCGCCTCAGTGCATCGGCATCGCTTTCCAGGGTATCCAATAATTTGAGGCGATCTGAAAAATCCTCCGGCTTTTTTTCAAGATAATATTTTACTCCCTGACGAAATAGCAGAGCCCCTTTTAGAACGATGTCTAAATATTGATCAATCTGAAGCTCAAGTTCGCGAATGCGTTTAAATAATTTGGGCATTTCTAAACGTCCCTATTTTTTGATCCAAATCCATTCAACCGCTCAGCGGAACCGAAGCGACTGACTCTTGAATCTATTTTTTTGCAGATAATTAAGGCTTAAGATTTTGCAAATCTCCCTTGATTTCGATACGGCAAATTTTGGCGCCTCTGCCCATTGATTCCGGAATGGTGCACGACCACTGTTTTTCAGGCAGCAAGACCGAAAACCACGTCGGCCACAGGCGCTCACAAGCCACGCAGGGTTGATCCACGCGGGCAAGTCCCGCTTTTTGAGCACCTTCCTGAGCCGGGCAGCGATGCACACGAATGGTCGCGCCCATTTCCCCGCGTAGCTCCCAATCCGCTTGAATGCGATTTCCGCCAAAAAGCCCGCTGTATTCCTGAATAATATCAACAGCCTCACGAAGATTTTTCGCCTTTTTGATTCCCAACGTTTTCAGCATTTCCCGCATTTCGATCTTCGCAAAACTTGTGCGCACCCGGGCGTTTTGTTCCACCGCTTTTTCCAGCCCAATTTCCTGGACAGTCTTTAAAAACCATTGCCCATCCCAAGCTAAAAGCAGCTTTGACAACATTTTTATTTTATCCTTGCAAGAAATATCAAAATTTAAATTCTTTCCCTTTTCCACGCCCATTCAAAATCTCCTGAAATTAAATATTTAAGCCCGGATTCGAAAGATTTGATTGTTTCGATCTCCGCCCGCCAGCAATTGGCCACAACCTAAGAATTTTTAAGTTTTGGATAATCCCTAATATTTCCATCTGTTAACATGTCGTACCTATGGCACTTAAATGAATGGCGTTAAACGTGTTACTACAAACATTTCGCACTTAAAGGTGCTTTAATAGACTGTTTTGTTCATCCATCGTTAACACTAATAAATTCAGTCCCGTACGGACGGAATGTTTGTAGCGAAGTTGAGTTAAAATCCAAAGCACGAAATCCGAAATCCGAAACAAATTCGAATGGCCAAAATTCAAAACGAATCAAAAGAACCATTTGGTTACTGTTTTGGAAATTGCCTTATTTGAATTTTGGATTTGTTTCTAATTTCGATATTCGGATTTCGTATTTATTTTAATTTAAGATCATCCAATGCTATTTGTTTAAAAAAATACGTACCAGAACCTACAAAATAGGCTACTAAACAACCCAAAACAGATAGGAAGTCCCGTGGGGACAATATGTTAATCCCAGATTCGGAATATTGCTAAAATTTTCATGTCATTGTGAGGAGTTTCCACTTTTTCGGTATTTTTTTTGAAAAAGTGGGAGCGACGAATCAATCTTTGTCTATTTTCGCGATGAGATTGATTCGCTCCTCCCAGTTGGCGGATCACTCACAATAACGGCCATTCTTGTACGGTTTTTTTAAGTTTCCGGAGCCTGCGTTAAAATCTTACAGTTTTATTTTCATCGATTTAGCAGGTCAACTTCTTCTGACAGTTTTCGATAGTATTCCCGGGCCATTTCCAGTAACTGTCTCATATCCTCGGGCAAATCCGAATCAAATTGCAGCCACTGTTTCGTGTACGGATGTTCAAATCCCAGGGTTCGCGCATGCAATGCCTGACGTGGAAGCCGTTCCAAATAGCGAGCCGCTATTTTTCGTTCACCGGCCGTCAGTGCTCCCATGCGGCGATTTCTCCCGCCGTAAACCGCATCTCCAAAAACAGGGTGGCCAATATGCGCCATGTGCACACGAATTTGGTGGGTTCGTCCGGTGCCCAATTTCAATTTTACCAGTGAGAGCAAATAGAGTCGTTCCTGGGTTTCATAGGTGGTAATTGCCAGCTTTCCGCCTTCCTCTACAACTGCCATTTTTTTGCGGTTGGTGGCACTTCGGCCAATTTGTGTCTCGATCCGGCCGGATCTGGGACTCGGCACACCCCATACCAACGCCCAGTACTTGCGCTCAATGCGTCGATTTCGAAACTGATCGGAAAGCTCCCGGTGGGTTCGGTCATCCTTTGCCGCCACCAGCAAACCGGAGGTGTCCATGTCTAATCGATGAACAATACCCGGACGCAATTCCCCGCCAATTCCAGACAGATCGTTGCAGTGGTACAACAGTGCATTCACCAGTGTGCCCGTGTAATGTCCTACGGCAGGATGAACCACCAGGCCTGCAGGCTTGTTGATCACCAGCAAATGTTCATCTTCATAAACAATATTCAGGGGAATGTCTTCGGAAATAACATCATATTTTTTGGGGGGAGGAATATTAATCACAATTCGATCGCCAGGAGCAATCAAATAGCTGGGCTTTGGCAGTTTGCCATTGACCCAAATTTTCTCTTCGTCAATTAATCTTTGAAAAAAAGTGCGTGAAAAATGACCAATCGCCCGCGTCAGAAACAGATCGAGTCTTTCTTTTTCCTTTTTGGGAGGAACAATTATTTCCCTTTTCCCGATTACATCATCTGATTGATCGTCCATTGACATTCAAAGGAGGCTTTTTAGGTGGTTTGTTAGTGCTGTTCCGCAGCCACTTCCGACTCGTGTTTATTAAGTGCTTCCGGTTCTTCCTTTTTTAAAAGAATCGCCGTAATCAACAAAATCATTCCGATACTGACAGCAGCATCTGCCACATTGAAAACATACCAGCGGAGCGAGCCGAACCCCACATCGATAAAATCAACCACAGCACCGGAAAAGATGCGGTCGATCAGATTTCCAATGGCGCCTCCCAAAATAAGCGCCAGTGAAATTCGAACCATGGGCTGGTCATTTCTGGCCCTAAACAGATAAACTAAAATAACCAGGCTGGCTAAAATTGAAAATATCGTAAAAAAGAACCTGCTTCCAATGTGAATTCCAAAAGCCATTCCGGTATTTTCAATGTAGGTGTACCGAACAAAATTGCCCAGTAATTTCTTCGAGTGGCCGAGAATCATGTAATTTTTGGTAAAAATTTTCGTCGCCTGATCCAGGACAACGATTCCCAGCGATAAAAGCAAAAGTTTCCAATCTATTCTAAATTTCATAAAACCTCAAGAATATTTTCGTACTTCATCTGCCCAGGTGGAACTCGGAAGAATATTCAAGTATTTTTAACTCAATCTTCTTTCGATTGTTCCTCTTTGGATTTGCACTCAATGCATAATCGGGCATGCGGAACCGCTTCCAGTCGCTCCTTGCTAATCGGCTTTCCACATTCCTGACACAAGCCGTACGTGCCGTTTTTGATCCTTTCAAGGGCGCGGTCAATGTGGTAAATCAATCGATCTTCCCGATACGCAAACATGAAAGCCTTTTCCCGCTCGTTGGAATCTGTGGCCTGATCAGCCATGTGAAAATTGTAGGCCGAAATTTCTCCGCTGGATTCTTTCATTGTTTTCTTAAAAGAGTTTTCCTTAATATACTCAATCTCGTTCTTCAACTCTTCTCGCTTTTTAAGAAGCAATTTCTTGTAATGTTCCAATTCTCTTTTTGTCATCGTTCATCTCCTAATCCGCCAACAGACAAATGTTACGCCTTTGGTTTTCCTGCCTCTTTAAGAATGCTCAAATAACAATTTAAAAAATTACAATCGGTTATTTAATTCTTTCAATTGAAATCACAATGGGTTCTCCATTGATTTTCCAATCCTTTGTAAAGGCTCCATCTGCAGATTTTCCATGGAGGTCAACAGCCAAGGTCTCCCGTTTAATATAGTCGGTCTGTTTTTGAATGGCTTGACTGATTTCCGAACTTCCTTTGAAAGAAATCCGAATCCTATCGACCACTTCAAATCCGGCCTCTTTGCGCATATTTTGGACGCGATTCACAAACTCCCGAGCAAGACCTTCGGCACGCAACTCGTCGGTAAGACGGATGTCCAGAGCCACGGTAAAATCCTCCTCCACAGAAACCGCAAACCCGTCGCGATTTTCCCGGAGGATTTCCACATCCTCTTTTTTGATTTCCACTTCGCGGCCGTCCAGCGAGATCTTTTCAGTGCCCGTTTGAACCAGTTGGTTCACGGATTTTTCAGGAAGATTAGCAATGATTTCGGCGACCCTTTTCACGTCATTGCCAAATTTGGGACCCAGCGATTTGAAATTTGGCTTGGCCTTCTGAACCCACAGCGCCGAGGGATCTTCCACAAATTGAATCGCCTTGACGTTCACTTCTTCCTGCACAATTCCGGCCATGAGAGGCAATCCCTCGCGAATGGCCTTCGATTTCGTGTAAACCAAAATCCGGCTCAGCGGTTGGCGCACTTTAATGCCCACTTCATTCCGAATGGAATGCACCGCAGTCACCACCTTACGGACGGCATCCATGTGGTCTTCCAGCGCCTGATCGCGAAAACGGTAGCCCTCCGCCTCCGGCGATGGGTACTCAGCGAGGTGTACGCTTTCGAAGGGCTCGTGGCCAACCGAATTCAAGTTCAGGTAAATGTCCTCCGGCAAAAACGGCGCGAAGGGAGCCATCAGTTTAGCTATTGAGAGAAGCACTTCGTAAAGCGTCTGGTAGGCCGAAAGTTTTTCCGTGCCCATTTCGGATTTCCAGAAACGGCGGCGGCTGCGGCGGACGTACCAATTGGACAAATCCTCCACCACAAAATCGGCGATGGCACGCGCGGCTTTGGTCACATCGTAGCGTTCCAGGTACTCCGAAACCTGTGCCACCAAGCGATTCCGGCCGGAGAGAATCCATCGGTCAATTTCAGGACGGCTGGTCTCGGGCAAACGATCTTCAGCGTATTCAAAATGGTCGATGTTGGAATACAGCACAAAAAAGGCATAGACATTTACCAGCGTGCCGTAGAATTTTTTCTGTACTTCCAGCACGCCGTTCGGATCAAAGCGCGTGGGCGTCCAGGGGGGACTAATTGTAAGCAGGTACCAACGCAGGGGATCGGCGCCGTTTCGATCCAGCACTTCAAAAGGATCCACGGCGTTTCCCTTGCTCTTGCTCATTTTCTGGCCGTCTTTGTCCAGAATGAGCTCAATTGAGAGCACCGTTTTATACGCGGGCTGATCGAACAGCAGGGTAGAAATCGCCAGCAGAGAATAGAACCACCCGCGTGTCTGGTCGATCCCTTCCGAAATGAAATCCGCCGGAAAATTGCGCCGGAACGTTTCCTGATTTTCAAATGGGTAGTGCCACTGCGCATACGGCATGCTTCCGGAATCGAACCAAACATCGATTACTTCCGGTTCCCGTTTCATTGTACTTCCGCATTTGGGGCAGGTAAAGGTCACCTCGTCGATGGTTGGTTTGTGCAAATCCTCAATGGTGTCCCTGCCCGAGCGCTTGAGCAACTCCTCCACGCTGCCAATCGATTCCACATGCCCGCATTTTTCGCACTTCCAAATGTTCAGCGGCGTGCCCCAGAAACGGTCGCGTGAGAGCGCCCAATCCACATTGTTGGAAAGCCATTCGCCAAATCGGCCCTCGCCCACTTCTTTGGGAATCCAGCGGATTTTCCTGTTGTTTTCGATGAGCCGATCCTTGTGCGCCGTCGTGCGAACGTACCACGATTTTTTGGCGTAATACAAAAGCGGTGTACCGCAGCGCCAGCAATGCGGGTAGCTGTGCGTCACAATCTCGCTTTTGTACAGAATACCCCGCTCCCGAAGATTTTCAATGATTCCGGGATCGGCTTTCTTGACGAATTTTCCGGCAAAAAGCGTCACCTCTTCGGTGAATCGTCCGCTCTTGTCTACCGGCTGAAGCGTAGGCAGACCGTACTTCTGCCCCACCCGGTAATCGTCCTCGCCAAAAGCCGGGGCAATGTGCACAATGCCGGTGCCGTCTTCGGTAGTTACAAAGTCGGCTTCCACCACGTAGTAGGCCTTTCCCCTGGGTTTCAGAAAAGTAAAAATCGGTTCGTAGGCGATTCCGGCCAGCGCGCTTCCCTTTTTCTTTTCGAGGATTTCGTAGTCGCCTTCAATTACGGAAAGGCGCGGTTCGGCCAGGATCAGTTCTTCCCCGTTCTGCCGGATTTTTACATAATCAACATCCGGGTGCACGGCGAGCGCCACGTTGGAAATCAGCGTCCACGGCGTGGTCGTCCACACCAAAAAATAGGCATTGGATGAGCCCTTTACTTTCATCCGAACGTAAACCGAGGGGTCGGACACCTCCTTGTAACCCAGCGACACCTCATGGCTCGAGAGGGCCGTTTCACACCGGGGACAGTACGGAACGATTTTGTGGCCTTCGTACATCAGGCCCTTTTTGAAGAACTGATTCAGCACCCACCAAACGGTTTCGATGTACTCGTTTGTGTAGGTAATGTAGGGATGCTCGAGATCGACCCAGTAGCCGATCCGCCGGGTCATTTCATCCCATTCTTTTTTGTATTTGAAGACGTTTTCTTTGCATTTTTGATTGAATTTCTCAACGCCGTACTCAAGGATTTGCTCTTTGCCGTCAATCCCAAGCTCTTTTTCCATCTCG
>CAZIYL010000112.1:0-7572 GCA_964543425.1 uncultured Deferribacteres bacterium
ATTTTACAACAATTTCATATTTGATTTATTTTTTGCGGCCGTGACAATATTTGTACTTCAGCCCGCTGCCACAGGGGCAGGGATCGTTTCTGCCCACCTTTGGCACTACGCGAATAGGTTTTTGTTTGGGCTGAGAAGCATCGCGTCCGCCCTGCCGGCGAGCCGCCACTTCCTCTTCTGCTACGGCTTCCGGAATACCCCTGTATCCCATTCCTGTTGAGGATTCGTGAACCGTTGAAATCTGCTGAGGTCTCGGCCTGGGCTCAATCTGAGGAATAATCTGCGGCTGTGCCCGGAATACAAATTGCAGAACTCCTTCGCTGATCCGTTCCAGCATTTCGGTAAACATGCGGAAACCTTCTTTTTTATATTCGATCAACGGGTCTTTCTGTCCGTAGGCACGAAGGCCGATGCCCTCTTTTAGCAGGTCCATCTCGTAAAGGTGCTCTTTCCACTGTTCATCGATAACTCGAAGCGTTGCGACCCGCTCAATTTCGCGCATCATTTCCGAACCGAATTTGCGTTCGCGGTACTCATAGGCCTGCATCGCCTTTTCGCGAATTCGCTCGATTACCTCTTCCTTGTTTAATTCGGAAATTTCAGATTCCTTAAATGGCAAATTTATCATCATTACTCGCATAATTTCCGCGCGCATGCCATCCCAATCCCATTCTTCCGAATAGCTGCTTGACTCCGCGTATTCCTCTACCGTGTTGGTAACAAATTCGTCAATCATATCAACGATTTCATCTTTGAGATTTCCTTCACGCAGCGCATGATTTCTTCGGTCGTAAATCACTTCGCGCTGTTGATTCATGACGTCGTCGTATTCCAGCAAATGTTTTCGGATGCCAAAGTTCTGTGCTTCCACCCGCTTCTGCGCCCGCTCAATGGATTTTGTAATCATTGAGTGCGTAATCACTTCCCCTTCTTTCAGCCCCAGTCTGTCCATAACGCCTGCAATTCGTTCCGAACCAAACAAGCGCATCAAATCGTCTTCCAAAGAGAGATAAAATTTTGACGATCCGGGGTCGCCTTGGCGTCCTGCACGTCCACGAAGCTGTAAATCAATTCGGCGTGATTCGTGCCGTTCCGTTCCGATAATGTGCAATCCGCACGGCATGTCCGCCTTGCATGCGTTGATATCAATGTCGTCCGACGCTTGTTGTTCGCGATCCACGAGGAAACACTCCGAGCACCGCACCACACCTTTTCCAAGTTTGATGTCCGTTCCACGACCTGCCATGTTGGTTGCAATTGTTACGGCGCCCGGCTCACCGGCGCGGGAAATAATTTCAGCTTCCTGCTGGTGATATTTTGCATTTAAAACGGAATGTTTGATTCCCCGCCTTTTAAGCATCCGGCTGAGGGTTTCAGACACATCCACCGAAACCGTTCCTACCAGCACCGGCCGACCCGCTTCGTGGTGCCGTACTACTTCTTCGATTACAGCGTTGTATTTTTCCCGCCGGGTTCGGTAAATTTGATCCTGGTAATCAATTCGGCGCACCGGACGATTGGTGGGCACCACAATTACATCCAATTTGTAGATTTCCCAGAACTCATTTGCTTCCGTTGCCGCCGTTCCGGTCATCCCCGCCAGTTTGTAGTACATTCTAAAATAATTTTGAAGCGTGATGGTGGCCAGCGTTTGTGTTTCGCCTTCCACCTTTACGTTTTCTTTCGCTTCCAGAGCCTGATGAAGTCCGTCGCTGTAGCGCCTGCCTGGCATGAGACGACCCGTGAATTCATCCACAATCATCACTTTTCCATCGGAAACCACATACTCAACATCTTTTTCAAAAAGCGAATAGGCTTTCAGCAATTGCTGAATGTTGTGAAGCTTCTCGTTCTTTTCCGCATATTCCGCGATCAGTTTTTCTTTTCGCCGTTCCTTTTCCGATTTCGAGAGGCTTTCATCTTCTTCAATTTTTTCCGTTTCCTCGTCGATATCCGGGATAATAAACATTTCCTGATTATTTGGAGCAAGCTTTTCGCGGCCTTTGTCGCTTAAATCGATGGTATTGCTTTTTTCATCAATGGAATAATGCAAATCATCATCCACTTCATGAAGCCGCTTGTCCCGAATATAGTCATTTTCTACCCGCCTGATAAGCTTCTGCAGTCCCGGCTCGTGCAGCAATTTGATCAGTCGCTTATTCTTAGGGGCTCCCCTGTTTGCCTGCAACAGCCGGATTCCCGCTTCGTATTCTTTGTCTTCCTTGAGAAGTTTTTCCGCCTCCGAGATATATTGATTAACAAGGATCGTCTGGCTCCTGACCAGGCGCTCAACCACGGGTTTCATCTCTTTGTATTTTTGATTGGAGTATCCTACCGGACCGGAGATGATAAGCGGGGTTCGTGCCTCATCGATGAGAACACTGTCAACTTCGTCAACAATTGCGTAATAATGGCCCCTCTGCACCATGTCATCCGCCGAAATGGACATATTGTCTCGGAGGTAATCGAAGCCAAACTCATTGTTAGTTCCGTAGGTAATGTCTGCCGAGTAGGCCCGCTTTCGCTGTTCGGTATCCATGTCGTTTGTAATATAAGCCACCGAAAGTCCAAGATACTTATAAATTTCCCCCATCCACTCGGCGTCACGGCGTGCCAGATAATCATTAACCGTAACCAAGTGCACCCCTTTCCCCGTCAGTGCATTTAAATAAAGAGGCATCGTTGCCACAAGCGTTTTCCCTTCACCTGTGGCCATTTCAGCAATCTTACCCTGATGAAGCACAACCGCTCCAATCAATTGGACATCGAAAGGAATCATATCCCAGACCATTTTATGATCAACAACATTCCAGGAACGCTTCTCTTCAGTAAATCGACGACACACTTCTTTCACCGTCGCAAATGTTTCAGGAAGAAGCTCGTCCAACACTTCATCAATAACTTCTTTTTCCTGATCTTCCAGTTCCGCTATTTCATCTCGAATTGTATCGCGATCCTCAATGGTATTTTCAGGATTTTTATAGCTTTCTTCCAGTTCATTTTTGAGAGAATCAATTTTTTCAGTAACGTTTTTTGTACGCTCACGAATAATATTTTTAAATTTATCCGTTTGTGCTTTCAATTCTTCCTCAGACAGACCGTGAAGCTGCTCGTAAGCCTTGTTAATTTCATCCACCAACGGACGCAGCTTCTTAATTTCACGACCATTTTTACTGCCGACAATTTTGGTTACGATATTTCCTAACATCTTTTTACAACCACCTTCATTAAAGATTCAAATTTTCGCGTTACAATTTATCTGTATTTTTTAATTCACACATTTTCTTTACCATTAAAACTAATACGATATTTTTCGTATTTCCAATGAATTTTAGTTCACCAAAAGACAACTTCCCACTTTTTGCGCAAAAAACTTGGAATACGGAAATATTTAAATATTCTTCCCAATCTACCTTGTTCGAATTAGGCAGAAGAAAGTTTTGAACCAAAAAGACACTTTTTCTGCAGCTTATTTGCTGTGGTTTCCGTGCTACGATTCAAGTTTAACATTTAATAAACCGCGACCGCTTTTGTGAAGTTTCCCTGTTTTTTTCAGATCGTTGAGAGTTGAATCCAGAATGCCGTTGATGAAACTGCCGCTTTTTTCCGTGCTAAATTTTTTTGCGATTTCTATGGCTTCGTTGATCGTAACCTTGGGGGGGATATCCTCAAAAAAGAGAAACTCGGATATCCCCATCTTCAGTATCAATTTGTCAACAATGGCAATTCGCGTGAAATCCCAGTTAATCGCTTTTTTTCGGATCAGGCGATCCAGCTCTTTTTGGTGACTTGCGACCGTACGAACAAGTGCTGCAGAAAAAGCACGCGTTTTTTCGTCATCGATCCGCGAATCAATAAGATCCTCGATTATTTTTTCCAGGCGATCCTGTGTCAATTCGTAGGCGTAAAGCGACTGTAACGCATGTTCCCGGGCAATTCGTCTTCCACTTTTTGCCATTTTTCCCCGTACCTTTACCTGAATTCATGCATTAAATGAAAGTCAACCAACCGTATTTATCCTCAATTTCGCCAGACAATATTCCAAAGAAATGTTTTTGAATCGCTTCTGTAATGGGGCCACGTTTTCCTTCACCCACAGGAATGCGATCCACAGATTTAATGGGACTCACTTCGGCAGCGCTTCCCGTAAAAAACAGTTCGTCGGCCAAATACAGCAATGAGCGGGGAATCATTTCCTCCATTACTTCGTAGCCCAATTCATTGGCAATCTTAAAAACGGAATCGCGCGTAATTCCGGGAAGAATGGAAGCCGCCAGTGGAGGGGTGTACAGTTTCCCATCACGAACCATGAAAATATTTTCGCCGCTGCCTTCACTCACGTAGCCCTCCGGATTCAGAGCAATCCCCTCGCTATAACCATCCATTACCGCTTCCATTTTAATGAGCTGGGAATTCATGTAATTGCTCGCGGCTTTTGCAATAGCCGGCATGGTGTTGGGCGGAAGCCGATTCCAGGACGAAACCCTGACATCTACACCGATATTAATGGCTTCATCGCCCAGATATTTTCCCCAAATCAGGGCGGCGATAGCCACGTGAATGGGAGAATCCTTGGGGTCTACACCAAGGGTTTTGTACCCACGCAAGGCAATCGGCCGGAGATAAGCTTCTTTCAAATGATTAGCCTTCACAATGTCGATACTTGCCTGTTCCAGTTCCTGCTGCGAGAAGGGAATCGGCATCCGGTAAATTTTTGCCGAATTAAATAGACGTTTCACATGGTCTTTCAGGCGAAAAATTGCCGGCCCGTTTTTCGTATTATAGCATCGCAGACCTTCAAACACACTCGAACCATAATGCACCACATGCGAAAGCACGTGAATGGTTGCATCCTGCCAATTTATTATCTTCCCATCAAACCAGATTTTCCCATTTTCAGGCACTTCAGCCATAATTTCTCCTCTAAAAGATGCAATTTTTTGAAAGATTTAATTTATGAACTTCCGGAACAAAAAACAATTATTATTTCAAAAGCTGACGAGCAATGACAATTTTTTGGATTTCAGAGGTGCCCTCGTAAATTTCCGTAATCTTGGCATCCCTGAAAAACCGCTCCACGGGGAAGTCCTTGATGTACCCGTAGCCACCGTGAATCTGAACGGCGTCATCCGACAATTTTACTGCAACTTCCGACGTTTTCAGCTTCGCCATCGCTGCTTCCCGGATATATTCCTTACCCTGATCTTTCAGCCAGGCTGCCTGGTAAGTAAGCAAGCGGGCAGATTCCAATTCCGTAGCCATTTCCGCCAGTTTGAATTGAATGCCCTGGAATTCCGAAATCAATTTGCCAAATTGTTTTCGCTCTTTTGAGTACGCCAGTGCAGCATCAAAGGCACCCTGAGCAATTCCCAGTGCCTGCCCGGCAATGCCAATTCGCCCGTTATCCAGAGCCGAAAGAGCAATTCGCAGGCCTTTTCCTTCCGGGCCAATCATATTTTCCTTAGGCACACGGCAATCTTCAAAGGAAAGCTCACAGGTATCGGAGGCACGGATGCCGAGCTTTTTCTCTTTTTTCACCACGTTAAATCCGGGATAGTCTTTTTCCACAATAAACGCGCTAATGCCGCGATAGCCCATGGAGCGATCCTTCGTTGCAAAAACAATCAGTACATCGGCGTGGGCTGCGTTGGTAATAAAAATCTTTGATCCGTTCAGGACGTAGGAGTCGCCATCCTCCCGGTAGCTTGTAATCAGCGATGCAGGATCCGATCCGGCACCCGCCTCGGTAAGAGCAAAGGCACTCCATTGTTTGCCCTTGGCCAAAGGAACCAGATATTTTTGCTTTTGCTCTTCATTGCCAAACATCATAAAGGTATCACAAACCAGGGAATTGTTCACGTCAATAACGACGGCTGCAGAGGCATCCACGCGAGCAATTTCCTCCATAATGAGCGCGTACGCCAGATAATCCATCCCAGCGCCGCCGTATTTTTCAGGCATCGTAACCCCGAGAAATCCCAGTTCCGCCATTTGCTTTATGCCTTCTGCCGGGTAAATTTCCTTTTCATCCCGTTCGCCGGCACCGCGAGCCAGCACGTCTTCGGCAAACGAGCGCGCCGTATCGCGTACCATTTTGTGATCATCATCTAATAAAAAATCCATTGCTTTCTCCTTTCATCCATAAGACATTTGCCACAAAAACACCAATTACTAAGAATTATAGTCGTAAAATCCTTTGCCCGTTTTTCGACCTAAATGTCCCGCTGCCACCATTTTTTTCAACAAGGGACAGGGGCGGTACTTCGGATCGCCCAGGCCGTCGTAAAGAACATTCAGAATGTGCAAACACACGTCCAGTCCGATGAAATCGGCTAATGTCAGCGGCCCCATCGGATGGTGCATTCCCAGTTTCATAACAGTGTCAATGGCGTCCCGATCGGCCACGCCCTCCATCAAGCAATAGATGGCTTCGTTAATCATCGGCATGAGTACGCGGTTGGAAATAAACCCCGGATAATCATTAACCGCCACAGGGGTTTTGCCCAATTCTTTGCTCAAATTTGTAACCGTTTCAAAAGTTTCGTCGCTGGTTGCCAGACCCCAAATGACCTCCACAAGGGTCATTACCGGCACCGGATTCATAAAATGCATTCCGATACATTTATCGGGACGACTGGTTTCCGCCGCCAATTCGGTAATTGAAATGGAGGAAGTGTTGGACGCCAAAATCGTTTCAGACGGGCAAAGGGAATCCAATTTTTTAAAGACATTCTTTTTGGCATCCGGATTTTCAATAATGGCTTCCACAACCACCCAAGAATTTTCCACATCTTCCATTTCTGTGGTTGGATGAATCCGGTTTAGCGCCGTTTCCATTTCATCCGCCGAAATGACGCTCTTTTTAACCTGACGCTCCAGATTTTTTCGAATGGTCGCCAGTGCACGATCCAGATATTTTTGTTCAACATCTACCAGATGAACATCGAAGCCGGAAAGGGCAAACACATGGGCAATGCCGTTTCCCATGGTTCCCGCGCCAATCACGGCTGCTTCTTTATGAGACATTTTTTCCTCCCTCATCTTAAATCCCAATTCCAATTCATTCACGTAAATGCGTGGGTATTTTAATCTTTCAGATTCTTTCCACAATTACCGCCGCGGCTTCGCCACCGCCAATGCAGAGCGTTACCAAACCGGTTTTGGCATCCTTTTGCTCCATAGCGTGCAATAGTGTGGTTAGCAAGCGGGCACCACTGGCGCCAATCGGATGTCCCATCGCCACAGCGCCGCCATTCACATTCACCTTTTCCAGATCGATTTTCAAGAGTTTCCGGGTGGCCAAAAGCACCACGGCAAAGGCCTCGTTAATCTCAAACAGATCGATGTCGCTCAAATCCATTTTGGCTTTTTTCAGAACCTTCGGAATGGCGTACGCGGGAGCGGTTGTAAACCACTCGGGGTTCTGTGCAAAAGAAGCCTGGGCCACAATCCGAACAAACGGCGTTAGTCCCAATTCCTTTGCCCGTTCCGCCGATGTTACAATTGCAGCCGCGGCACCGTCGTTAATTTTTGAAGAATTCGCCGCCGTTACCGTGCCGTCCTTTTGAAATG
>CAZIYL010000113.1:0-7524 GCA_964543425.1 uncultured Deferribacteres bacterium
TCCAATAAAAATGGGCCACGTACATGCCGTATTCAAACGTGTTGCCGGTCATTCCAAGAAGCTCCAGCGCCCCCATATTGGCGCTCAGAAAAGCCAGCCCGGCAACCCAGGAGCTGTTTCGCCGCCCGGCCATAAAGAAATCCTCTCCCGTACTGGCAAACTTTTTCAGATAAATACCGATTCCAATCACGAATACAAAATAAAGCGCAATTACCGTCCAATCCACCCACGAAATATGCAACAACATACCGACCTCCTCATTCAACTTACAGGCTACCAAAAAGTTATTGTTGGATTTTATTTAATAATCTCTGGAATTTGTATTTGGTGTTTGGACGAAAACAATAAAAAAATGCTGCGCAAGCATTTTGCTTGCGTTATTTTGCTATTAGAAACAAAAAACCAGCTAAATCAAATTTCACAAGCTTCAGACTTATGCTGCATTTTCGTTCAGACACTATTTATCTTTTAATTTAAAGATTTGCAAAATATAAGTCAAGGGAAATCCAGAATTTTTGTATTTTGCAGGAAAATATGTCTTTCAATGTCTGAAGCCAGAGGTTTAACTAATGGCAAAATATTAGGTTAATGAAGAAAGGCCTTTGAAAAGTTGAAAGATTTTGTTAAATTCATCATTGGTTCACGTGGAAAATATGAAATCAATTACGTAGCCATTCAATTTAAAATCGACCGGTGCAATGAGAAGGCATTACAAGATTAAGTAAAAGGAACAATGACCAATGACCGAAATCGACCCAAAATCAGAAAAGCGAAAAGACATCATTCAAATTTTAGTCATTACATTGTTTATTGCCGTTATTTCGGTTTTGCATTATTCCACATCCACCAGCAAACTTGAATTTCATTTAATCTATATGCAATCGTATTTTATTCCTATTATTCTGGGGGCTTTCTGGTTTGGGGTGCGAGGGGGGGTTGGCAGCGCTCTGGTCATTAGTGTTATCTATTTGCTGCACATTATGTTCCAATGGGGTGGTTTTAATCCCAACAATCTCATCCGGTTTTTACAAATCGCATTGTTTCTTGCGCTGGGCTACCTAATCGGACTTAAGGCGCAGGGCGAAAAGGAAGAAAAAGAAAAGTACCGGCAAGCCGCCAAACATTTGCAACAATCGCTGGAAGAATTACACAAAAAGACCGAGAAAATCTTTGAAATGGAACAACAGCTTAAGGCTGCCGACCGTCTCGCCCTCATCGGAGAGCTAACGGCCAATCTGGCCCATGAGGTGCGCAATCCATTGGGCTCCATTCGCGGCGCGGTGGAGATTATCCGCGATGCTGTTCCTGAAGACATCAAGAATCTGGAGTTCTTTGATATTTTGATTCACGAGACCCAGCGGCTGAATGAAGTGGTTGAAAATTACCTGAATTATGCCAAGAAAAAAAGCAAAATGATTTCCCTGTTTGATGTGCGCGAGATTGTTAGCGATGTTACGCTGATGTTAAGGGCAAAAGCGCGTAAGAGCAATATTCAATTGCACGTACAGACGGATGATCATCCGCTAATGGTCAAAGGCGATTCCATTCACATCTGGCAAATTTTGATGAATGTGCTCTTGAATGCCATTCAAGCCATGCCAGATGGAGGGGGAATTTGGATCAGCGCGCATATCGTTGATCATTTTATCCGTATCGTGGTTCGCGATCAGGGTGAAGGCATTGCCGAATCGGAACTTTCTCACGTTTTCCAGTCATTTTTCACAACCAAGATAAACGGTTCGGGGTTGGGACTGGCCATCGTTAAACGGATTGCCGAGGAAAATAAATGGGAAATCGAACTTGAAAGTGCTAAAAACGAAGGGACGAAATTCAGTCTTATTTTACCTTTGAGCGATGAACACATTGAGCTTCCGGCAATCGACATTTCGCATCAAGAAGCAGCCACCAAAAATGAAAAGAAAGCGATACAAAAATGACTATTTTATTAATCGATGACGACCTGAATCTGAGTAAAGTGATCGGCTATCAGCTAAAGCAGCAGGGTTACCAGGTACACACGGCCCTGAATGGCCAGGAAGGACTGAAAAAATTCAAACACAACCCTTACGATGCGGTCATTTCCGATATCCAAATGCCGGACATGAGCGGCATTGAAGTTTTAAAGGAGGTACGCCGGATGGACAAGCAGGTGGTCTTTTTACTGATTACCGCTTACGGCAACGTGGAAAGTGCAGTGGAAGCCTGTAAAATAGGCGCGGATGATTACCTGACCAAACCCTTTGGCAAAGAACAGCTTTTGTTCGCATTACAAAAAGCTGTCAAACTGCGAAAATTGCAAGCCGAAAACCGAACATTAAAACAGGAATTAACCGATAAATTCAAATTTAAAAACATGATTGCCGAAAGCGGCGCCATGCAGGAAATTTTGCGAATTACCCACCTCGTGGCTGACAGCGACGCATCGGTGCTCATTTTGGGCGAAAGCGGAACCGGTAAGGAATTGATTGCCCGGGCGATTCACTTTAATAGCGCCCGTAAAGACAAACCGTTTGTGGTCATCAACTGTCCTTCCATTCCGGCTAATCTATTGGAAAGCGAACTGTTCGGCCACGTAAAAGGCGCTTTTACCGGGGCCATCAAGGATCGCATGGGCAAATTTGAGCAGGCAAACAGCGGGACGATTTTTCTGGATGAAATCGGAGACCTGCATGAAGATTTGCAGGCCAAACTGCTGCGCGTTTTGCAGGAACAGGAATTCGAACGCATCGGTAGCGACAAGCCGATAAATGTGGACGTGCGCGTTATCGCCGCTACGAATCAAGATTTGCGGCAATTAATGAAAGAAAAGAAATTTCGTGAAGATTTATTCTACCGCTTAAGTGTAGTGCCCATTCAGATTCCGCCCCTGCGAGAACGCAAGGAAGATATTCCGTTTTTAGTGGATTTTTTCCTGCAAAAATACCGAAGGGGCAAAGATTTTTCCCTTTCGCCCAAGGCTTTACAGGCTTTGATGCATTACAACTGGCCGGGCAATGTGCGTGAGCTGGAAAATTTAGTCGAACGTATGGTGACGTTGGCCGAAAATAAGCGGATTGCGTTAAAAGATATTCCCGAATTTATTACAAGCAACGCATCCGGCTTCAACACATCCAATATCCAGCTTTCTCCTAAAGGAATGGCACTGGATGAAATCGAAACGCTGGCCATTTCAGAGGCTTTGAAGAAAGCCAAAGGCAATCAATCGGAAGCGGCACGTTTGCTCAAAATTCCACGACATGTCCTTCTTTACCGAATGAAAAAACTTGGGATTTGAGCCACAAAACACTTTTGGCACCTATTTTCTCTCTGAAAAACCCATGGCCCCACTCTAAAAAGCTCTGAATGGCTTAAAAAGTGTACTCTTATTCCCCGACATAAATGTCGGGGCTAACACATTGTTATTTCTGTGAATAGCCCCGCCATTTACAGACTGTGCGAAAATAAAGGCAATTTGCGTTTTGATGTTATTGAGAGCGATCAATGGGAGCGACATTGGAAACGCGACCACCGGTGTGCAATATCGTAATAATAAAGATTTGAAAAAGATTACATCCTCGTTCGCTATCCGGCAATAGGTGCCAACCCAAAACTGTATTAACATATCGTCCCCACGGGACTTCCTAACGGCTCTTTTTTGTTTGGCTATTAACATTTCATCTCTACAGGACTGTAATTATTAAGATTAACTATGGATTAACCAATCAGTGTATTAAAGCGCCGTTAGGTGCGAAATGTTTGTAGTCATATATCGAACCCCATTCATTTAAGTGCCGTAGGTACGACATGTCCACAGATTGAAATTTGCGGGGTCATTCAAAATTTAATGAGCGATAGGTCGACGTCAATTTCCTGCCGGTAGACTTCTGGCAATAATATGATCTGCCGTATTTTTACACAACCTGTTCAGGGTGGGGTTTAAGCAAGCAGCCCACAAAATTAAGGGCTTCAGCCCTCTCTTAAGAGTGCACTTATAAATAGTTATATAAATCAAACGTATTTTAGAGTGAATTCATCCAGAACCATTGTTTTTCCAACCTTGGTTCCAAAATTTCCAAAAATCCACATAGAGTAAAAAGCAGAATATTCTACAAAGGATTGCAGAATATTCTACACTTCTCGTTTATTTTATCCACATAAAAAGCGATTTACCCAGTCACGTCTCAAATATAATCTATTTAATTTCATTGTGTTACCGGCCCTTTTCAGGCAGCTTCCAAAATTTCGGCACACTATTTGAGGCCTAATAATAAAATTCAACAAAGGGTTTAATTGGAATGACAGATTGCATTTTTCATCTAAAAAACGGCGTGCTTTTCGGCCTATTGGCATTAGGACTGTTGGGTTCGGTTCTCTTTTTTCCACTGCCCATTCGTTCACGGTACACCTGTTTTTATCATCTATTGCTGGATGAGGGAAATCCTATTGTCGATTATAACGCCGCCACATTTCACGATGGCTGCAATTCGCGCCGGACTTCTTCTGCCAACAACGCCTGGTTGCTCAAATGTTATATTCATGGCTATGGTCTTTTCTGGTGGTTCAGTTTGATTGTTATTGCCGGAAGCATCTATGGTCTATACCCGACACGACACAGGCGCGATATAAATTGACAAAATCAATCTTGCAAAAAAAGAAAAAATATTTCGATTTACTAAAAATACAACCAATCAAAGGAGACATTCTTTTGTTTTTTAAGAAATATTTACATTCGCTTTTTGTGACCACGTTTTTTATTATCACATCCGCGTCTGCCCAAACAAGAATCCCTGCCAATTTACAAGCGCTCATCAGCGAATCTCTAAGCAATAACCCACAGCTTAAAGTATTGCAAAACGCTATTTATATGCACCGATCGCAAATTCCCATATCCGGCGCACTGCCCGACCCCGTTCTTGGTCTGAGTTTGATGAATATTCCCGCCAACCGTTTCGCATTTAATCAGCAGACGATGACCGGCAAACAAATTAGCCTGATGCAAAAATTCCTCTTTCCCGGAAAACTGCGACTCAAATCATCTATTGCCCGGCAAGAAGCAGACATCAGCGCGGCAAATTACATGGAAATCAAAAACCTGCTTATCAAGCAGGTCAAAACAACCTACTACAATTTGTTTTATCTGGATCAGGCGCTCGAAACCACGAAGAGAAATCGGTCCCTTTTGGGGGAATTTGTTAAAATCGCCACAGCCAAATATGTGGTAGGCAAAGGCCAACAGCAAGATGTGCTTAAAGCACAGGTTGAATTGGCACGGTTGAGCGAGCGACGGCTTGTCTTGGGGCAAAAACGTCAAACCGTTCAAGCGCAAATGAACCGCCTGCTCAACCGAAACATCGGCACCCCGATCGGGGCAACTTCGCTCCCGCCTTTGCCCAATTTCTCCTCCTTATCTGATAAAGGGCTGCTTTACCAAGCGCGTCAAAAACGGCCGTTAATTAAGGCCTGGCAAAAGCGGCTGCAACAAAGCAAAGCTAAAATTGCCCTGGCACGGAAGAGCTATTGGCCCGATTTCACCCTTTCGCTGGCCTACATGCAACGCAATCCATTGGTTAACGGTATGGGCGGGCAGGATATCGTTTCGATGGGATTAAGTTTTAATCTGCCGATTTTTGCCCGTAGTAAGCAAAACAAGCAAATGGAAGCGGCTACTTTTGCCAGTAGCCAAACCGAAGCCGGCTTTAAGGAGGTACTTAATCAAATTTCCGAAACGCTGGACAATACGCTGAGTGCTCTTGAGCGCAGCCGCAGGCAGGAAGTCCTTTACCGCACAAGTATTCTGCCCCAGGCCCGCCAATCCCTGGAGTCGGCGATGGCCGGTTACCAGAATGACAAAGTAGATTTTTTAACGCTTATTAACAATCAGATGACCCTGTTCAACGTCGAGCTGGACTATCAGCGGGTTATGAGCGATTATTTTAAATCGCTGGCAGAATTGGAGTACGTGGTCGGAGGATTGAAATGATTCCGAATACCAGTTGTCAAGTTATAGCCCGACTTGGCGGGACAAAGTATCGAGGCAAGCAACAAACACGAACCACCTCAAATGCTAATCGTACCCCCTCGATACTCGCTTCCTTGAGTATTCGGGGAACATTCAAGGATTACTGAGTCTTGAGAATGTAAGAAGAGTTGAAAAACCGGAGATTTTAAAAATATAACTTTTGGGCAACGCCAAAAGTTGCATGAAGGATTGAAAAAATAATTGAGGAAAACTATTTCCGGGTGTGGGAGAAGAAAGTTGCTGTCCAAGAGCCTACCAACGCTATATGGAGCGCTTCCGAATCCATTTTATAACCGGACATGATATTTGCAGGTGGTAATAGTCTCTGAACTGCTAATTGATTTTGAACCAAGCGGTAATTGGGATGTTCCTCTAATAACCGAAGAATTAAATTTTTAAATTGGCAAAAACTTTTGACACTACATATCAGAAAATTCAGGAGATAAAAATGGATCGAAAGAAATTGATTGCACTTATTTTAAGTGTTTCGGTTGTTGGAATTGCGATTGTCGGAACAGGTTTTTCTCTGATGGAAAAATCCATAAATCAAAAAAATGCAATGAAAATGGCTGAAAACAAACCATTGAATAAAAAGAAAAATCCGGAGAAAAAGGGAAAAATTCTTTACTGGCAGGCGCCGATGGATCCGACGGAAATATATGATCATCCCGGAAAATCAAAGATGGGTATGGATCTAATTCCGGTTTATGAAGGACAGCAGAAAGCCACAACCGGAACGGTCAAAATCGATCCGACCACAGTGCAAGATATGGGAGTTAAAACAATAAAAGTTAGGCGAATCAATTTTACGCACTCCATTCGTACTGTGGGAAATATTACATATAACGAGAAAGGGCTGTACACAATTTCAACCAAGATCTCAGGCTGGATCGAGAAGCTTTATATTTCTTATACAGGACAAAGAGTTCGCAAAGGAGAACCTGTTTTACAGATTTATGCTCCGGATCTGGTGACGACACAACAAGAATATTTACTTGCGCTGAAAACAAACAAATTGATAGGTGCTGCATCCTCCGGTTCGATACGGCAAAGGGCACAATCGCTTCTTGAATCCACTCGAAAACGGTTACTCTACTGGGATGTTCCGGCTTCAGCGGTATCTGCACTGGAGCGGACACATATTGTGAAAAAGACATTAAGGATAGATTCGCCGACAAATGGAATTGTAATTCATAAAAATGCCATTGATGGAATGCATATAAAAGAAGGTCAAAATCTTTATCAAATTGCAGATTTGTCAACTGTATGGGTGATTGCCAGCATCTATGATTATGAGCTTCCGTGGGTACAGAACGGACAAAAGGCCATCGTTAATTTGTCTTATTTGCCAGGTAGAAGTTTTGAGGGGAGGGTATCCTATATTTATCCATATCTTGATGAAAAGTCAAAAACCATAAAGGTTCGGCTCGAAATTCCAAACCCGACACGCGAACTGAAACCCGGTATGTATGCCAATGTGAGGCTCGAATCATTTGTTTTGAAAAATGTGTTGGCTGTTCCTTCAA
>CAZIYL010000114.1:0-7438 GCA_964543425.1 uncultured Deferribacteres bacterium
AGCGGTTTTTTTCTCTTTTCTTTTTAGGTTCCCCACGATTGAAATCGTGAGCTTAGTTTGGAACGATCACGTAGCTTTGAGATATACTAAAAAAAGCCTTTTCCTTCAACGGAAAGCGCTTTTTATTATTCCGGATAATTGGATTCGAAGAATACGTCATCTAATGAATGAACTTCGGCCTAAATTTACCCGAACAGGTTGGCTCAGCTTGGTAGTTTGTTTCGTAAATGGTGTGACGTATTCTACAAGGTTGATGCTTTTGGTACCAAAAATAGGTAACTTTAGTTAGAATCCGAAGCACGAAATCCGAAATCCTTTATCCTGTTAGATAATGATTGTTTGTTTAAAGGAACAAATTCCAAGAAACCGCTTTTATCAAGCAATCTACTGTTCCCTTTAAATTTATCTAACGGGGTGAACAAATTGGAATGACCAAAATTCAAAACGAAGCAAAAGAACCATTTTGTTATTGTTTTAGAAATTGCCTTATTGGGATTTTGGATTAATTTCCAATTTCGATATTTGGATTTCGTATTTATTTTAACTTTAGATCGTGGGATGCTATTTGTCTACAGAAATACGTACCAGAATTTACGAAATCCGCCACTAATCTTCTATTTTTTATTTGAGGCAGACACCTCCGCGATAAGTTTTAATTCTCTCCAAAGAATTTTATCTTTTATTCCCATAAAAAATTTATTATCTTTATATCTTAAATGTTTTGATCCAAATTATTCATACAATAAAAAAAGGGTGCAAAATCCGTATGAGTTCATTTGTTCATCTTCACAATCACACACACTACAGTTTATTGGATGGTGCCTGCCGTATTGAGGATATGATGGAATTGGCCACCACGTACAAAATGCCCGCCCTTGCCATTACGGATCACGGGAATATGTTTGGCGCTATTGAATTCTTTAAAAAGGCAAAAGCCGCTGGAATTAAACCGATTATTGGCGTGGAAGCGTATGTGGCTCCGGAAAGCCGCTTTGAAAAAACGACACAAAAGGGCCGCGATAATGCCTATCATTTGGTTCTTCTGGCCAAAAATCAAGAGGGATATCGAAATCTCCTAAAGTTGGTAAGTGCGGGTTTTCTGGAGGGCTTTTACTACAAACCGCGAATCGACAAGGAACTACTCTGGAAACATCACGAGGGGCTGATTGCGCTGACGGCTTGTCTGCATGGAGAGGTTCCCCGCAAAATGGTAAAGCAGGGAATGGACGCGGCGCGGAAAAGCGCTTTGGAATACAAAGACATTTTCGGTGAGGACTTCTACCTGGAAATTCAGGATCACGGAATTGAAGAGGAAGGAATTGTACGTCAGGGGATGCTGGAACTAAGCGATGATTTGGGAATTCCGCTGGTGGCCACAAATGATATTCACTATTTGAAAAAAGAACATGCCGATGCCCACGATATCCTGTTGTGTTTACAAACCGGCAAGGATTACGACGACCCTACACGAATGCGATATTCCACGAAGGAACTCTATTTTAAATCGCCGGATGAAATGGAAAAACTATTTAAAGATTATCCGGGAGCCATCGAAAACACATTGGAAATTGTGGAAAAGTGTAATCTGGAAATTCCATTTGGAACGCTCCATTTGCCGGTCTATAAAATTCCACCGGGTGAAAATGCGAAAACTCTGGATGATTATTTGGAGAAACTTGCCTGGGAGGGATTGCAGAAACGCTACGCGGAAATCACTCCGGAAATTAAACAGCGTTTTGATCATGAAATCTCGGTGATTAAGCAAATGGGGTTTTCGGGCTATTTTCTGATTGTTCGCGATTTCACCTCGTACGCCCGCAATAATGACATCCCCGTTGGCCCCGGACGCGGCTCGGCGGCTGGCAGCCTTGTTTCGTACGCAATTGGAATTACCAATATCGATCCTCTTCGTTACAACCTGATTTTCGAACGCTTCCTGAATCCTGAGCGCGTCAACATGCCCGATATTGACATCGATTTTTGCTATGAGCGCAGGGAAGAAGTGATTCAATACGTTCGCAAAAAATATGGTGAAAAAAACGTTGCCCAGATCATTACCTTCGGAACCATGGCTGCCCGTGCGGTGATTCGCGATGTGGGACGTGTGCTGAAAATGCGCTACAGCGATGTGGACAAGATTGCAAAAATGATTCCTCCGAACACGAAGCTGGGCGACGCTTTGAAAGATGTGCCGGAACTAAAAGACCTCGTGGAAAACAATGATGAGGAAATCTACAAAAAGCTTTTTGAATATGCGCTTGTTTTGGAGGGTTTATCGCGTCATGCGTCTACACACGCTGCCGGCGTGGTGATTGCTCCCGAAGACCTCACCAACTTTGTTCCCCTTTACAAATCCAAAGAAGGCGATATTACCACCCAGTACGACATGAAATGGATCGAGGAAATTGGACTGTTGAAAATGGATTTTCTTGGTCTTCGTACGCTGACTGTAATCGATGACACGGTGAAGCTCATCAGGCGCAGGGAAGCGGATTTTGATCTGGATAAAATTCCAGAGGACGATCGCGAATCCTACGAGCTTTTTTCGCAAGGGGAAACGGTAGGCGTGTTTCAATTTGAAAGCAGCGGAATGCGGGAGTATCTGCGAAAGCTGAAGCCGAATCGGATTGAAGATTTAATCGCAATGAATGCCCTTTACCGCCCGGGTCCAATGGAAAATATCAACGATTTTATCGATCGAAAACAGGGTGTAAAAAAAATCGAATATCCGCATCCGCTGCTGGAGCCGGTGCTTTCCGAGACGTACGGCATCATTGTTTATCAGGAACAGGTAATGCAAATTGCCAGTCGATTGGCCGGATTTACGCTGGGGGAAGCCGATATTCTTCGACGGGCAATAGGGAAGAAAAAAAGCGAGCTCATGCAAGAGCAACGCGTGAAATTTTTAAAGGGTGCTCAAGAAAATAATATTCCCGCAAAAACCGCGGAAGAGGTTTTTGATCTCATAAAAAAGTTTGCCCGTTATGGGTTTAATAAATCCCATGCGGCGGGCTATTCGGTGGTGGCCTACCAAACGGCTTATCTTAAGGCACACTACCCGGCAGAATTTATGGCCGCCTCGCTTACCAGCGAAATGGGGAATGCGGATCGCGTTATGATTTTAATGGATGAATGCAAACGAATGGGAATTAACGTGTTGCCCCCGGATGTTAATGAAAGTTTCGCAAAATTTACCGTTGTGGATGGAAATATCCGCTTTGGATTAGGTGCGATTAAAAATGTGGGACGCGGTGCCATTCAATCCATAGTTAAAGCACGGAAAAAGCACGGAAAGTTTAAAACAATCTTTGATCTTGTGCAAAATTTAAATCTGCGATTGGTGAATAAGAAAGTCATGGAAAGCCTCGCTCAGGCCGGTGCGCTGGATTCCTTACAGGGACACCGTGCACAATTACAGGCTGCGGTGGAAATTGCGATCAATTACGCGCAGAGTGTTCAGAACGAGCACATGCTGGGACAGACTTCTATTTTCGATCTGGGAGGGAAGGAAGCGAGCAAAACAAATGGTCATTATCCGGAAATGCCGGATGTGGAAAAATGGGATAAAAAAAAGGAACTGGCGCTTGAGAAGGAATTACTGGGATTTTATTTGTCCGGGCATCCGCTTTCACGATTTAAAAATGACATTCAAACCTTCTCAACGGTTTCACTTTCGCATTTGGCTTCACAAGAGCACGGAGCAATGGTTCGGGTGGGAGGAATTATTACCAAGATGCGAACTCACACAGATCGCAAACAAAAAACAATGGCTTTTGTTACGCTGGAAGATTTTTCCGGAACATCTGACGTGGTTGTATTTTCCGACATTTACGAGAAGCACCGTGACCTTTTGCAGCCCGATTCGATGGTTCTGATTTTGGGGCAAGTGTCGAAACAGGAGGAGGCATCTGCGAAAATATTGTGTTCGGAGGTCATTTCTCTTTCAAAGGCAAGAGAAAAATATGCGAAAACGGTTTGCGTTAATTTACATATTAATGAATTGAGCGAAGAAAAATTGTCTGACATTAAGAAGCTTTTTCAGGCAAATCGTGGAAAATGCAATGTTCTTTTGCATATTATTAATGGACACAAGCGGGAATATCTCATTCGATCGAAATCGCTTTTTGTTCCTTTCCATGAGGAATTTCTCAATCGCGTGCGTACAGTCGTCGGAAATGAAAATGTCTGGCTCCAGGCATAAATTGGCCAAGACAAAATGAAAGGCTGTTTTTATGAAATTGGCAAAGCTCCTTCTTTTCCTTGGAACTGTCCTCTTTTTTTACATTCTCATTAACTACTACATCTACACTCATCTGATTGAGTTTTTCGTATTATCCCGCTCCCTTCTGATAGGATTAAAAGCGTTTTTGCTTTTTGCAATTTTTGCATTTCCGGTGGGTCGAATTTCTGAGCTGACGAAAAAGGGTAACTTGAACAAACTCTTGCTCTGGCCGGGCTCTTTCTGGTTGGGAGCCATTGTCTATTTTTTTATTATTTTTGTTGCTCAGGATGGCCTGAATTTGTTTCTAAAGCTATTTCTTGGCAGAACCATCTTCCAAATGCTTTCAGAACATTCCTTGAATGTAATTGGCTTTGCAATCCTCGGTGTGGTTTCACTTACCTTGGCGTATGGCTATTTTATGGCGAGACATCCGAAAATAAGGCGTGTAAATCTAATTCTTAACAAATTACCGCAAAGTCATAACCCTTTTAAAATTATTCACCTATCGGATGTTCACTTGAATACCATTTTCAGCAAGAAGCGCCTTGAACGCCTGGTACAGCGCGTGAATGAGCTCAATCCAGACCTAATTGTAATTACAGGCGATTTGGTGGATGAAAATGCGGCAAAGTCGGAAAAAATTATTACCCCGATTTCAAAGCTAAAAAGTAAATTTGGCGTGTACGGGGTCACCGGAAATCACGAATATTATTCGGGTGTCAGGAAAGCGATGGATATTATGGAGAAAGCGGGGGTTCGGGTGCTGAAAAATGAAAGTACTCAAATTAGCAATATTTTGAATCTGGTGGGCGTTAATGATATCGAAGCAAAACGATTTGAAAATGAAATGATTGTGCCCTATTCCGAATTGCTGACGTCTGTTGATCCGGGCTTGCCAACTGTGCTGCTCAATCACCGTCCTATTCGATTGGAAGAAGCCTCCCGTGCAGGAATTGATTTGCAGCTAAGCGGACACACACATCATGGGCAAATGATTCCTTTCAATTATGTGACGGATCTGGTTTATGAAGTAAGTTCCGGCCTGAAACAAATAGGGAAGATGTTTATTTATGTTAGCAATGGAGTTGGCACCTGGGGACCGCCAATTCGAATTGGAGCACCGGCTGAAATCGTAGAAATTCGGCTGGGGGAAAAATAATCGGATGATAAAATGGGGGAATATGGGTTTTTGTGGGCGCTACTGGATTCGAACCAGTGACCTCTGCCTTGTAAGGGCAGCGCTCTGAACCAACTGAGCTAAGCGCCCAAATTAGCAAAAAACTTAAAAGCCAACCTTCCAGGCTGGCTTTTTTTGGCGGGGACGACGAGACTCGAACTCGCAACTTCTGGCGTGACAGGCCAGTGCTCTAACCAATTGAACTACGTCCCCAAAAGATTATTTTGAAGATGATCTCGATTTTTTCTGATACAGAATAGACCACGGAATAACAATAACATAACCGATTACCAAAACGACCGGAGCCAGTGTTCGCGACCAGAAACTGTTCCAGGGACCAATGCTCAGGAAAATAAAACCAATCGTTAAAACAAGAAGGCCGATTACAAACAATTGGTAATTTCGCCGTGTAAAAGGCAAGTTGGTGTCACGTGCGGCTGCCTTTTTTTCTTTTCTGTCTTTTTTAGTCTTTGTTTTCATCACCAAATAATATAAATATTTATTTAGAAATTGTCAAGCAAAATATTCCGATCGCTGATATTTTTAAAAAATAAGGGGGTGATCAGACAGAATCACCCCAACAATAATTAGAAGCCTATTTTTTGATGATCGCAAGAATATCGCTTCTTTGCAAAATTATGTAGTCTTTTCCGTCCAGTGAAATATCTTCACCTCCATATTTTGCAAACAACAGCGAATCACCTTCTTTAATGACTTCTTTTAAATCTTCATCGGTACCAACCGCAACAACGGTACCCATTCTGGGTTTTTCTTTGGCTGATTCGGGAATAATAATCCCACTACGCGTGGTTTCTTTTTCCTCTTGCAATTCGATTAAAACCCGATCATCCAATGGCTGTAATTTCATTTTATTAAACCTCCTTTTTTAACCGCGTATGCCCAACATTTGATTAATTTTAGGTCTGTTAAATCCAATAACGGGACGATTATTAATGAGAATAACAGGCACCCCACTTTGTCCGGTTCGACGAACCATGTCAGTGGCCGCTCGCTGATCTCTGGAAACATCGATGTCCTTGAAGCGAATTTGATGTTGTCTTAGATACTGTTTTACCGCACGGCAATGCGGGCAGGTTGGGGTTGTGAAAACAATTACCTTCGGCTGATTCTGCGTCGCTGACATAGATTACTTGTCCTCCATTTTTGAATCCGATGAAATTAAGCTGTTTAGTTCTTCCACAACAGATTCGATAGTTTGCTCGTTCATGCCTTTTTCTTTTGCATTTTCTTCCAGGGTGCCCCAAACGGGTTCTCCACAGGCAATGCATTTAATTCCTTTGTCCATCAGGTACTTAACAGATTCTGGGAATTTGATCACCAGTTCCTCAATGGTCACTTCTTTGTCTACTTTTTTTCCCATTTAATCAAGCCCTCTTTGTTGATTAGAAGAGGATCAGAAAACATCTAATCCAAATGCCGAATAAGATGGCTGTCATTTGCCCGATTTCTAAAATTGCCTGTTTAACAACACAATTTTGCCTATTCAATGATCAGTCGAACAATATCCTTTACAAAAGGATTCTTTATTTTGTAAGTGATCCTTGCTCCATTGCGCTTTCCTTCGACCAAACCGAAGGATCGCATGACGGCCAGGTGCTGTGAAATCACCGGCTGAGAAACATCCAGACAATTGCACAATTGACTGACGTTCTGTTTCTCGTCGTAAAGCTTACAAATTATGCTCAATCGCACCGGGTGACCAAGAACTTTTAGGATTTCGGCCTTTTTTATTAATGCGCTATTTCTCAATTTATTATCCTTGTAAAATATTAGAAAATTTCTATATTCTAATATTATTGAGTTTTCAATATAAAATGATTTTTGTCGAAAATCAAGTTTTTTTTTGATACGTTCGGTAAAATTTCGGATGATCGGATTGAAAGGACTTTGTTGTTTTTATACCTCGATGAATTCACATAAATGGGAATAATCGAAATCATCCAGAGAGACATCCTCCCGAGAACAAAGCGGGCAGGCAGAATCTTTTCGAATGGGCAGGATTTCCACATCTGACGTAA
>CAZIYL010000115.1:0-7341 GCA_964543425.1 uncultured Deferribacteres bacterium
TCCGGTACGGTGCAGGGCTTGGTTGGGGAATTAGTGGAGCCTCTTGATATTACACAGGTTACGCGGGATAAATTATCCCACATGCTTAGGCAAAAGATTCAGGAGTTGGCGCCGAATTTTGGAATTGCCGTAACTTCTGTGGTTGTTTCCGAGGCGGAGGCGGCCGATAAAAAAATCGCAGATGCCATTCGAAAACAGGAAGAAGCCCGCATTCAGGAGGAAACGGAAAAAGCGAACCAGCAGTCCAGAATTGCCACAGAAAAATTGCGTTTGACGGCGGATGACGAAATTGCTCGTATGAAACACAAAATGGAAATGGAACAGCTCAAATTGAGAGAAATTGAGGAGCTAAAATCTGCAGAGCTGGAACAAAAATTACTGGAAATGGAAACCGAGAAAAAGCGCCTATCCCTGAAAGTGGAACAGGAAGAAGCGGACCTGCTTAGCAAGCATCCCGAGCTGATGATGCTTACGCCGCAATTAACGCGATTGGTGGAGGCAAGCCAGCAGCTCAAAAGCGCCCGAACGGTTATTTCGCTTTCCCCTGAAATTCAGGACGGCTTGCCAAAAATTTTACAGGCTTTGCTGGAAACGCTTCAGTCACGCAATGCCTGAAAAGAGGAACAAAAATTCACTGAATAATAAAAAGAGACCGAATACAAAGCCTAACAGGGGGAAGGCGGTCGTTTTTCTCAATCTTAATCTAAAACAATGTCCTTCTTAAAACTTAAACCATCTCCTCCGTCGCTTGTCGGAGAAATTAGCAAGCGCACGGCCGATGCTCCTGTCGAGCCTGAGCGGCGTGTGGATTTTCACATTGGGAACCCGGTGCAGGATGAATCGCTCGATCGGCTTTACAACGCCATTCTTTCGGGAAGCGAATTTCTGCACCCGTTTGCAGAGGATTTTGAGGAAAACGAGTTTCTTTCCGAACTTGATGACCGCGTACTGTCTGATTATTTCAGCCTTTTGTTTGAAACGTCCCGAAAGGCAGTGGCCTACTCTCCTTCAGGCGGATTTTCGCCCGGGAATCCGGGAACGCTGGCACGCAAGCTGGAAATTTTTTTTAGTCGCGTCCAGGAATCGCCCACACGATATGATTTCGGGGGGAATAAAAAAAATGCTCCGGAATTTGCCATCGCTTCCGGCGGGCGCTGGCAGGCTCTAAAACTTTTGCTCCAGGTGCTCTTCGAGCAGACCGAACACGCCTCTGTACGGGGTCTCATGCTGGGACGCTTGCCGTACTCCCAAATTCTTGGCGCTCATTCAAAGCAAATAATCAGCCTTGAAAAAACAAATTCCCCTTTTTCCCAGGAGCTGGAAGAATTCTACAAAAATGGCGAGCCCGATTCACTGCCATTTATTCTTTTGCTTCAGGAATTATCTTCAGACAATCGTCAACGCCTTGGTGATTTTCTGCTGCAACATCCTGTTCTTTTAGTCGAAGTTAATGAATCGCTGCAAGCCGAAAGCATGGCAGCCTTTTCGAAATTGAAGGGCCAAACGATTCGCATTTTGTCGCCTGCGGCCATTCATTCTCAATTGAATTTCTCCAGCCTTTCTTTTGTTTTGGCTCCGGCGGATGTGATTGCCGCTTTCAATCGCCAGCATTTTAAAAAAATGGGCACGCCGTCGGCCAGTGAAATTAAGCTGCTAAATTTCTTTTTGCGAGAAGACGGAACATTTCAGTCGGATCGGATGCCAAAAGGGAAGCTCTCGGATCGGCTTACTTCCGAAAATGCCGGATTAGGTGCCGTTGATTCCGAAACCCCGCTTCCGGCGGGAATTGCTTTTTTTCTCAAGAGTACCCAAAAAGCAGCCGAAACGCTCGGCCAAAATCTTGGGCAATGGGCTGCTCAATTTGCCAGTCATTCGGAACATTTAGCGACTCAGCTTTCTGAAAAGATTCCCGATTTTAGCGGGAAACGAAAGCGCCAATCTTCTGCAGATCCGTTCCTCGGAAAGCGTCAGGAAGACATTGTTCGGAATTTTTTTCAGAGCTTGGGGAATCCTGCGTTTCAGGTTGACCTGAGGCAATCTTTCCTGTCGGTTTTCCGGCAGCTTCGCCCGGAGTACCAACCGGATCATCTGATTTTGGTAAGCGGCTCGGCTCGCACGGCATTGAGTGCCATGGCCGATTCCTGGGGCATTCGAGAAGTCGTGGTTCCTGATTTTAGCTGGACGGTGGGTGATGCGTTTCCTAAAGTAACGGCTGTACCTCTTAAAGAAAACCTTCAATTAGATTCCGATCGCTTCATCTCAATTCTGCATGAAAAACTGTCAGCTGATTCCAACTGGCGCAACTACGGTGCTGTAATCTTGAATAATCCGCACAATGCAACGGGAAAAATCTGGAATGAGCGGGATGTTGAGAAAATTTTGCTCTTTTGCCTTCGGAATAAGATTCGACTGATTGACGATCTTTCCTATTCGGATGTCGTCGTCGCACCGCCGAAAGCCCGTGCTGAGCGCATTCCAATAAAAAGCTTGAAAATACTTGCGCTTCAATTAATTTCGCTCGGCAAATTTCCTGAGTCCCGGCTTCGCTATCTGGTAACCCTGCAGTCTATTTCCAAAACGGATTGTAAGGCAGGTGCGCGGCTGGCCGTTTGTGTCGTGCCGGACCCCTTGCTGCGGGAAAAGCTTTCAGCGGCGCTTGCTCACATCCCGCCAAATTTAATGGCCATTCTCTTAAGCACGCTGTTCTACCGCCGGGGGGAAGGGAAGGTTGCCCGGTTTGCTCAATTGCGGGATTGGATTATGTTGGAGCGGGGAACAGCCATTCAGGAAGAATTTGAATTACTGGATTCGGAAACGAATCCATATAGAATCAGTTATTTTCCTCCTGAAGGGGCGATGTACCCGCTTCTGTTTGTGGAAAATATGCCGGACACGGTTCAAATTGAAAAAATTGCGTTTCAATTGGCCGATCAAGGTATTGGTTTGATTCCAATGACCAATTTTTCGCAGACGGCAGAGGGATTTGATCTGGCCAGACGCAGTTTTCGGTTAACCCTTGGCGGCCGGTTGGAAATCGAAACCATCCCCCGAAAAATTCGTCGTCTCGTAACGGAATTGTCGGAGCAAATACGGCGGCAGGCGGAAAACTACCGTTTTTATTCCCTGTCGGAATCCGATCTTTTTCGCAGGGTAACGGCCGCCGCACTTACCAGACAAAAATTGAAAGCCGTTCAGGGAAAATCAGATGCTCTGTTTCGTGAGATTCAAAATCTGGCAAGAACCGAATTTTGGGGAGTGCTGCCGGATTGGGCTCGAAAGCAACGAAACGATTCGTATTTTACTCAGGAATTTTTGAAACAATTTTTGCCCGTTCGCTGGCAATTTCTTCAAAACAGGCTCCGCGACTGGGTAACTGCCCGGGAGGCCGTCCGGGTTGGTGGGGAAAATCCTATTTTTCGGAATGCTGTGCAGCGGAATTTTCTGCGGGAATTACGGATGGATTCTTCCATGGTTCGCCGAAAGCGCTTTTCGAGGCGCCTGTTTGACCGAACGGTTCACCCCACGCAAATGTATTCTCTTCAGGTGGAGCAGTTGTTCACGCAGTTGGCAAGAGCGAGTGTGACCCCTGAATTGTACAAACCGGTCTCTTCAAAAACGCTTTTTCAGGCGCTCGTGAAGGAATACATTGGCGAAAATGTTCCGATTTCTTCTCAGATGGAAGCGCAAGAAGCCATTTGCGACCTGGAAGCACTCCATCTAACAGAAACCTTTGAGGAAATCTTTTTTGGAGAATCGCAAGGCGTTGTTCTTTCGCTGTGGGGCGATTGGGACGGCAGCACACGACCCAGCGGACAAGGGCACACATTGGTGTCCGGGCCGCTTATTGCCAATATTCGTGCACTCACTCGGCTGGTTAATGTTTTTCAGAAAGAAAAATTCTTGTCAGTTGAAGAACGGAGGCAGTTAGAGAAGATCGGATCAATTGAGGGGAGAATTGAAAATTTCCAAAAAATTCTGCAGAAAATTACCCTTTTAACCAGTCGGTTGGAAGAAAAGTACCGGAAAACCATCCCGCTGGAATATTCACAGGGAAAGATTCGGCAGTTTTTTCGAAAGCTTGGGCTCTTGCGTGATCCCTTAAAATCACTCTGGAAACACAACGATCGGAACGAACGCCGGATGCAGCAGTATCGCAAGCAGCGATCCTCCGAGATCAGGCAATTATTTGAAATCAATCGCGTGCTCACCAAAATGACCGAAGCCATCACCGTTCGAAATCAAGAAAAAATGCAATCGGATAATTGGTTGTTTTATCTGCAATCTTACAAAAACTATTTGAAACGATTTTATTTGACGCCGCGGATTCACCAGAAAATAATTTTGGACAAAGATCAATTTACGGTGGACACAACCGTTTACAATCTGGTTGAACTGAATGTGCTGGCAAGTCAGTACGGGTACGACGGATTTGTTTTTGCTGTTCAGGTGAGCATGGCCAACAACGCCGGCGCAATTTTAAAACTTTATCAGAAACTGTGTGAAGAAAAAGCACGAATCCTGCGAAAGAATCCTGATTTGAGCCTTCCCGATATTCGGGTGGTTCCGCTTTTTGAAGAACTGGAGGCTATTCGGAACATCCCCGAATTTTTGGATGAAATCTGGAACTTTGCCGAAACCACGCGAAAGCTTGGACAGCCAACCGCAGATCGCTTTCGAGAAATTATTGGGGAATTTTTTATTGCGGGGTCCGATTTAAGCCAGGAAGTGGGGCAGTTGAAGGCGTATTCGCTTTACCAGGATGCGCGGGAACTGCTGGATCGCTGGATGTGGGAAAAGAATTTACTGGGGAGAATTCGAATTAAATTCGGATCGGGCGAATCGCCTCAGAGACAGGGCGGTTATTACGACGCTACCCGGGGCATGCGTGTTTTTGTTGACGATTTTTACGAAAATAATGAGATTTTCACTTCCACCGAGTCTCTGAAATTGGTTTCATTTCGCCGGGCACGGTCGCCTCTGTCAGGGATTCTCAGCCACAGTGATTTTCGAACCTTCCAGTCAAATGTGATGGAGCAGCTTCGTGGGCTTCGGGCTCTGGAATTGGCAAATGTTTTTTATCACCTTGGAATTAAACAACGGGATTTTTGGACTCGCGTGCTTTCAAGGGCTTCTCAGCTTCCGGTGCAGGGAAATGAAACGTGGAACACCCTTCGGCATTTGATTCGCCGTGAAGACGATGCTCTGTTTCTTGAGTTTCTGGATGATGTGCAGTCTAATTTTAGACAAATTGTTTACGGCCGGCCGGAGGACATGACGGGAATTCACGTGGTTTCCTATTTTCTGTCTCGCACGCTTTTGCCTCTCCGCGATCGCCCCACGGTTCGTCCCAACAAAGAGCCTGCAATGAACAGAAGCAGGGAAATTGTCGAGCGGCTTTCCAGCACATTGCCTCTGTCCACTCACGGCACGCTTTTGCGAGCGATCGGCCACAACAAAGCACAAACCATTTTGTTGGGTGTCAATCAATTTACCACGGGACTTTTCCGTGCGAGTTACCAATTTCTGGAGCGTGGCAACGCTGACCGACTGGAAAAATTTGAGCAATATATTTTACCTCATTTGCCTGTACGGGATATTTTGAATACGCTGCGCTTGTACCACAACCCTGAATTAGGGTTTATTAAACAGGTTGAAGATGCCTTTCCCCCGGGGAATTCGGCTCTAAAAGCGCTGAAAGAAGATCAATCGGTTTTAAGCGATTTTATTCCGCTTTTTCAGGAAGAACTGCTTCGAAAAAATGGCGTTTTGGCGAAAGGAAATCTTCCATCCAGGAAAGAACTGAATGAGCTGCTTCCGTTTTTTCGCCCGGATTTGGCGGTTCTCTTGCAGGAGGATATTTTTAACACGTTACCGGACGCGGTGCTTTTTTGGCGTCGTGTTCCGGAAAACAAGCGTCTGAAATGGCAAGAAGAGTTTTCAAAGCGGCAAATTATTTGCGATGCCCGTGAAAAAATGTGGCAAATGCTTCGGGAACCTATTTCTGAACAGGTACGAAGTTTTATTGAATTGGCCAGGGCTGTCAAATCGCTGTTTTCGCGCGAAACAACGCTTGAAGCCCCGGGAAGCAGTGTTTCGAAGGGGCGCGTGACTCGCCTGGCATCACAAATCAACGACATGCTTCGAAATGTTGTGGATGACAGCATGCGTCAGTTTCTGCTTACCGCTGTTCAGTACCTGATTTTTCTTCCCGAGACGATGAAAGATATTCCGGAGGAGGTGCTCCTCGCCCTGCGGGATATGGAGAAGATTCTGAAATTGGAGGAAGAAGCGCTGACTGAAGATCAGCAAAAAATCCTGCTTTCCTATTTTTTAAGGATGGCGCGGATCAGCGGAAACAGCGGGTAGGAGAAAACACACTCCTGTATTCCCTCTTGATAGAAGCGACTTGGGTTGGATGGTTCTGGGTGAGAGGGGTAAAAGAAAGTGAGAACGTTTGGTTTCGCAGGATTTTAAAGCGTTGCAGAGCTTAAAAAATCCCCTCTTGAGAGGGGTGGATTCGCCGAAGGCGAAGACGGGGTGTGTGATTTGAATTTTAGATAAAATTTCATACATGATTCGTATGAATAATTGCCAATGCCCTGATTTAATTTCGCCCGCGGGCTAACCATTGGCGTTGGCTTAAAATTTTATTAACATATCGTCCCTTTATTTGTGCCATATGGCAACTTGACAGTTAAAGTAAATGCGAATCCCGAATATCGAAATTTGAAACAAATCCAAAATTCAAATAACGCAATTTATCAAACAGTAACCAAATGATTCTTTTGTTTCGTTTTGAATTTTGGCCATTCGAATTTGTTTGGGATTTCGGATTTCGTGCTTTGGATTTTTGCTAATGTTACCCATTTTATCACCAAAGGAATTAACCTTGTAGAATACGTCTTTGGGGAAATATCTGCTTCACACATCTTACACATACATCCCTGATTCGTCAGGGCACATTACTTACCAGGTTAAGGAGTCGAAAATGAAACCCGAAATTTACGTGATCGGTCTGGGTGCGGACAAGCCTAAAGGCGTTCCCGGATGGCCCAACGCCGATTTAGATCCGAGAGAACGAGCATCCCAACTTTTTCAGAAATTGAAATCCTTTTTCCCTGCTTATACATTTTTGGGCGGTGCGCTGCTTGAAAGCACAGATGCTGCATTCCAGGAATTTGCCAGTCGAGTAGAATCTTCTGACCCCGATGGTGTGCTTATTTTTGGCCTTGCCATTCCGCATCGATCCGTCAAATTATTTGGTAAATTGAAAAAGCCTATGCTCTGGGTGAATGATATTTACGGTGGAGAAATGCATTATTTTGACGTCATGGAAGTGGG
>CAZIYL010000116.1:0-7338 GCA_964543425.1 uncultured Deferribacteres bacterium
CCTGGAAGTACGCCGTGGGCGAGGTTAACCGCGCTGCGGAAACCTTCAAATTTGCCGCCGAGGAGGCTAAACAAATTCACGGCGAAACCGTTCCCATGGACGCCAGCGCGGGCGGCGAGGGGCGTCTGGGATTTTTTCTGCGGTTTCCCATTGGCGTAATCGGCGCTATTCCGCCCTTCAATTTTCCCATTAACCTGGCGGCTCACAAGGTGGCGCCCGCTATTGCGTCGGGAAATACAGTGGTGCTAAAACCCTCCAGCTACACGCCGCTCACGGCCATCAAAATGGGGGAGCTGCTGCTTGAAGCCGGACTGCCCCCCGGCGCGCTGAACATCGTGTTTGGCCCGGGTTCTACGGTGGGAGGCTGGCTGGTCACGCACCCCGATCTGGCAATGATCACCTTCACCGGGAGTCCCCCGGTGGGGAAGTGGATTAAAAATCACTCGGATTTCAAGAAAGTGACGCTGGAGTTGGGTTCCAATTCGGCCTCCATCGTGGACGAAAGTGCCGATCTAAACTGGGCGGTGGCCCGCAATGTGGTGGGTGCCTTTGCCAATTCCGGGCAGGTGTGCATTTCCGTACAACGGATTTACGTACACCAAAACGTGTGGGACGAATTTGTCGATAAGTTTGGTGCCGCCGCCCAAAAACAGGTGTTGGGTGACCCGCTGGACCCCGCCTGCGATGTAGGGCCGATGATTTCCGAACCGGAAGCTGAACGCGCCGAAGCCTGGGTGAAGGAAGCCGTTGATGGCGGCGCCAGAATTCTTGCTGGTGGAAAGCGCAGCGGGGCAATGTTTGAACCCACCGTGTTGACAGACGTCAAGCCGGACATGAAAGTTATGCAGGATGAAGTGTTTGCTCCGGTCGTGTCCCTTGTTCCATTTGAGGATTTTGACAAAGCGGTGAATTGGGTAAATGATTCTCGCTACGGACTGCAGGCGGGGGTGTTCACGAAAAATCTGGCGCATGCCACGCTGGCCATTCGCAAGATTAACGTGGGTGGCGTCATGATTAACGATTACCCCACGTTTCGGGTAGACCAGATGCCCTATGGCGGCAACAAGCAGAGCGGCCTCGGCCGGGAAGGCCTTAAGTACGCCATCGAGGAAATGACCAATCCGAGAATGGTTGTGATTAAGGATTGAGTGGGGGGTAAATGTTAATTTACAATGTGTTGTGATTGTTGTTTGAACCAATTGGCGGGGCGAATTAAATTTTAAAGCAGCCCGCGATTTTCATCGTGGATTGTTGAGGGAGTGGGAAAATTTAAACCATTTCAATGGTTTTTGAAAGAATGAAAATGAGTTAATTGGCGGATTGGTGGAATAATTTTTACCCAGACACCCACCCCCTGATTGGTTTTAGAAACAGGCGTTGGGAACCGGTGCGTCTCCCCTCCGAGGAGTTGAGGAGGTGGGTGAGAAAGCAGCGGAAATGCCTTTTTCTTTGCGCTCTTTGCGAAGTTTGCGGTTAGATTATTTTGTTGAATTTTCCACTTTTCACCCATTTCCGGAGGTCAATTTTATGAAAATCATCTCACAGAAATTCTTTCTGACGATTTTGCTCGTTCTTGTTTTTTTGGCAAATCTGACGGCCAAAACGAACAAGGTTCAGTATCACACAAATGCCCAGCTCAAAGCCGCTTTTGAGCATCTGCAAAACCATTATCCCAAACTTGTTCACCTTTCCGAATTGGCCAAAACACGATCGGGGCAATCAATTTTATTGGTGCGGCTCGGAAATGGAACACCTGATCAACTGGATTCCCGCACCGGCATTTTACTTATTGGCGAGGTTGAAGGCGATCATCTGGTGGGAAGTGAAGTTTCTCTCGGGATCGTGCAAAAATATGCCGAAGAATTTGCTCAGGTCGATTCCGTGACAGCTTTTCTTAAAAAACATGTGGTTTACGTGATTCCCCGGCTGAATCCCGAGGGCGCCCATTATTTTTTCAAATCTGTGAAATGGGATCACCCCTGGAACAACACACCCACGGACGAGGATCACGACGGGCTGATTGATGAGGACGGACCGGAGGATTTGAACGGTGACGGACTGATTACCCTGATGCGGAAACGTGACCCGGAAGGAACTTATTTTCCGGATCCCAAAAATCCCGAGCTTCTCCGAAAAGCGGACCCGGCAAAAGGGGAAACCGGAATTTACAAACTCTACGTGGAAGGAAGGGACAACGACGGGGATGGTTTTTACAACGAGGACGGCATCGGTGGAGTCAATATTGACTGGAATTTTCCTCAGGAATATCCGGCTTTCAAAGTGGGGGCTGGTGCCTATATGGAAAGCGAACCCGAAACGCGTGCCGTTTCCGGGTTTTTGTTCAATCACCGAAATATTATGCTTGTTCTCACCTACAGTCTGCACGACAATCTGATTCATCCTCCAAAATTGTTGCAGCGCTCTGCAAAGCCGGCGAGCGGTTTATCTTCGGTGCAGCGGCGGCGTTTCTCCCGCAGACCCGAAAAAAACGTAGCCGGGGAGGATATCCCGTATTTTAATCGGGTCAGCCGGGTTTACAAAAAGCTCATGCAGATTCGAAAGGGGGCCGAGCCGGTTCAGGCTTCTGACGGCGGGAAAGGAAATTTCTACAAGTGGGTGTATTTTCAATACGGGGTGCCCGATTTTTCGACCTCTCTTATGTTGATTCCAAAGCCGGTACAGGAAACAAAAGGCGATTTGCTGCGTAAAAAATCTTCCTTCAAACAAAGGCCGAAAATGCAAATGAAACAGACCGGACAGAGACCGAAAGACTCGCTGCGTGCGGATCGCCAATGGCTGGCCTATTTTAAAGATCGGGGAATTACGGGATTTGTCCCGTGGAAGCCCTTTTGGCATCCGCAATTAGGGGATGTGGAAATCGGCGGGTTTGCTCCTTTCCTGCGAACAACCGCATCGGCAACAGCAATTCCCGGTTTAATTGAAAAACAGGCGTTATTTGTGGCGTATTTGATGGGTTTGCTTCCCCAAATTTCCGTGGAAAATCTGACGATTCTGAAAAAAGCGGATCAGGTCTATTCCCTCTCTCTGCTCGTGAAGAATAAAGGCTATTTACCCACGGCTACCGCGTTTGGAGCAAAAACACGGTTGGCAAAACCGGTTTTGGTAAAAATCTTCCCGGAAAAGGGAGAGCTTTTGAGCGGACAGAAAATTATTTTTATTCCGCGTTTGAATGGCTCGGGGACGTCGCGCAAAGTGGAGTGGTTGCTTCATGCCCCGGCCGGGACGAAAGTAACCCTGAAAATTCTTTCGGGAAAAGCCGGCTCAATTGAAAAGACAATTTTTTTGAAGGAGACTAAAGATGAATAATCTGCAGCAACGGATTTTTGGAAATCTGATTCTTTGCATTGGACTTTTGCTGACGGCTGTGTCCGGTTTCCCGAAGCCGACTCATCTGGAGTTTGATCACTATTACGATTACCCCGAGTTGACGCAGGCGCTCAAGCATTTGGAGGCGTCCTATCCGAGGTTCCTAAAATTGCAATCCATTGGGAAAAGCTATCAGGGGCGGGAGCTCTGGGAGATGACCATTAATAATCCGGAAACGGGCGACGACCTGAGCAAACCGGCCATGTACATTGAGGCCAATGTTCACGGAAATGAGGTTCAGGGCGGCGAGGTGTGTCTGTATACGATTCAATTTCTCATGGAAAATTATGGCAAGAATCCCAAAATCACGGACCTGGTGGATCATCGGGTGTTTTACATTCTGCCGACGGTCAACCCCGACGGCCGTGCCTGGTGGTTTGAGCATCCGAACACGATGCACAGTTCGCGCAGCATTCAGCGCCCCTGGGACGACGACAACGACGGTCTTTTTGACGAAGACGGCTACGATGACCTGGACGGCGACGGCGAAATTTTGATGATGCGGAAAAAGGTTCCCTACGGCAATTTCAAACAGGATCCGGAAGACCCACGAATCATGCTGCGCGTGAAACCCGGCGAAAAAGGCGATTACATTTTTCTGGGCTACGAGGGGATTGACAACGACGGGGACGGCCGGATTAACGAAGATCCCCCGGGTGGATACGATCCCAATCGCAACTGGCCCAGCCTCGATTGGCAGCCCAATTACGTACAAGGCGGGGCCGGAGAATTTCCGCTGAGTAATCCGGAATCCTACGCCGCTACCCAATTTTTGCTGGCGCACCCTAATATTGCCGGTGTGCAATCCTACCACAATTCCGGCGGCATGATTTTACGCGGGCCCGGCTCAAAGGATGTCCATTATCCTGGGAGAGATGCTCGTGTGTACGATTACATCGGAAAAACGGGCGAGCAAATTCTTCCCTTCTACAAATATATGGTGATTTACAAAGACCTCTACCCGACCCGTGGTGGTTTTGTAACCTTCACCTATGAAACACTGGGCATTTTTTCATTCACGAATGAGCTCTGGAGCTCCAGGCAATATTACGACAAGGAACCCAAAAAAGGCGAAAGAAACTGGTACGCAACTGCCGGCAAACAGCGTCTGAAATATGACGATCTGGTGGATTTTGGTGAAAATTTTATTGAATGGAAACCCTTTAAGCATCCGACGTACGGTGAGATTGAATTAGGGGGCTGGCGAAAAATGACCAATCGAATTAATCCGCCCTACACCTTGCCGGAACTCTGCCACCGAAATATGGCCTTTACGCTTTTTCACGCGGAGCAGATGCCCAAAATTTCCATTTCAAAAACCGAGATCAAAAAATTGGGAAAAGGCACGTTTCGAATTTACGTGACGGTTGCCAATGACGGAGCCATCCCAACAATCTCTCAACAGGCGGCGAAAAATCACATCTTTCGGCCCGATCTGCTGACCATTCAGGGGAAAAATCTGAAGGTCATTTCGGCTGCCAAAGTACGCGATCGCTGGCTCAATCACGTTTTGCCCATTGAATATCGCCCGAAGCGAATTCTTCTTTCAGATGGAGTTCCCGAACTTTCCAGTCTAACCTACCAATGGATTGTGGCTGGAAAAGGGAAGGCCGTGGTTGCGTTGGACTGTCTGAAAGGCGGTAGGGTGAAAAAGACGATTTTGCTGAAATAAAAGGGAAAAGAGATCCCTTGCGGAAAAACTCATAATTTCATTCACAAAAGGAATTAAAATGTGTTGCCGCGAATGCGCGAATGAAAGATTTAATGAATAATTACACTCTTTTGGTAAATTGGGTATGTATTTTCAAAATGTACATTAAAAAATAATTTTTTCCTTGACTATTAACTTACAGTTTTTTAAATTTTTGTATAAATCAAAGAAGGGGTTCTTGTGATTTTTTCTATCCTGAGGCACATCGAGTTTCAAATATCCTTATTTTGCGCATAATTTGTCACAATCCTCCAACGAATCGGTAAGAATAGAACAAGAGGTTTCCTTTTGTTGTGAGACTTTCGGGAAAAGTATTTTTTTTGGAAAAGAAACAGCGACTATTTTTCTTGACTCTGAAGTGTGATACAGGGTGAAATGGGAGGCTTTTTTTTGAGACGAAATAAGAAAAAAGGAGAATCGTAATGGAAAAAATCTGGCTCAAGCATTATGAAAAGGGGGTACCGGAGAAAATTGATTACCCGGACAAGCCCCTTTTTAAATTGGTTGAAGAAACAGCCAAAGATCATCCCGACACACCTGCCGTAATTTTCATGGGCAAAAAGATCACATTTAAAGAATTGCAAAAGGCCATCGATCAATTTGCAGCGGCGTTGTACGACCTTGGGATTCGGCAAGGGGATCGGGTGGCTATTATTCTGCCCAACTTGCCTCAATATCCGATTGTGCACTATGCTCTTATGAAATTGGGGGCGATTATTGTTCCTACGAATCCCCTCTATGTAGAGCGTGAGCTCGAATACCAGATGAACGACAGCGGTGCTAAGGCGGTAATTGTACTTGATCTGGTTTATCCGCGTATTAAAGCAATTAGGGAAAAGACTTCACTTGAAAAGGTTATTGTGACGGGTGTAAAGGATTATTTACCCGGGTTGCTTAAACTGCTCTACCCGATTAAAGCCAAAAAGGAGGGTTCCTTTGTTAAGGTGGAGAAGGAACCGGGTGTCTATTTCTTTCAGGATTTAATGAAAGGAAATTACAAGGCGCCTCCCGAGGCAACTGTGAAAACAGACGACATTGCCATGCTTTTGTACACAGGCGGTACTACAGGTGTTTCAAAAGGTGCCGTTTTACTGCACAAAAACCTCATTGCCAATACCTACCAGGTGCGTAATTGGATAACGGATGCCCACGAGGGCACAGAGGCCATTGTTTCCGCTTTGCCGTTTTTCCACAGCTTTGGAATGACGACCTGTCTTCATATGTCTGTGATTCTGAAATCACCCGCCATTTTGATTCCTCGGTTTGATATAAAGCAGGTGCTTCATTCCATTCAAAAATACAAAGCTTCCCTGTTTCCGGGTGTTCCCACGATGTACGTAGCAATCAACAATTATCCTGACATCAAGAAATATTCATTCGATTCCCTGCGGGCCTGTATCAGCGGTGGAGCGGCCCTTCCGGTAGAAGTTCAACGCGAATTCGAAAAAATTACCGGCGCAAAATTGGTGGAAGGATATGGCCTAACCGAAACATCTCCGGTGCTCACCGCAAATCCTGTTTACGGTTTGCGAAAAATGGGATCCATTGGCATTCCGATGCCCGACACAGATATTATGATTGCTGACCCGGAAACTCACAAAGAATTGCCCATCGGAGAAATCGGTGAACTTGCGTCAAAGGGGCCTCAGGTAATGCGGGAATATTGGAAGAAGCCCGATGAAACAAAACAGGCACTTCTCAATGGTTGGTTATTCACGGGCGATATGTCACGTGTGGATGAGGATGGTTTCTTCTACATTGTTGACCGGAAAAAAGACATGATTATTGCCAGCGGTTTTAATATCTACCCAAGGGAAGTGGAAGAAGTTCTCTTTCAGCATCCGAAAATTCAGGAAGCAGCCGTTGTGGGTGTTCCCCATGAATACCGCGGGGAAACAGTCAAGGCATTTGTGGTTCTAAAGAAGGGTGAAACAATTACCGAAGAGGAAATTATCGATTTCTGCAAGGAAGGTTTGGCAAAATACAAAGTACCAAAACTGGTTGAATTTAGAACCGAATTGCCGAAAAGCATGATTGGAAAGGTGCTCCGGCGCGTTTTGTTGGAGGAAGAGAAGAAAAAGCTTCAGCAAAATAAGAAATCTTGATTTTTGGAAAGATCTTTTTGGCGGTTGTTCAAAGATAAGTATTTTCCTTTTTTGGCCGATAATGTGATTGCAGGTCCGGTTATCTGCTGCCAATTGCGAGAGAGTTCTGTTGGTATGGCGGCTATAGTTTATTAG
>CAZIYL010000117.1:0-7323 GCA_964543425.1 uncultured Deferribacteres bacterium
GCGCCTTTGATGTCGCCGCCGTACTGATTAATGGTATCCAGCAGGTGCTGTGGAACGCCGGAAGCACCATGAAGCACCAGCGGAATTCCGGTTTTTTCCTTCACCTTTTTCAGACGATCGATATCCAGTTTGGCTTCTCCCTTAAATTTGAAAGCGCCGTGTGAAGTACCAATGGCGGGAGCCAGAAAATCCACATTGGTCATTTCGACAAATTTTTCAGCCTCGTCGGGATCAACCAAAATCGCATCCCGCTCCCTAACAGAGATTTGGTCTTCAATCCCCTGGAGTCGTCCCAATTCGGCTTCAACCGAAATACCCATCGGATGTGCAATGTCCACAATTTGTTTGGTCAATCGAACGTTTTCGTCAAACGGTTTTGAGGAAGCATCAATCATAACGGATGTAAATCCGCCGTGCAGGCACTGCATAATCACGTCAAAATGCGTGCCGTGATCCAAATGCAAAACAATAGGAATGCTGCTTCGTTCGCCGGCTGTGCGAACCAGATTCACCAGGTAATCCAGCCCGGCGTATTTAATAGCGCCTTCACTGGCAGCAATCATCACCGGCGATTTTTCTTCCTCTGCGGCCTCAATAATGGCCTGCAAAATTTCCATATTGTTAATATTAAAAGCTCCAACGGCATAACTGCCTTCATTTGCAGCGTCCAACACAACCTTTCCAGAAACCAAACTCATGGCAGAAACTCCTTTTCTCTTTCGGTTAAATGGTTTAGTTTTAAACTAGCTAAAATTACAAAATCTTCTGCTTAAAGTCAAGTTAATTTTGTAGATTTGCCCGATTTGTGTGTAGCATTTTTGCAGGAGTTAATTACAGGGGTTGTGAAGAACAGAAATCTTTTGAGAAACGGGTCGTTTTAATATTCGACTAATTTTTGCGCTTTTGCCGCGATTTATTGTGATGGAAAAAGGTTCAGGCTCGAATCAAAAAATGTATTATGGGGAAAGTGACTCTGGCAGGTAGTCAAAAAAGCCTTGATGTTTTATCTCAAGTTCCCTAAATTTAAAATATCTTTTGGAGCTATTGGATTTATTACAATCAAAGATTTCAGCAAAAAATAAAAAAATAAGTTTTATTCGATCGTGGGAATGCAGGGCAAATTCTTTGGAAAGACGCCCAAAACCGTTAAAATGGTTCAATGGATTGTTTTTTTCAGCAATCCACGACTTAGTAGTTCTTTTCGTAAGTCGTGTGACGGATTCTGAAAGGTTGATGCTTTTGGTGATAAAATAGATGGCATGAGTCAAAATTCAAAGCACGAAATCCGAAATCCTTTACCCCGTTCGATAATCATTGTTTGTTTAAAGGAACAAATTCCAAGAAACCTCTTTTATCAAGCAATCTACTGTTTCCTTTAAATTTATCTAACGGGGTGAACAAATTCGAATGACCAAAATTCAAAACAAAATAAAAAAAACCATTTGCTGACTGTTTTGGAAATTGTGTTATTTGAATTTTGGATTTGTTTCAAATTTCGATATTAGGGATTGGCATTTACTTTGACTCAAGATGGTTCGAGGCAATCTTTTCAAAAAATACGTACCAGAATTTACCAAATAGGCTACTAAGTTGCGAGATACTGATGCAATGGAGAGACAATAACCATTGCAATGCTCTAAATTTAAGTTGACGCTAATGACTGCCGGCGGATTGGGAAAGGGAATCGGACAGTGGAAAACAGGATGTACTATTGGGCCGGATTTTTAGGATACAGCATTTTGGTAGTCGCCGTTGGGTTTGTTATTTATTGGAAGGAAAAACGAACCGGGCGGGAGCATGACAATCAGGCTTTCTGGACGGCCAACCAAAAGTTATCCGGGTATTCGATTGGACTTTCTATTTCTGCCAGCATGATGTCGGTTAGCTGGTCTTGCGTGTATGATGTGCAGCTTTTTTACTGGTACGGCTTGGGTGGTTTGTGGCTTTTGGCAATTCCGTGGCTCATCACGATGGGAGGGTTTTACTTCTTTTCACCGCTTTTCAGGCGCTTGCGCGTTTTTTCTCAGCCGGAACTCATGGAAAAGCGCTTTGGCTCCCGTGCGCGTCATTTGCTGGCTCCCGTGCTCATTTTTGTGTTTATCACCTGGGCCGGGGCCGAAATTTATGCAGCCGGAATTTTAATTGCGCCATTTTTGGGGATTCCCCTTCCGTGGATGCTTTTTCTGATTGCGCTTGTCGTGGCTCTTTATTCATTTGCGGGAGGATTTGAAGCTGTTGTTTCGACGGATAAAATTCAATTCGCAATTGTGGCTGTTTTCATTGCGGCTTCTGCTTATGTTGGGGTGCGTACTGCAACCCGGCAGGCCGGGAATTTTCTGAAGTTTTTCTCGGCTATTCCCGTGCCTCCAAAAGCCAATCCGAATTTGCTGCAAATTTTATCGCCGGGGTTGGCCCTTATTGGGATGACTTTTTTGGCCTATTTACCGGGCTGGCTGGTGGAAACCGATGTGTGGGTGCGGCTGCAGGCTGCTTCCAGCAACAAAGAAGCCCGAAAGGGAATTGGTGTGGCGGCCTTCAATTCACTCCTGTTTGTAGGGGTCTTACCATTGTTTATTGGCTTGTCTGCCCTTTATTTGTACCCACCTCTGGGCTCACACATTCCCGATAGGCTTCAGGACGGCGCACTCATTTTTACGGTTCTTTTGCAGGATTTTTCGCCGGTCTGGTTGAGTCTCGTTTTGAGCATTGGCCTTATTGCAGCCGCAATGTCCACTGTGGACACCTGCGGAAATGTGGTGGCGCTTTCAATTTCCTATGATCTGCTGGAACCGGCTCTGCAGAAAAAATGGTCTGTTAGAAAACTCAATCGCCTGGCGCGTTGGATTTCGGTACTTGCCATTGGGCTCGCATATGTCTACGCACTATTCACGAATTCTCTCTGGGATATTTTTTACCTGTCTTCCGGATTGCTGACCACAACCATTTTCTTTCCTGTAATTGGAGCGTTTTTGAAAAATACACGAACACTCCAAATTTATCTTTCCATCGGCCTTGGATTCTTAGGAACGCTGAGCGGCTATTTTCTGGAAAAATTCCAAATTTTACAGCTTTGGGAACCTCACCGGCTGGCCGCTACAGGCTTAGGATACATTCTTCTCGGATTTATTCTCAGCGCTCTCGGTTTTGCGGTAGGAAGAGTGGATTTTCGCGAAAAGGCGTAATTTGCGGTTAGACTTTTACAGCGCCGTCATTTAAAAAACTGGTTTTTGCGAGAATGCCTGCCTTTTTAGTGATTTGTCCGAATTATGCAAACGTTATTTTTATGAAGCGCTAACGGCGCCTCTATCGACAAAACATGGTCGATATCTGATTCTTGGGAATTTTTCTACCTGTTTCACAGGGTACCGGGGAGATTCTTCAGCCGCTTCGCTCCTTCAGTATAACACGGGAGACGCGTTGCCGTCATTCTGATGAGGTCGCCTGCTTCGACAATGCTCAGCCACCGCGGCCGGCGAAAAATCTTGGTTTCTTTGTTTTAAAACAGATTTTAACAGAAGAAAAATTTCATTTTGGGAAAGTAAAGAGAAGAAAATCCAAGAAGCCATTTGTCCGCCAAAGGCAATTGACCGTAACCTAAGAATTTTGGAATTTTGGATAACCCATAATATTTCAATCCGTTAACATTTCGTACCTACGGCACTTAAATGAATCGGATGAAATAGGTTACGACAAACATTTCGCACCTAACGGTGCTTTAATAGACTGATGGGTTCATCCATCGTTAACACTAATAAATTCAGTCCCGTAGGGACGGAATGTTTGTAGATAGGCAAACCAAAACAGATAGGAAGTCCCATAGTTGACGCCAATGCCCAAAGCGGTACGAACCGGATTAACAGCTCTTGTTCTCCGGTTGAATGACTGTTTTTGCAATAGGAGAAAGAATCTATCACCTGGGACATTCCGCTTGATTTTTAAGCAAAAAAATGATACTGTATTTACATGCGAAATAATGTCAAAGAAAATTGAAGGAGAGACGTCATGAAACGACTGAGCATTTTGTTAGTGGCAGTTTTTCTATTTGCTTCGGTAGAAGGTGCTGTGGCATACGGACGGTATAATAGTGGCCGCATAACAATTGTTAAACTGGGATATTTTGCACCGAAAGATGTTAAACCGGGTTTCATGGGATCGATTATGCTGGGGAGTGCTGTTGACGAAAATGTGGATGTCGGTGTTTCCATTGGTTATTTTTCTCGCTCGTACAAAAAGAACCAGGTAGTCGCCGAGCAGGTTTCTGCGGGTGGGGTTGTTCAAAAAACGGTTCAGCAAACCATGGATTTTTCCACAAATGCCATTCCTATTATGGCCAATATTATGGTAAAGTTTAGCTCACGAATGCCGTTTACTTTCTTTCTTGGCGGCGGACTGGGGTATGAGTTACTATTGAACAAAGAAACAAATTATGAGCAGAATATTTCAGAGAAACGATTTTACCATGGATTTGGCTGGCAACTGCAAGGCGGTGCCATGTACCGAATTGGCCGTCGATCATGGTTTTTTGGTGAGATTTTCTACAATAGTGCCACTCCCAGCCGAAACAAGACCAAGAACTCCAAAGGGTTGCCCACCTGGGAACAGGTCGATTTTTCGGGAATTGGGGCGCGGCTCGGATTTCGTTTAGGCGGATTTTAAAACGAACAGTTCGTTTTCGTACGTGGATATTTTTGCTTCATATTTTTAAGTAATTGGCGATAATAAAATTATGAGTTATTATTCCGAACAAAGCGTTCAATTTGGGCTGGGTGCCCGTTTAACCCCAGGAGTGAAGTATCTCTTAATTGCCACATCGGCCGTGTACCTGCTTCAGCTTGTTTTCTGGCAGCCGATGCTTCATTGGTTCGCTTTGGACCCCCGTATGATTTTGCATTCTTTTGCCATTTGGCAGTTTTTTACCTACATGTTTCTGCATGGCAATTTTCTGCATATTTTATTTAACCTTTTTGTCTTGTGGATTTTTGGTGCCGAGGTGGAAAATGTTTGGGGAACCAAGCCCTTCCTGAAATATTATTTCATCACGGGCATTGGCGCCGGTATCATTGATTTTCTGGTCAATTTGATTTTTGGCATGCACGTGATTACTATTGGGGCTTCCGGTGCCATTTACGGAGTCATTATCGCCTTTGCCCTTATTTTCCCTGAACGTTACATTACGTTACTCATTCTGTTTGTACTGCCTGTGACGATGAAAGCCACGCATTTCGCGGCGATGATGGCTATTATCTCCGTTTTTGCAGGAGTGTCAAATTTGTTTGGCGTGGGCGACGGCGTGGCTCATTTTGCGCATCTTGGAGGAATGCTGGTAGGCTACATTTATTTGAAAACTGATTTGCGTCGGACACTTTTTGAGGATAAACTCAAACGCCCGATGAAACTGTATCGGGTAAAAAAAGATATTAAGAAAATGCAAAATTTGAAAACAATTGAACAGCAGGTTGATGAAATCCTGGATAAAATCAATGAAGTCGGTTACGAAGGATTAAGCAGCGAAGAGAAAAGGATTTTGAAGCGGGCAAGCAGTCATTTTTCGAAAGATAAGGACAAGGACGAGTAATAAGGGGAAATAACCTCCGTGACAAAAAGAAAAAAACGCGCCGAATTTTTCGACTACAGGGGAGCCATTCATATTCACACAAAATTTTCGGATGGCTCCGGAAGTCTAAAGCAAATTGTAAAAGCAGGATTAAAAACGCACCTTGATTTTCTCATTTTGAGCGATCACGATACGCTGGCGCTGAAAGAAGAGGGGGCAGAAGACTGGTACGAGAATCAACTGCTGGTTCTGGTGGGTGAAGAAGTGTCCTTTGGAAATGAGCACGTCCTGGCTGTGGATATTGACGATGTTATTCCAAAAGATGAAGAGCCTGAAGCAGGCCTTCAGGCCATTCACAACCAACAGGGGATAAGTTTTGTGGTTCACCCGCATGGGAAATACCACATTGGAATTTTTCATAAAGATTACCAGTGGAATCACTGGGATACGGATCAGTGTAACGGCATCGAAGTTTGGTCGTACATGTTCGATTGGATATCGAAAGTGAGCTTGCTGAAATTGCCGTTTTATTTCTTGTTTCCGCACAGAGCCATTACCGGCCCATTTAGAGATACCCTTGCGAGGTGGGATCAAATCAGCCGTCGGCGCCGGATAAGCGGAATTGGTGGACTGGATGTCCACGCCAAAGGGTTTTGGCCGATAGTTGTTTTCTCGTACAGACACACGTTTCAAACGGTACTCACGCACGTTATTTTGGAACAGCCTTTTGCCAGGAATCTTGAGCGGGACTCCATTCTTGTTTATGACGCTCTTCGGGAGGGGCACGCCTATATTGCGTATGAAAAAATGGGCGATCCGAGAGGCTTTAAATTTACTCTGGAGGGCCCCATGAATTTTGCCATTATGGGCGATGAGGTGTTTTTTGACCCGGAAGATGTGCTGACGGTGGAGCTTCCTCAAAAAGCGCAAGTTCGTATTCTAAGATATGGCAAACCGGTGATGGTTGGTCTCTCAGACGGTTTAACATTTCAAATTCGCGAGCCAGGTGTTTACCGGGTGGATGCTTATCGGGAAGGAAACCCGTGGATATTCTCCAACCCCATTTATGTAAGAGGCGTAAACGAAACTGAGGACAATCTTGAAATTGATGAATCATATTAAATCAAAATCCAATTTTCTGATTCTGTTTACCGGAATTTATTTTTTCTTTTTTCTGATGGGAAATCTTTTTTCTTTTCAGGATGCGACATTGAAGATCAATGTGGAAGGCGAGAAAAGCTTCAGTACGCATCTGGATTGCAGAGTCGAAGGGAGGTTGTATTATGTCCCCGTCCGTAAATTGGCGGATGTATTAGAGGCTCGAACCTATTACAATAATCTTGCAAAAAAAATTGTTCTGTATCTCGGAGATCACAAAATAAAAGTAACAGCGTTGAACCCATTTATTGTCATCGATTCTCAGGTGTACCAGATGCCCGTGGCCACTCTTTTCGATCAGAGCGGAATCTGGGTGCCGGTGCAGTCTTTTGTGGCATTGCTTGGAAGCTATTATTCGCAGGAATTTCAGTTCGATCCGAAAAACCTTCAGCTAAACATCCTGCAGGAAACACACAATATTCCCCGCATTCAAGTGGAAGAGAAGGTGAATGGAACGCTGATTCGCATCATGACGCTAAAGAAGTTTAATTCTTCCAGCATTGCTACACGTATTTCTCAAAAATGGCTTTACGTGGATATTTACGGGGGAACCGTAGATACAACTCGTCTCCGAATGTCGCCCAACACAGGTGTTGTTCGGCGCATCATTC
>CAZIYL010000118.1:0-7299 GCA_964543425.1 uncultured Deferribacteres bacterium
GCCGGGAAATAATGGCAATTTAAAAATAAGAACTTCTAAAATTAGTGTTAACATTTTTGAAAAATTGTAATTACAACCATCCTTCTTGATCACAAACGGCAAACTTAGATACCATTGATAAAATGAGCGCATTTTTGCAATCGATTTTTACGGCAGGTATTTTTGCATTTTAAATTGCAATTTTGATTTTTGAATTTTTCAATTTGATTTTATTTGTGATTAGAACCGCTTTTAAAATGGACCAAAAAGTACGCATTCTCACGAAGAACCTTATTAATCTCTTTTCATGTGTTTCGCAGACTAACAAGGAAATTCTTCGGTTGCCTTGCTCCTTAATTTGTGGCTAATTCTTTTACAAAAATTTAATTGGTACCACTAAAAGCTCGACATTCCCTATTAGGAAATATTAATCACGCGCATCACTTCTTCCACGGTCGTCATTCCCTTTAGCGCTTTAAGCAAACCGTCGTGTTTCAAAGTTTTCATTCCCCTGCGAATGGCCTCTTTTCGAATTCCCTCCGACGTGGCACCCGACAGAATAAGTTCTTTTATTTTATCGTCAACTTTTAGAATTTCATAAATACCAATTCTTCCTTTGTAACCGGAATGCTTGCAGGCCGGACAACCCTTTCCTTTGTAGAATTGAATGTTTTTCTTGTCCGGGTTGATTCCAATCCGCTTAAGGGTAAGAGGTGTCGGCGTGTAGGCCTCCCGACACTTCGGACACACCCTTCGAACCAAACGCTGAGCAATAACGCCGATAATGGCCGAAGATAGCAAAAACGGTTCCACCCCCATTTCCGACAGACGCGTGATTGCGCCCGGGGCATCATTCGTGTGCAGGGTTGAAAGGACAAGATGGCCCGTTAATGCCGATTCAATTGCGATTTGAGCGGTTTCGGAATCCCGAATTTCGCCCACCAGGATGATGTCAGGATCCTGGCGTAAAATAGAACGCAAGCCGGAAGCAAATGTCATTCCCACTTTCGGATTAATTTGGGATTGGCGAATCATTTTCAGGCGATATTCGATAGGATCTTCCAGAGTAATAATATTCTTATCGACCGAATTAATGGTGTTTAGAAACGCGTACAGGCTGGTCGTTTTCCCACTGCCGGTTGGCCCCGTAACCAGAATAATCCCATAAGAATTTGAAAGCATTTCCCGGACAATCTCCAGGTTGTCATTGGAAAATCCGAGATCGTCTAATTTAAGCAAAATGTTATTTTTGTCCAGAATTCTCATCACAACGTTTTCGCCATAGGCAGTTGGCAATGAGGACACACGCACGTCCACATCATTCCCCTGGATACGAACTCTAAAGCGACCGTCCTGAGGCATTCGTGTTTCGGCAATGTCCATTTCCGAGAGAATTTTTATTCGGGAAATAATGGCTGCCTGTAAACTCTTGGGCGGGGCAAACACCTCCTGCAGCATTCCGTCCACACGGTAGCGCACGCGGATGCTTTCCTCTTCCGGCTCAATGTGAATATCCGAAGCACGATCCTTAATCGCCTGAGCCAAAATCATGTTTACAAGCCGAACAACGGGGGCATCTTCGGCCAGTTGCCGAAGATTTTCTTCAGGCTCTTCGGGAACCGCGCTATTTTTTTCTGCCTCAATGCTCTGGATGACCTCATCCAGGGTATCGGACATCTCCAGCACCACCCCATAGTGTTGTTCCAGAGCCGCCATAATGTCCGATTCGGAAGCAATCGCAGGCTCAATCTCGAGGCGGGAAACCCTGCGGATTTCATCAATAGCCTCAATATCCTGAGGATCGGCCATTGCCAGGGTAAGGACGTTTTTAATTCTAAAAAGAGGAACAACATGATGCTTTTGAGCCAGCACACCGGGAATTAATTTGAGAACCTCCGGGTCAATTTCGTAATCCGGGAGTTCAACGTAGGGAACATCTAACTGATCGGCAAGGGCATCGAGGAGATTTTGAGTGGAAATAAATCCCAGCTTAACCAAAATGCTTCCAATGGGTTGGCCATTTCTTCTTTGCATCGCCAGTCCCTGCTCAAGCTGGTCTTGAGTAATGGCTCCGGAATCGACAAGTATTTCCCCCAATCTTCTTTCATTTTTTGGAAGCATCTTGGTTTCTTAAAATTGAAATCCTACGTTTTTAAAATCATTTTCTCCTGTGGCAAACGGGCTGTGTAAAAATACCACAGAAGGAAAACATCTCCAATCAAATCAAAATATTGAAAATCTCCTGATTGTTCTCAATATCTTCCTTCATCCGCATGTAAAACCCATTCAGATCATCTTCCGTGACTTCCAGTTCCTCGTAGACAAACGGGTCAATTTCGGGTACCCGAAAATCGCCATTAAAACCAATTTGCATTTCACGGGAAAAAATATTCCCCACGTGAACCAGACTAACCAATTTCGGGTTACTTCTTAAAACACTCGGTGTATGGTGCAGCGCCACAGCCTCCACCAGTCCGTAGGGCAAATTCCAATGATCCGTAATGTATTCTCCGATTTCCGTGTGGGAGACCCCATTGACCAGACGTTCTGCATCAAAAATGGGCAATTGCTCGGAACGAGCTTTTTCCAAAGCCTCCTTAAACTCATCCTGAAAATATTTATTTAAAACAACCTTGCCAATGTCGTGAAGAATTCCGGCAGCAAAGGCTTCCTCGTCCATGCCGGTATCCAGGTATGTCCCCAGAGATTTTGTCAAAAGTCCGGTTGCGATGGAATGCTTCCAGAAGTTCTTGAGATCAAAATTGCTTGGTTGCTCCGATCCAAACATCTTAAAAACGGAGACCGATAATACCGTATTTCGAATCGTATTAAATCCGAGCAAAATAACGGCCTGGTGAATGGAGCTAATGCGCCTGCTGAAACCAAAAAAGGAGGAATTCACCAGACGTAATATTTTGGATGTAATGGCCTGATCGGATTCAATCACCCTTGCCACCTGAGCCGCTGTTGTGCGCGAATCACTCACAAGAGACGCCACTTTTGAATAAACTGTTGGCAATGTGGGCAAATCTGAGACCCCCTCCAATTTTCGAACAACATTTTTCATATCAACCATTTCTTTCTCCTCTTTCCTCAAAACGATTTCAATCCTTTAAAAGCCTATTTCGTAAAAATACCCCATCGGGAAACTTTCAAACGTTTTGTCAATTACCGTACCGCCGTTTTCAGAGCAAGCACTATTTCTCAACCGATATATTTTTGAATCAATTGCATAAGCCGGGGCGGATTGTACGGTTTAAAAACATATTCATTTGCTCCGGCCTGAATCCCCAATTCTGCATCCGCCTTTTTTGCCCGTGACGTGAGCATGATAATTGGAATATTTTTGTACTTCTTGTCGTATTTTAAAAAGCGAGCGACTTTGTAGCCATTGATTTTGGGCAGCAACACATCCAGCAAAATTAAATCGGGTTTTTCATTTCTGGCAACTTTGAGAGCCTCCTGTCCGTCGTAGGCGGCCAGGACATCGTACCCGGCCGATTCCAGGCGAATTTTCAGGACTTCCACAACCTGAGGATAATCGTCGACAACCAATATTCGTTTTTTTGCCACGTTTACACCTCTATCGGAAGTCTGAACCGGAATGTACTTCCTTTTCCCACATCGCTTTCCACCGAAATGCTGCCCTTGTAATTTTCAACAATTTCCTGAGCAATACTCAATCCCAACCCGTACCCCTTAATGCGCGTGTTAAAAGCATTATCAACCCGGTGAAATTTTGCAAAAATGGCGTCTTGTTCCGACTTTGGAATTCCAATGCCATTGTCCCTTACCCAGCAAAGAAGCTCCCGGCCATCTTTTTTCATGCCTATCCAGATGGTTCCCCCTTCCGGCGTAAATTTAATGGAATTATCCAGGAGATTATTAAATATCTGAGAAATCTGATCCCGATCAGCCAGCAAAACAATTTCCTCCGAAGGGATTTCCTCTCTGATTCGAATACGTTTTTTATCGGCAATCCACTGGTAAGTTGTAGCTGTTTTTTTCAGTAAAACATTCATATTTACCTGCCGGCGTCGTTCCAGTTGGTCGTTCTGGATTTCCATTCGCGTGATCTCGAGCAAATGGGAAACCATTCGATCCATTCTTTCAACATTCTCGCGCATCATTTTCAAACAGCGTTCTTGCTGTTCTGAAACGGGACCGGTTGTTCCGTCCAAAAGCAAATAGACCCCCTCTGTGAGTGCTGTTAGGGGTGAATGCAGATTATGGCTGACATCGGCCACAAATTCTTTTCGCAAACGATCCATTTCCCAGCTATCGGTGATATCACGCAGAATAACGATCCAGCCGAGGTGTACAGCATTACGATCCATGACCTTCTGCATATTGATTCCAAGAATTTTACCAATGCTGTCCACTTTTCTGATTTGATTTTGAACATCCAATTGCTTTCGAATGGATTCCTGAATCATGGAAACAATATTCAGGTGATGCGCTTCGTTCATATTTTCCAGGCGGATTTGGCGGCGCTGGGGCAATCCCAGAAAGTTGCGTGCCGAAGGATTGGCGTACAAAACGTCCCCATTTTCATTGATCAGCACAATCCCGTCAATCATTCCTTGAATAATGGATTCAAGCCGATTCCGTTCCAGTACCATCAATTCCCACAACATGCGCAAGGCACTTGTGATTTCGAAAGCCGAATTCCGAAGCAGTTCCCGTTGCGATTTTGGCACACGCCCGTTGCCGATGGAAAGCAACCCCAGAAAGCCGATCGTGCTCCCCTCGCTTTGCAGAGAAACGGCTACATCAAACTCTGAAGGGATTCTTACCCCGTCAATTGGAAGTTTCTCCATGGGCACTCCGTTCACCGAAATCATCTTTGGAAATTTCCCCGAAAATTTCTCTCGAAGGGAGGCTTGAAACCGCTCAATTAGATCTTCAACCTCTTTCCGCGCAGGGATTTTCCCCGAACGAATGCTGATAATCGGATAATCCTTCACCCAGCTTACTACACAATACGATTGCCCCAAGACATTAAAAATCGAATCAATTAAAAGATTCATCCAATCCTGATGAGACCGTTCTCCCTGCGTGTAATCTCTCGGCAGTTCAAGATCAACTACCCTCTGCTTCTCACCCTTTGGTTTCTGCATAAGCTCCCTGAATTTTATGAAAAATCCGTTTCACACATCCGCAAGAATCTTTTCTACACCATCATCCTCAAATACCAGTGAATCATTTGTTCTCCCCAAAAAAGGTACACAATCGATGCTACAGCAATAAACGGCCCGAAGGGAATCTGAGACTGCCGATTGGCCTTTCTCAGCGCCATCGCTCCAATGCTGAACAGTGCCGCAACAAAAAATGCTACCAGAAGCGTAAACGCCACACCCTTAACACCCAAAAAAACGCCCACCATCGCGGCCAATTTAATATCCCCCATTCCCATGCTTTCTTTTCGAAACAGCAAACCTCCTAAAAGCGCAACCGCCAGCAATCCGCCACCGCCCATAACAAATCCCATTAAAACCTGTTTATACGAAAGAATATGAAATGAAAGTGTTAAAATGACACCCAGAACCATTCCCGGTAAGGTAATTTTATTCAAAATCAGGCGGTAATCAATATCGATAAAGCTAATGGTGATCAAGAGCAAGCCCAAAACTACAAAGACAAAGGTTTCGCTGCTGAATCCGAATTTCCAAAACAATCCCGCAAAAAGAAAGCCTGTTAGTAGTTCCACAAGGGGATACCGAGTAGAAATTTCGGCTTTACAGGAACGACATTTTCCGCCCAGTACCACATAGCTGACAACCGGAATATTATCGATGGGCTTAATGGGGGCCCCGCAATGGGGGCAGTGAGAAGGAGGCCAGACAATGGACTCGCCTTTGGGAATTCTGTAAATGCAGACATTTAAAAAACTTCCAAAAATAAGCCCGAATAAAAAGAAAAGAACCATTCCTGTTAAAATGCTCATTTTTAAATCCTAATTGGCTTGATTGTTATTTTTATTGGCCTTTTGAATGGCGCGTGCCAGTGTGTAGCCTTCGTCCAGGAAATTCTTGACTTTTTTCAATGTTTCCACATCCCGATTGGAATATCGCTTAAACTCCCGGGAACCCATTAACACAGATTTTGGTTTCACAATTCCTTTCAGTTCCCAATAATACAACTGCCGCAAACTAATGTCCAGTTTACGAGTGACCTCTTTACTGGTCATTAAACGCATATCGGCCATTCCAAACACTCCTTTCTATTAATCCTCTTTGAGAGATACAGGCTTTTGTTTCCAACTCTGCCATTGCCAGTTCTGCCCAAACTGTTGGTTGGTCAAAAAACGGACATAAAATTTTACCGACATTTTTCCCAAGAATATTCCGGTAGCCTTTTTTAAAAGCACACCAATAGATTTATCGGCAGATTGGCGAAAAGGGTTTAACAAAGATGTTGAATGGGTGAGAAAATGTTTAAAAAATTCGGTAAAAATTACCCTGTTTTTAAAAACCGACACCAAGATGCCAGGACACGAAAGAAACGGATAAATTTTAGATTCAAACGCTGCTGTTAAAATATTCAATGCGGTGAAGAAAAGGAATAAAAAAACGGCCGGCAAATACCACATACCGGAAAATGAATCCAGGAAACTGCAAAAGGCTTTTCTTACCCATTTAACGGGCTATTTTTGCTTCGTATCTTGAGGTCTTGGTGGTAAAAAACTTTTTCATGTTACTCCTCCTGCGCCCAGGTGACGGATTGAAGTTTAAAAATGTACTTCAGATACCCGAAAAGGGCGGAAATGACTCCAAAGAAAAAATAAAAGGGCAGACACAACACGCGCGAGCCCTTTCCGAATTTCTGCATCACAACCCCGAGAAAGGACATTCCGTACAGAGTTCCCTGTGCCAGTAATGTTAACCGGTAAAATCCGCTTGTCAGAAAAAGATTCACAAAAAATATTGCAACCACGAATAATGGGCTCAGGGTTCTCAGTACTTTATGAGACCAAAATTCAAAGGATGGCCATCCCTTCAAGGGGTTGAGCAGCTTTTTGAGAATAAGAATCTGCTGAAGATTTCCAACAAAAATCCGCGAGCGCCGGTTGAAATCGCCGAAGCTGTCGCTGTACGTTTCTTCAACTGCAACCGCTGTGGGGTCATACACAACGCGCTTCCCCTTTTCCAATACCTGCATGGGAATAATAAAATCATCGTTAATGGCTTCGGGTGAAAGCGGCTCAAACAATTCTTTCCGAAACGCCAGAAGCGCGCCGTGAGCACCAATCACCGAGTAAATCCGGCTTTCCATTTTCTTGATGCCGGTTTCGTACCTCCAGTAGAACCATTCTCCCTT
>CAZIYL010000119.1:0-7267 GCA_964543425.1 uncultured Deferribacteres bacterium
GTAACCTATTTCATTCCACTCATTTAAGTGCCGTAGGTACGAAATGTTAACGGATTGAATAATTTGGGGTTATCCAAAATTTAAAAGGTCATTGACATTCCTGTGATAGAAAAGACACAAGCCAAAATGCGTTGGAGGCTTCCAAAAGGATTCTAATAGTAGTGGAGAAATTTTTGAACAATAACAATATTTTTATTAATGAGTGCACTCTAAAAACCACTAATTGCACAAATTATACGGGATGTAATTCCTTTAACATCAATAAAATCAATTTGTGATAATTCGTAAAATTCGTGGGAGATATCCTTTTTAGACTGGAATCATTAATTTTAACCAATAGTTATTTTAGACTCATTTATTAACGCGTTAGGAGGATTGCTTACAGTGGAACCGAAAAAGACAGCCTTGTACGATGTTCACAAAAAATTGGGGGCGAAAATTGTGGAGTTTGGTGGATTTTTAATGCCAATCCAATATTCAGGCATCATTCAGGAACACAAGCGGGTGCGAACCACAGTTGGCATGTTTGATGTGTCCCACATGGGGGAATTTATTTTCAAAGGGGAAAAGGCTCTTGATTTTCTCAATTATATGACCGTCAACGATGTGGCAAAATTGGTGGATTACCAGGCACAGTATTCGGCCATGTGCTACGACCACGGGGGAATTGTAGATGATTTGCTGGTGTATCGTTATCCCGATCATTTCATGATGGTAGTCAACGCCTCGAACACGGAAAAGGACTGGAACTGGATTGTACAGCACAAGCAGGAAGGGGTAGAGATGGAAAATATCAGCGATTCCATTACCTTGCTGGCCGTACAGGGGAAGAAATCTTTGCCCACTCTTCGGAAATTGACAGATGTTGACCTTTCAACAATCAAATTCTATCATTTTGCGGAGGGCGTGCTGGCGGGTGTTCCCATGACCATTTCCCGGACGGGCTACACAGGCGAATTGGGATTTGAGCTGTATTTTGATCAAAAATATTCGGTGTCTGTTTGGGAGGCTGTGATGGCGGCCGGAAAAGAATTCGATGTTGAACCCATTGGGTTAGGCGCTCGAGACACCCTTCGTTTGGAAATGAAATACTGCCTCTATGGAAACGATATTGACCAAACAACCAATCCCCTTGAAGCGGATTTGGGCTGGATTACCAAGCTTCGCAAGGGGGATTTTATTGGCAGAGATGCACTTCTGAAGGCAAAAGAAGAGGGAGTCAAACGAAAATTGGTTGGTTTTAAAATGAAGTCGCGGGCATTTCCGCGCCACGGCTACAAAATTTTCAAGGACGGAAAAGAAATCGGGCATGTCACCAGTGGAACGGTTTCTCCAATGCTCGGTATTGGAATTGGAATGGGGTACGTTCAAATTGAACAGGCGGCCGTGGGAACACCCATCGACATAGAGATTCGAAAGAAAATCGAACCGGCAGTCGTTTGTGAAACGCCGTTTTATCACCCTGAATCATGATTGTTTCGGCATTTCTTTCGGCGTGTGAAATCGATTCCGCCATGCTTGCGGACAGTTGGGTCGTTGTGGTGGACGTACTTCGGGCAACCTCCACCATTGTGACGGCTTTGTACAATGGAGCGGCACGTATTCACCCGGCGGCCTCGTCGGTGGAAGCCAGAAAGCTGGCCGGGCGTGTGAAAGATATTCCGGTTCTTCTCGGGGGCGAAAAAAATGGATTTAAAATCGATGGATTCGATCTGGGGAATTCGCCCCTGGAATATGTGCCGGAAAGGGTAAAGGGGCGAGCGATTATTTTCAAAACTACCAATGGAACGGAAACGTTTCTGCGGGTAAAATCGGCGGGGGAAATTCTATTTGGCTCGTTTCTCAACGCGAAAGTAATTGTCGAGTTTTTAAACAGTCACCGGCCCAATCGCATAATTTTTGCGAATTCCGGACAGAATGGCCATTTTTCACTTGAAGATTCGGTTTGTTCGGGTTATATTATAAGTCAACTTTTGGATCAGAACCCCGAGAACGACGGGGCAACGGCATGTTTGGCGCTGGCAAAGCAGTTCTCAGGCGATACGAGAAATCTGCTGTTTGAAAAATCGAAACACGGTCGATATCTGAATAATAACGGCTTTGCAGCCGATTTGGAGTATTGCTCCCAGAAAGATCGTCTGAATATAATTCCCGTATTTGATGTGGAACGGAACGGGATTGTTCGATTGGATCCAAATAAATCCTTTTAATTCGCGCATTCGCGGCGTTCGTTATTTTTTATGGTGGTTTGGCGGGATTTAGATTCATCTGTCAACGGCAAAAGGATCAAAGAAAACCCTGTAAATCCTGTCAAGAGCTTTTTAAGAAAAGAGTATACGCTAAAAAGCACTAATTACAAAAATTATGCGGATTGCAATTCCGTTAACTTCTAAAAAATCAATTCGTATAATTCGCGGGCAATATCTTTTTAGAGTGAACTCAGAAAATAAATTTACACATTTTGGTTGGGTAAACTATCTGAGATTTATTCGGTCTCAATTCCATCAGTCATTTTGAAAAAAATAGCGCATTTCCAATAAATTCAGTTGGGGAAATGTTAAACATTTGACATCAATCAGTCGTGTTTATGAATCGAAAACCTATTCAAAGAAAATCTGCCGGAAGTAAAAAGCAGGAAGTGATCGGCATCCTGCTGATTGTGCTTGCGGTGCTCATTTTTTTGAGCATTCTTTCGTACCATGCACAGGACTGGCCGAACAGCAGTTCCCGCCAGGTTGTGCACAACTGGATGGGATTGGCCGGCGCCGCCATGGCGCACTATTTAATCCTCTACACGATCGGTTATTCGGCTATTGTGCTTCCTCTTCTGATGTTCGTTTTTGGCTGGAAACTCCTGACGCATCGCCCGACCGATGAGCTTCTCCGAAACTCAGGGCTTGTCCTGTTTTATGCAACAACCCTTTCCATTGCCATCGCGCTGCCCAAAATTATATCTCCTGAAACCATCGGGAACGGACACTATGCCTGGAATGGACTCGTCGGTCATTTTTTTGCGACCCAATTTTATCGATATTTCGGAGCGGTTGGAAGCCTTCTCATTCTATTGACTGTGGTGATTCTGCCCGTTTTGTATCTGAGTGAATTTTCATTCGGAACGGTGGCGCAGGTTTTTTTAAATCAATTTTCCGGGTTGACGGATAAGTGGGGCGAGTTTTTGGAGGATCAGAAACGAAGCCGTTCGCTTAAAAGGGAACTGAAGCGGAAAGAAAAGCAGGAGCGAGCCCGCCGGAAGGCGGTTCTGGACGAGGAGGATCTGTTTGGGGAGGGATTAGAAGAAGAGCTTCCGGAGACTGAATCCCCGAGACCAGTTGAGGAAGCCTCTCCTCATGATGAGTATTCGCATCCTGGTGAAGTTGTGGAAGAGGGGGAACCGGGACAAATTGAATTGCCGCTGCAAGCGGAATCGGAAACGCTTTCCCAAAAAGATGAATTAAATGTGCCGCGCGAAGAGGTTGAAGAAATTCCGACGGATTACGAATTCCCTTCCATCGACCTTCTGAACGAAGCCCCGCCGGTAGAATCGCGGGAGAAGCGGGATGAACTGATGGAAATGGCGCGCCATCTTGAGCAAAAATTGGGGGAATACGGCGTGCGGGGGAAGGTGATTCAGATTCATCCGGGGCCCATTATTACGCAGTTTGAGGTGGAGCCCGATCCCGGTGTGAAAATCAGTAAATTTTTGGGAATTGCCGACGATTTGGCAATGGTGCTTCGCGCTCGCAGCATCCGAATTGTGGCTCCGATTCCCGGAAAATCTGTTGTGGGAATTGAAATCCCCAATCGAGAGCCCGCTATTGTTTCTCTGCGTCGTGTGATGGAATCGGATATTTTTGAGGACTCCAAAGCCAAATTGCCCCTGGGATTAGGGGTGGATATTACCGGCAAGGTTTACGTGGCGGATCTGGTTCAAATGCCGCATTTGCTGGTGGCCGGTTCAACCGGTTCGGGGAAAAGCGTGTGTCTGAATGCTATTATTTCCAGCTTGTTGTTTAAATTTTCGCCGGAGGACGTCCGTCTCGTTCTGATCGATCCCAAGCGTTTGGAATTGTCCACCTACGCCCGACTGGTCAATCATCATTTGATTACCTTGCCGCAGTTAAATGAGGACGTGATTACGAATGCGGACAACGCCGTGGCCATTCTAAAAGGAATGGAATTGGAGATGGAACATCGCTACAGAATTCTGGCAAAGGCGAATGTTCGAAACCTGGATGAATTTAATCGCGCCATTGAGAATGGAGAAATCCATACGAAATTAGAGGAACGGTACCGGCGCAAAATGCCGTACATTGTCATTATTGTGGACGAGTTGGCGGATTTAATGCTGATTTCCGGAAAGGACATCGAAGGCCCCATCAGTCGACTGGCACACATGGCGCGGGCGGTGGGCATTCACATGATTTTGGCCACGCAGCGGCCTTCCACTGATGTTCTGACCGGCGTGATCAAGGCTAATTTTCCCAGCCGGATTGCCTTCAAAGTGGCTTCCAAAACCGATTCGCGAGTCGTGCTGGACATAAATGGCGCCGAAAAATTGTTGGGACGTGGCGATATGCTGTTCTTGCCTCCCGGGCGATCGGAAGCGATTCGATTGCACAGCGCGTTCGTATCTGCAAAAGAAGTGGAGCGGGTGCTCAAATTTATCGAAACACAACCCAAGTTTCCTCGCTGGGATATTACCATAAAAGCGGAGAGTGGTGCCGGAAGTCCGTACGCGGTTGGAGGGCGCTCTGCCGAGCGGGATGAGTTGTTTAACGAAGCCCTGAAGCTGGTGGTGCGGCATCAGCAGGGGTCGATTTCGCTGCTGCAGCGGCGCCTGCGTATCGGCTATGCGCGTGCCGCCCGTTTGATTGATCAGATGGAGCAAGCAGGCTACGTGGGAACATTCGACGGAAGCAAGGCGCGGGAAGTGCTGATTACCGAAGAGGATTTGGATGCACTGCTGGATTAAATCAAAGAGAACTCTATGAAAAAATACACGATTATACTCATCGGAATAATGGGGCTTGTTTTTCTTGGGATGAATCACGTTGCTCTTGCAAAAAAGAAAATCAGTGCGCAAAAAATTTTGGAAAAGGTTCATCAAAAGGTAGAATCCATCAAAACGCTGGAAGCCGATTTTGAAGAAACCTTTCACTGGGTAATGATCGATGAAAAACAGACCTTCTCCGGTAAATTGTACATTGGCGAAGGCGATAAATTTCGGCTTCAAACGGCCGAGCAGGTCATTGTTTCGGATGGCAAAACCCTCTGGACGTACGATGCCGGCAAAAAACAGGTGCTTATCGATAATGTAAACAAATCGGGAAATGATCTGCTTCCGCGGCGACTGCTGCTGAAATTTCAAAAAGACTACCGGGCTAAACTGATCAAGGAAGACCCGATCGACGGGCGGCTTTGCTACGTTTTGGAACTGCTTTCGGAGTCAGAAGACGTATTTATCCCTAAAATGACCGTCTGGATTGACAAACAGACCTGGCTGACAAGAAAGTTGCGTTACGAAGATGTAAACCAGAATATTACCATTTATCGGTTGGGAAAAATTAAAATTAACGGAAAGATACCGGAAAGCATCTTTCAATACAAAATTCCGCCCAATGTTCAGGTAATTGATATGCGGGAATAGATAAGTGGTTCTTTTCGTAAATAGGGTGACGTATTCTAAATGGTTCATACTATTGGCGATGAAATGGTGAACATGGGTTAAAATCCGAAGCACGAAATCCCAAATCCCAAACAAATTCAAATAACCAAAATTCAAAACAAAGCAAAAGAGACATTTGGTGACTGTTTTAGAAATTGCCTTATTTGAATTTTGGCTTTGTTTCCAATTTCGATATTCGGATTTCGCATTTATTTTGACTCACGATCGTGCGATGCTATTTGTCTGCAGAAATACGTACCAGAAATTATGAAATAGGCTGCTAAAGAATTGCGTTTCAAGAGAATAGCCTTGATTCGCCGGAAGTCAAAGGCGGATTCAATTGTGAATCCCGGTGTTTTTTGGTTGTTGGAATCAAGGATTCTTATGGAGTGGGTAAACCGTAAGAATCGAATCGGTTAAAAATTAAATGAATTATTTTTTCCGCAAATGGGCAAATTGATATTATAGGACAAAAAGGGTTAGAGGCGGATCTGTTCGCAGCTTGCCATCTCTTGTTCCATGACTATTTGAAAATAAATTAAAAAGTTGCTCGTGGATGTTTTTATTCCAACGTGTAATAAATGCACAATCAGGGGTGGTTGATTTTTGTTCAAACGGTTTACGATTTTCCTATTAATCAGTGCACTCTAAAAACCACTAATTGCACAAATTATACGGGATATAATTCTTTTAACATCAATAAAATCAATTCGTGATAATTCGTGAAATTCGTGGGAGATATCCTTTTTAGACTGGACTCATTAATCAAACCGTTTCAAAATAATACAATTTAGAGGCTTTAAAAAATAATCATTGATTTTTTGGGGCAAAAATTTTATATTATTAATTTGATTGTATCAAAATGAGATTTTTACCCCACTAAAACATTAACTTTTCAAAAAGGGAGTCATCTTTGCAGGCAACATCCAATTTTTCAAACAATAATCATGATTTTGAAGAACAACCGGTTAAATTAAGTGATTATTGGCGAATTATTTACCGCGGGAAATGGATCATCATTCTGTCTTTTTTAGTGGTTGTAGCCGCAACAGCTTATTATTCCTTTACAACGCCCCCCACCTACGAAGCCAGTTGTATGGTGATGGTGGACCAGACCGGTGGAATGACGCAATCTCTGTTTGATATTAGCCCCTTTGGCGGCAAGCAGCTCACCATGATGAATAATCAGGTGCAGATTCTTAAGAGCCAGCGCCTTGCCAGGGAAGTGGTGGCAAATCTTCTGCGGGACGGGTATAAAGATTCACTAAAACTCTTTTATGTGGAAAAAACGAATGCAGAGCCTGTTAATTACTTTCGAATGGGCGTAAAGGGACTTCAGGGCGGCTTAACCGTTGATCCCATTCGGGATACGGACATTATTAAGATTAACGTAAAAGCGGGCTCGGCTTACGAGGCGGCTTTTCTGGCCAATCGCGTAGCCAAGACCTTTCAGGAATTGGATCGCCAATTTAGCCGGGGCGAAATCAGCCAGGTAGTTTCTTTTTTGGATGATCAGTTGAAGAAAAAAGAGAAGGATTTGAGAGATTCGGAAGATGCTCTCCGGGCGTACCAGCAAAGCAGCGGTGTGTTTGCGCTTCCGGA
>CAZIYL010000120.1:0-7260 GCA_964543425.1 uncultured Deferribacteres bacterium
AAAAAGTTCCTCTTCCGTTACAGCAAGACTCCCCCAAACGTCCCATACCTAGTAGTCTATTTCATAAGTTCTGGCGCATATTTTTGCAAACAGATTGCATTCCACGAGCTTGAATCAAAATAAATACGAAATTCGAATATCAAAATTTGGCGAAAATCCAAAATTCAAATAATGCAATTTATGAGTTCACTCTAAAAAGATAGTTCCCACTAATTTTTTCCGGATCCTTCTTCCTCATTTTCCCAAACCAAGATTCGTCCGCATCCCTCGCAAAAAATCAGCTTATTCATTCGACGTATTTCCAGAATTTTCTGGGGAGGAATGGACAAGCGGCATCCGCCGCAGGCATTGTCAACCACCGGAACCACGGCAATGCCATCCGGCTTTCCCTTTCGGATTCGTTCGTAGCTTCGATAAATCGGAACATCCAAATCGTGAACCAATTCCTCACGACGTTTTTCCAGTTCCGATTCCTCTTTTTTGGTTGCCCTTAGTTTTTTCTGAAGGTTTTCCCGCAACCCTTCAGAATTTTCTTCGATTTCTTTTATTTCTTCTCCAAGAGCTTTTATTTCTGAGGTCAGTTTTTCTTCCAACTCCGAGGCTTCTAAAAAAGCGGTTTCCTGCTGATCAATTGTCTCCTTTGCAGTTTCAATTTCAGCCTGGATTGCATCATATTCCCGATTGGAACTCACGCGAAATAAATGATCATGATATTTCTGTTGCTTTGCCTTCCACGATTTAATATCCAGTTCCGCCTTGTGCTTCGCTCGATGAGTCTCTTCCAATTGGGTGTGTTTCTCTTCAAGAATTGATTGTTTGCTGGCTAAATCGGATTTTAAATTCTCTAATTGAAGGGGCAAATCCCCACGAACTGCTCTTAGTGTTCTCAATCGCGTGTCAATTTTCTGGAGTTCAATCAGGACTTTCAGTCTGTAGGGCAACTTATTTCTCCTTATTATTTCAGATATAAAAAAAGTGCACTTTTATAAAAGTGCACTTGAGAATTTATCCATCCAATTCCGCAGTGTTACACGTAAGAATTATTTGTCGATCAATTGAAACAAAAACCACTTCCTTTTCCCTTTCTTCACGAGCCTCAAACCACAACCAAATCAGGATACCTGTTCGAAACAAGCAACGCCGGTTGCAATTTCCTCAGCATCCCTGTTGTCCCCTAATGAGTTGAACATTTTAATTGCTTCTTCAAAAACAGCAATCATTTCAAAAACCGGAGATTGTTAAAAAAATCACTTTAAATATAAAAAAATGAAAATATAAAATCAAGTAAATTTAACCGGATTAATGAGACTCCCAATACTACTCAAAAAGCGCCGCGCGCCTATCCTGTCAGCCGCTCGTATTCTTTCATGGCGTAGCTGTCCGTCATACCGGCAATATAATCGGCAATTAGACGAACAAATTCCGACCTTTCCTGAATGGCTTCCGGATGCCACTTTTTTGTAATGTACCCCGATTTCCCGGATTTGGATTGAAAATATTTGTACGTCGGATAGCTGTGCATTTCAGCCGGAGCCTTCAGGTACGCACGGAAGAGCTGCCGAATGACAAGAGTGGCCAGATTGTCGGCCCAGTAAATCCCGGGGCGATGAATAATTTTTTGACTGATGAATTGATCCAATTCTTTTTGCAGAGGATCCATTGTTTTCGAAAAGGCTACAATGGGCTCATTGAAAAAATTCCAGCGGCGGTTCTTATGATAAAAATCCTCCAGTCGGCGGAGGGATTCCTTCAAAACATCTGAAACGAGCCGATTAATAAGCTCCCGAATCAAACTGTTCATGTACAAAAATTCGTTTCCATTCGGTGCCAGGCCTGCCTCCTTTTCCACCCATTCAATGAGAGCCACTTTTCGAACGTCCTCAATTGTGACATGACCTGCCCGAATGCCGTCCTCGAGGTCGTGGGTGCGCTGCGCAATTTCATCGGCCACGGCCACCACCTGTCCTTCCAGCGTTACGGAGGTTTCGCTCTCCATGAAAAGGTGTTCGGCATTCCAGTTAGGATAATTGATCTGGTGCCGGTTGAGTCGGGTGTGTTTCAAAATCCCTTCCCGCACGGCGCCGGTCAAATTCAATCCTTCGAATACATATTTTTTCTCCAGTTCATCCACCACACGGACACTCTGATAGTTGTGTTTGAAGCCACCCAGATCAGCGCCTTCAAGAAAACCGTTCAGCCTGTCCACGCCTCGCAAAATCCTGTGCAGCACAATTTCCCCAACGTGTCCAAAGGGCGTGTGCCCGATGTCGTGACCCAGTGCAATTGCTTCAATTAAGTCTTCATTCAAACCAAGCGCTCGCCCCATTGTTCGGGAAATTTGGGAAACCTCAAGTGTGTGCGTGAGGCGCGTGCGGTAGTGGTCGCCTGTGGTCACCATAAATACCTGCCGCTTGTGTTTCAAACGGCGGAAAGAGCGGGAATGAACAATTCGATCCCGATCGCGTTGGAAGTTGGTTCGGTAGGGGTGTTCTTCTTCAATGTACAATCGCGTGGCGTTTGTCTCGGCACTTCTGGTGGCGTAAAGGGAAAGAACCCGCTCTTCCTGTTCCTCGAAATCCTCCCGTTTTCGCAATTTAAGGGCATTGTTTTCCTCCCGGGAAAACAACGACATTTGTTCAAGTGGTTCTTTTTCCATGAGCCTCCCGAATCATCTGTGGGAAAAAATCACGCGTCGTTTTAGGCGATGCCGGGGGTCACCGGGAAATACGATTCTTTCCACAAATGCTATCCTATTAGTCGGTTGGATTTCGGCGCTGCAAGTAGTTTTCCAGCCGATCCATTCCTTCTTCAATGGCTCCCAATGAGTTGGCGTAAGAGAAACGCATGTAGCCTTCACCATTGCTGCCAAAATCGATTCCCGGAGCCACCGCCACGTGGGCGTTTTCCAAAAGTTCGTACGCAAATTTCAGGGAATCATTTGTAAATCTTTTTGCGTTGGCAAACACGTAAAATGCGCCGGTCGGCTCCACGGCAATTCCAAAGCCTATCGCCCGTAATCGTTTAATCAGATATTTGCGGCGTTCATTGTACTTCCGCTTCATTTCTTCCAATTCCGGATGGGGTTCCGTGAGAGCGATTACTCCAGCCGTCTGAGCAATGGCATTTGCAGAAATGAAAAAATTCTGCTGCAATTTTTGAATGGGGCGAACATATTCCTCCGGGGCAATTACGTAACCCAGCCGCCAGCCGGTCATCGCAAACAGCTTCGAGAATCCGTTCAGAACAAAGGCATCCGGGGAAAGCTCCAGAAACGAATGCTCCTGTCCCTCGTAAACCAGACCGTGGTAAATTTCGTCGGAAATAATTGGCACGTACAAACGGGAGATTTCAACCATCTCCTCCGGCAGCAGCAGATGTCCCGTGGGATTTGACGGGGAATTGATTAAAATAGCCCGGGTTCGCTCCGAGAGTTTTTGCTGAATATCCGCCGTGCGATACTGAAATCCATTTTCTTCGGTAACATCAACAAAAACAGGGATACCTTCCAAATAGCGAATGAAATTGGCATAGCAAGCGTAGCCCGGGTTGGTCAAAATGATTTCATCTCCCGGATTGAGAAGGACGGACAAAATCAACAGTAACCCCGGAGACGTGCCCATTGTGACAATAATCTGATCGGGATAAACGGTTACATGATATTTTTTTCGGTACCAGTCGGCGATTGCCTCCCGCAGCGGGTAAATGCCCAGACTGTGTGTGTAGTGGGTTTTTCCCTCTGAAAGGGCTTTTTTGCCCGCCTCCACAATTTTTCGAGGGGTCGGAAAATCGGGCTCTCCAATTTCCAGATGAATAATATTGTGCCCTTCGCGCTCCAGTTCATTGGCACGCTCCATGACATCCATCACCAAAAAAGAGGTGATTTTTTTTAAACGATTGGACAAGTGAAAGGGTCGATCTAAAATCATGATGTTTTTCTGCTTTTTTTATTCAAGCTATTGTTTACCAAAACTCAAACCGCTAATCGCCACCATAATGAATTGTGGTGATGGTATAAAAAATTGCTCGCTCAAAATTACCTTGAACAATCGCCATAATTTATTGTGGTGACGATACTCGCAAAACTCGCAACAACGGAAACTCCAAACGATGCTCTCTAAAGCGCCCCCAATGCTAATTTTGTGTTTTAATCACGCCAGGGACTTCGCCAAAAAAGTCAGTCTGAATACTCCAGTTTCCCCATTCGCTGATCCATTAAATAATCCGCCCATTTCCACAAAATAATCAAGAGCACCAACAGCACGCCTGACACAGGAAAAAAGTATTGGGAAAATCGAAACGCCAGATACTCAACCCCGCCACCGATAACAAAGACCGGAATGAATAGGATTGTCAGTAAAAATCGCATATTCGACTGCCCGCGTTCAAACGGCCGGGAAAGCGGGTACTTCGTATTAAACAATGCCAGAAACATAAAATAATCCAGTGAAATGAGCAGATTCAAAACTGTTACCAGAAAGGCGTGCCAGGGCGGCATTTTTATCATCAGAATAAAAAAAACAAGCAAGAAGAAAGGAAAAATGTACCTGATCAGAAATAATTTTGCACCGCCCCAGAAGAGGGCAGATGGCTTTTCGATGGGCGCCGCCCAAAAAATCCACGAACCCTGCCAGTTTTCGGATGTGGAAATAATTTCATAAAAAAAGAAAACCACGTACACCAGAAAAATCAAGGGGAAAATGGTTTCAAAGCCCTTTACGTTTTTGAATGGATCCGAAAGAGACCCTTCAAAAAGGAAAAATGCCAGCATGGCCAGCGGAATTCCAAACGAAGGAAACAGGCGCGTCCGAAGCGTACGGTCACGCTTAAGATAGGTCGCGGTTAATTCGTAACCGAATTCTTCCTCGCCGCGGCGGATCCAGCGAAAACGGCGGTTTGATCGGGTCTGCTTAATTTTCTCGCGTTTGGGATGGCTTTTCTCAAATCGCTCAACTCGCGTTGAAATCTTCTGCAAATAGCCGGCATATTCAAGGGAGATATTTCGAAAAGCAATTGTCAAAAGGATCGCAGTACTTCCAATTGCCAAAAGCGACAGCAGAGCCATGTGCGTACTGAAACCCGAATAAAAACCAGCCGTCAGGCCGGTAAACCACGCGGAAGGCACCAGAAAATTCCAGGCATTTTTAAATTGAAAGGCAATTTGCCCGGGCTGAATGTGTTCACTCATGCGAGGAATAAACTGGTAACCAATGACCAGAATAAATGTGAGTGCCATCTGAACATACGCAAGAATGTCTTTCAGGCGATCGTAATTCACCCATTTGACGAGAAGCGTGTAAAATAAAATCATGTACGCGGCGGTGCTTAAATTGGCCGTCCAACTGATTGCCAGAAAAAGGGGTGCAAACGTCCAGTGACTACCCTTAACCCAGACGCCCATCACGGCAGGGAAAAGCGTCAGCGAAGCACCCATAACTGTAATGTAGAAAAAAAGGTTGGCTAACCGAGCCACAAAAAATGTGCGGGATGTAATGGGCCGATGTCCCAGAATATCGGCATCCAGCGGATTAATAATGATTTCGTGGAATTCGATGATGACCGCCATTGCCAGCATGACCATCGAAATGGTAAGAATCAGAAACGAATAAGAGGCAACATCTGTTACCTTGAATATTCCAAGCGCCATAAAAATACTGATAAAACAATAGGAGAGAATCGTGTACCAGAAAGTCGATTTTCTCGACGATTTACCAAGCTTCATTCCCTTGGCAAGACCGCTTTTTCGGAAATCCAGTTTCAGGCTCGCGATAAAAAGTGCTTTCACCTGTACCGGATCGATCAAATATTTTTGAAGAATTCGTTGAATCATTGAATCCCTATCGTCACGACACAATTATTTTTGAAAACGCCTCGGCGATTTCTTCCATATCCTCGGAATGCGTGACCTGGCTGAAAATTTCTTCCAACGACGATTCCCGGGTCATTTCCTGCAAATCATGGATGCTTCCGTCGGCAACAATTTCTCCGTGATTAATAATCACTACGCGATCGCAAATCTTTTCGACCACTTCCAGGATATGCGAGCTGTAAAAAATCGTCTTACCTTGATTGGCCAGTTTCCGAATAAGCTCCTTTACCAAAAGTGCCGAGTTTGCGTCCAGACCATTTAGGGGCTCATCGAAAAAAATAACACTGGGATTGTGCAAAAGCGCCGAAGCAATGACAATTTTTTGTTTCATCCCTTTTGAGAAGGTATCCATTCGTTGATTTTTGTGTTTTTGCAATTGAAAAAGCTGGAGAAATTCTTCAATCCGATGCCTCAGCGGCTCTTCCTCAAGATGGTACAAACGGCCAATTAATTGCAAATATTCCATGGGGGTCAGTTTTTCGTAAAGAGCCCCCGATTCCGGGACGTAGCCGATGCATTTCTTGACCTCGATAGAATTTTTAAGAATATCAAAATCCTCAATAACAGCGGTTCCGGATGTAGGCCGAATCAGACCGGTTAGCATTTTTATGGTGGTTGTTTTTCCTGCTCCATTTGGCCCCAAATACCCGCACACCTGACCGGAAGGCACCGTAAATGAAACATGATTAACGGCAGTGAAACTCCCAAATGTGCGCGTCAGTTCCTTTAATTCAATCATACGTGACTGTTACTTTCTCTCGGTTAATTTTTTGCGTAAGAGTTCATTTACCAGCCTCGGATTGGCTTTCCCCCGCGTGGCTTTCATCACCTGCCCCATAAAAAAACCAATCAGGCTTTCTTTCCCGGCCAGATATTTTTCCAGTTCATCGGGATGGGAATCGATTACGTCAACCACAATCGTTTCCAGCTCAGAAGTATCACTCACCTGGGCCAAACCTCTCTCCTCAACAATTTTCCCGGGAGATTTTCCGGTTTTGGCAACTTCATCAAAAATTGATTTTGCCGTATTGACATTAATCGTGCTGTTGTCAATTAATTTTAAAAGTTCAACCAAATTTTCCGGAGAAATCAGCGATTGCCGGATTTCCAGCTTTTGTTCGCTCAAAAATCGCAGTACTTCTCTCATTATCCAATTGCTTAACTTTTTGCTGTCTTTGTAAAGCTTCATGGCATCTTCAAAAAAGTTGGCAAGATATTTTGATGCCGTTAAAACCGTTGCATTGTAATCCGGGAGCGTATATTCTTTTACAAAACGCTGTTTCTTTTGGAACGGGAGCTCCGGCAATTCGTGAGCAATCCGATCCACCCACGCCCGATCGACATCCAGCGGCACCAGATCCGGTTCGGGGAAGTACCGATAATCATCGGCCTCC
>CAZIYL010000121.1:0-7255 GCA_964543425.1 uncultured Deferribacteres bacterium
GCGGTTTAAAAAGGGAATTCGCAAAAGTCGTGTAAAATGTTTTTCCGTAATCAAAACGCAATACGAGCACACCTCCCAAATTAAATCGAATACCGGCGCCCACGCTTCCCTTCAGTTGAGTCAAAGGCCCATCCCAGGCGTTTCCGGTATCCCAGAAAAGAGCGCCCCGAATGGATGAAAATCGCACGCCCCCAAAGGGAAATCGCAAAATAAAGCGATCGATGAACGGAAACCGTAATTCGTGATTCATCAGCACGTACTGATCCCCCCAGATGCTCCACTGGGGGTAGCCCCGCAAATCCCAGCTTCCACCCATAATAAATTTAATGGTTTCCTTTCCGTGATTCACGCGCCCTACGAAACGCGTGGCGTACGTTACCCGCCTGGAAATCCGAAAGTACCGCCGGTAATCCAACATAAATGTGTAAAAATTGACATTGGAGTAACGCACATCCACCGTGTTTCCGATCGTGAAATTGAATCGCTCGCCATCCACCGGGCCGGTGGGGCCCCAGAGAGAATTGTCCTTCACATACGCCAGATAATTTGAGATCAAAACGGCTTTTCGGGCGTACTCCGAGCCGTACCATTCCTTGTGAGAGTAACGCACATTTAAATTTGCCTCGAGCCGTCGGAATGTAGAAAGCGGGTAGCTCACGGATGTGAATCCTCCGAAAAATCGCTCGTAATAAAATCCGTCGTAATAATTAAAATAGCGTCCGGCAAAATGGTAAAGCCCCCAGGCGTAAGTGGTGCGGTGAGCCAGATTTAGCTGAGTAACGGCCACATTGAAGCTTTTGAGTAATTCTTCCCGGGTGGTGGCGTCGTTGTACACCAAAATGTAATATTGACTGTTGCCAAGCATGTCGCTAATGGCCAGTTGGGCGCCGCCGCTTCTGCCGAAAAGCGGATCCTGCATCACATAGCTTTGGGCAACATCGAGAGAATATTTTCGTTTGTATTTGATCGATGTGTTTTTCCCGGTCTGAGAAAGCGGTTTAATTTTCCACAAATCCGGTTTAAAGACAATGCCCAAAGACGGAGTGGGTTTTTCTTTCGGGAAAATTTTTGCAGCATTTTTCAGAAGGTGAATCTGGAAACTAAAATTCTCAAAGGCTGTAAAGAGGATGTCTCCGCTTTTTGTCCACTCGGGGGTTTGTGCCGCCGTGACAAAATGGGTCAATTGTTTGAGCAGGGGCTTTTGAATGAGTGATTGCGTGGAATCTCCCGCGAGAGAGAATGTGCTGGCCATCTTTCCTGAAGCCTCTTTCTTTTTGCCTCTGCGAATGGCCCAGATGTTGAAACTTCCCGAGCGGTTTGAGACAAAGGCCAAATAGGTGCCGTCCGGTGAAAAAACCGGCGATTTGTCCTGAAAATTCCCGTAGGTGATGTAGGAAATGTCACCGGATTTTAAATCCAATTGAAAGAGATTCCGAGCGCCTGTCCGCCCGAATTTTCCTCTGTCGGAGCTGAAAACGATTCCCGAACCGTCTGGCGTCCACACCGGATTGGTGTCCTGGTAAACGTCGTTGGTCAGCCGTTCCAGTTTTCCGGTTTTCAAATGGTACACGTACAGGTCGCTGAATCCCCCAAAATCCACTCCGGAAAAACAGAGAGAGGAATCGTGCGGGGACCAGGTGGGCGATGAAATTCCCACCAGTGAATCAAATTGAAAACGGTATTCGAGAGAATTTTTGGCAATATTCCAGATGTACAGTGCGTCGCTGCCCCCGCTCTTCGACACAAAAGCCAGCCGTCCGTTTTTATTTACATCGATTTTGCTTTGAAGAATGTGGAAGGCTTCAAATGCTGCCGTTCGTTCCCCCTTGACGATAATCCGGGGTTTTGCCCGTTTCTTTTTAATCTGAAGAGGACGCGCATAAATGTTTGTGTACCCCACGCGATTGGACATGAAAGCCATCCATGGCTGGCCGTTTTTTTCAAAAAAAGCAGGCTGGGTGCTAATGCCTTCTTTTGTCAACGCTTTTGTCACCATTGCCGGATCGTCTTCCTTCTTGAGCAGCGGGAAGTACTTCTTCCGTAAATGGTAAATCCATTCTTTGTCAAATTCCTTGTAGTTTTTCCCGATGGTCAATTTCATTACATCGCTGAAATTGTCGACTTTCCAGGAATTTTGCATGAGCTGTAGAAGCTTATCATCGCCGTAGGTTTCCGAAATGTATTTCAGAGCGGCTTCACCCTCCTTGTACATTAGAAAGGTTCCATTAATCTGATAGATTTGATCAAGCGGGAAAATGTAGCCGTTTACAACGGCGTCCCGAAGAACCATTTCCGCCTGCGGATCCCAACCCTGGGACCAATACTCGGCGATTCCCTCAACAAACCAAAGCGGAAGATTGCTCAGGTCAGTTCGCTTGTGATCGCGAAGAATCTGGGAAATAAGGCTGTGCGTAAACACGTGAACCAGCTCGTGCTGAATGACGTGGTGAAATTCTGAGATAGACCCGCTGGCCGGAATCACTACGCGGCCCTTCATGTATTCGAAAAAACCTCCTACGCCTTCCGGGATGAAATTTGGCAGTACGTTCGTCTGTTCAAAATGAATATGGGAGCTGTAAAAAATAAGCGGGATTTTTCTGTTGATGGATTGATTAAATTTGCTTTCCAAAATTTTGTAGCCTTTTTCAGCCAGATTGGCACCGATTTGAGCTAGGGTTTTCATTTCAGGGTAGTAGTAAACGTTGAAGTGTTTGGTTGTCAGAACGTACCAGTCGAAATGATTGTATTGAACCTTATTCCGACCGAAGTAATATTGAGCAAACAACGGGGAGGTACCGATCATCCAAAGAAGGGTAAAAAGCAATATTTTGCGATTAATTCTGCGCATGGCCAAATATTTTTTCCAAAAATTTTCTCGAACCGAAATCCTTTTCTAATTTATGAAAAAAATTTTCACAATCAAAGGAATTCTTTTTGTGAAGTAAAATTTTAAGCTTTTGTCATATTCAACAGATGCCACTAAAAGTATTGACAATATTATTGATATTCCGTATATTTTTTTATATTTTAAAAAAATACAGGATGTTTGATTTTGACTGAATGACACGTACGAATCTACCGATAGGTTTAATAAGGGTTTCATCGCCGGCGAATGTTTTCTTCTTTTTATGTAATTATTTATTCAATCCGGGAGTAGGTTGCAAGCTTTTATTCTATCGGTTATCTCAAAGTTGAAAATGAATTGGCAAAACTCATATAAGAAGATGGGATTTGATTTGGGACGAGCAAAATTTATCGATTATCGATCCGTTGGCTTGATTCTGGGCGTTATCGGGTTTACTTTTCTGGTGGGATTTTTGGTTTTCGTGCCGCTTATTTCCCTGGCCTTCGGTTGGCGACTTACCATCGGTTTGATTTTGATCATAATCGTTGGCAGCGTTGCCAGTCGCAGGTTGAGCTCGCGAATTTTATTTCTTACCGATGAATTAACGGAGTCCGGTGTTCACGTCCGAACGAAAACCTACAAGCAGCAGATTGACAGTGCTTCAAAAGAATTGTCTTTGTTGAACCGGGAACTTAAGCGGCGAATTTACGAGTTGCACAATCTTTTTCAGATCAGCCTGGACCTGACTGCTATCCTCGAACTGGATCAGTTGGTGAATTCCTATCTGAACACGCTCATCGGACAAATCCGAATCAAAAATGCATTGCTTTATCTTGTGGATACGAAAAATCGCAAGAATTTTAATCTTGTAAAAACAAAAGGTTTCGATCCGGAAGATGTTACTGAAACCACGATTGAGGTTACCGATCCGGTAATTAAGGTCATTTTCAAAAAACGCCAGCCTGTTTTAATCGCCGAGGAATTTACCTCACTGAAGGATATTCGACGATTTCGGGATTACGGATCGGAAGTGATCGCCCCTCTGATCCACTCACATCGGTTGGTGGGAATGGTGCTCATTGGCTCGAAAATTAACGGCGAGGCGTACAATCAAACCGATCTGGAAATGTTGACGCTGATTACAAATATTGTTTCCGTAGCCATTGCCAATGCCCAATTGTACCAAAAGGTTCGTGAAACGTCCATTACGGATGAACTGACGACCCTTTACAACTATCGCTATTTCCGAATCCGCCTTCGGGACGAGGTATTCCGGGCGCGGCGAACCGGCAGACCGATGTCGTTGGCCATTCTGGATGTGGATAATTTTAAGCATTACAATGACACGCTGGGGCATCCCGCAGGCGACCAGGTGTTGAAGCAAATTGCTAAAATTATGAAAAAGGCCGTTCGCGACACGGATGTGGTGGCGCGGTACGGCGGCGAAGAATTCTGCGTAATTTTGCCGGAAGTCGATGTTGTCGGGTCTCGTTCATTTGCCGAAAGGCTTCGGAAAGGCGTTGAAGACTATCCCTTTTTCATGGAGGAAACCCAGCCAGGCGGCAAGGTGACGATCAGCATTGGCGTTGCCACCTATCCGCTTGATGCGACCATTATCAAAGAATTACTGGTTCGGGCCGATGTGGCTCTGTATCGTGCCAAGAAAAAGGGGCGAAATTGCGTCAGTTTGTATTCGGAGGGCGAGTGATTCGGAACAAAGGAAAGAGAGCAGCGGTTAAAGATTCTTGAGATTTAGAGTTTTCCCGCGGCATAAATTCTCCTGTGAAAGGAACAAACTTCTTTTTAATCACGAGGATTTTCCGTTAGCAATTTATTTGAATCGTTTGCGGTTTTAAAAAAGGACATTTTGTTAGATGAAAATTAAACATTTTTTTATTGGCAGCCTAGCCGCTCTTCTGATAATTGGCGGCCTAAATTTGGGTTATTCCCAATTACAAAAGCAGGATTCACGCCACAACATTTATCAGAAGCTAAATGTTTTTACAACGGTGCTGAATATTATCCAGCAGAACTACGTTGAGAAAACCGATCCGAATGATCTGATCAACAATGCCATCCGCGGGATGCTTTCCGATCTGGATCCGCACACCAATTACATGACCGCCGATCAATTCAAGAATTGGAGCAAAACATTTGCCGGTTATTCCGGCATTGGCATCAGCTTTGATATTATTCGCAAAAAAATTACGATTATGTCCGTTTTTGAGGGCGGCCCTGCATTTAAATCCGGCTTGCGGGCGGGGGATCACATTATTGGAATTAATGGCGAGTCGGCAATTGGCATTAAACGCGATGACGTTCCCAAGAAGCTGATGGGGCCGGCAGGAACGCAGGTGAAAGTCACAATTGAACGGGATGGCTGGGACGAACCCAAAGAATTCACCCTGACGCGTGAGAAAATCAAGGTGGAAAGCATCCCCGATGCCGCCATGCTGCGACCGGGAATCGGTTACGTGCGAATTGCCCGCTTTTCGGCGACAACCGGCCGGGAACTGGAGAAAGCCCTGAATAAGCTCGAGTCTGAAGGTATGGGCAAACTTATTCTGGATTTGCGGGGAAACAGCGGAGGCTATTTGCAAATTGCCACGGAAGTTGCCGATAAATTTATCCCCGGCGGGAAGATGATTGTTTACACCAAGGGCCGAATTCCCAGCTCGTACCGCGATTACTATGCCACCGATGAAGCCACTCACCCGCTTTACCCGCTAATTGTTTTAATTGATCACGGAAGCGCTTCGGCGTCGGAAATTGTTTCCGGGGCGATTCAGGATTGGGATAGGGGCTTGATTGTGGGAAAAACCAGTTTCGGGAAGGGTCTCGTTCAAAGTCAATATCCCTTTAAAGACGGCTCAGTGTTGCTTGTCACAACGGCCAAATATTACACACCTTCGGGCCGGTGTATTCAAAGAGACTATTCTCACAAATCAAAAGACGAATATTACAAAGAAGCCTATGTGGACAGCCTGATTAAGAAAAACTCAAAGAATCTGCCTGCATTTAAGACATTTGGCGGGCGCACCGTTTACGGCGGCGGCGGCATTCGGCCGGATATTATGCTTGAAAGCAAAGAAAAACCGCCCTCACGCTTCATCATTGATCTGGTTTACGATCCCAGCCGTTATTTTTACACATTTATCGATGACTATCTTCACGAGCATCCGGAAATCAAACAAATGAAATTGTTGGATTTTGTTCAGAATTTTAGTGTTTCTTCGAAGATGCTGTCCAACTTTAAGGCGTATGTTTTAAGTGCAAATAAAAAAATCAAAGCCGACAAATTTGATGAAGCCGACAACACAAAGGATCTTAACTATTTGTTAAAACGGGAAATTGCCTATCACATTTGGGGAGAAAAAGGTCAATTCCATGTGAATCTGATGCGGGATACGGTTTTGCAGCAGTCAATGAATTATTTCCCGCAGGCTTTGAAGCTCATGCAGAAAATGGATTACTACAAAAACCGGTAAGAATCAAATTGAAATCCCTGGTATTTTTAAAATCCCGGGGATTTTTTTTGGTTAGATCTGTTTTTCCAGCTCTTCGTAAATCTCGGAAAGCGTGATTCCCTGTTGAAGCAGCAAAAGTATCCAATGTCGAAGCAAATCAATTGATTCTTTGAGAGTTGTTTTTCGATCTTTTTGAAGGGAAGCCATTGTCACATCCATCACATCCTGCCCGAGATGCTTTGAGATTTCCCGAACTCCCAACTGGCTTAATTTTGAAATCGGGGAATTGGGCAGTGGGTTCTCTACGCGATCGGCAATGTTCCAGTAGAGTTCGCTCAGCACATCTTTTTCGGCGGCAGGCGCCTTTGGCGGAGACGCTTTTTCTACGATTTCAATTTCTTCATCGATTTCCGCAACCATTTTATTTTGCAATTCTTGCTCTTTGGAGTCTCGCTCTCGAAATTCAATCAAGCTACTGCCTTCCTTTTCGGCAGGGGCAGGTGGTTCCGGTGCTCTCTCTGCTTTTTGGGGGGATTCCCCGGATTCACCGCCGAAAATAGCCTTAAAGGATTCGAGTACCTCTTCATCTTCGCCGAAATCTTCTTCTTTCTTCCAGTAAACAAATGGAAAACAGGAGGATTCTCCCGTGTGACAGCCCGAACCGGCAGGGGTGCCGTCAATGAGCAGGGAGTACTTGTCAACGTGTGATCGGATTTCTTCCACATCTACTGTGTCTCCGGAACGCTGCCCCTTCATCCACACCTTTTTCATACTGCGATTATACAGCCAGAGCTTCCCGGATTCTTGCGTCTTCTTGAGCGCTTTTCGATCCATATACACCAGATTGATCACTTCGTTGGATTCGGCGTTTCGAATAATCGCAGGGATGAGACCTCGCTTGTCAAATTTAATGTGTGGTTTTTTGTCAAACATGTATCCTCCG
>CAZIYL010000122.1:0-7213 GCA_964543425.1 uncultured Deferribacteres bacterium
GTGCCCGTTCGGGACACAAAGCCAACGTGGAACTGGTCAAAAAAATCAAAAAAATCTACGAAAAGAAACTCATCACGCGAAAATACCAACCCTTAAAAGCGGGAGGGTACGCGCTGGACATTTCAGCTATTCAAAAAATTTTGCCTCACCGCTATCCGTTTTTGCTCGTGGATCGAATTATCGATTTTATCCCTCAGGAGCATGTGGTAGGTATTAAAAATGTTACCATTAATGAACCCTTTTTTCAGGGGCATTTCCCGGGAGAGCCTATCATGCCGGGCGTGCTGATTATTGAGGCAATGGCTCAGGTGGGGGGTGTGATGCTGCTAAATTCCCAGGATTCCCCAAAAGATAAATTAATCTATTTTATGGGAATGGACAATGTTCGATTCCGCAAGCCTGTTCGTCCGGGGGATCAGATTCGCTTCGAATTGGAAATGATCAAGTACCGGCGAACTACATCGAAAATGTTAGGGAAGGCATTTGTCGACGGCGATCTGGTAGCTGAGGCTGAGTTACTGGCAATGGTCATTGATCGGGAGGAGGCAAAGGTTCGTTAAGAGCGGCGTCTCATTTGAGAGGGTTCAATTGTGATCAAAATAGATGAAAGGGCCGTTGTCAGTTCCAAAGCAGAATTGGGCGACAATGTGGAAGTCGGCCCGTTTGCGGTCATTGAAGAAGACGTGCAGGTTGGCGAAAATTCGGTGATCGCCCATGGAGTTCACCTTGCAGCCGGTACCCGGCTTGGGAAAAATGTCCGCGTGTTTACCGGGGCTGTTTTGGGGACGGTTCCGCAGGATTTAAAATTTGGCGGCGAAGAAACCACTCTTGAAATCGGCGACAATACCACCATTCGGGAATACGCCACGCTCAATCGGGGAACACACGAAAGCCGGGTGACCCGCGTGGGAAAAGATTGTCTGATCATGGCTTACACACATGTGGCCCACGACTGCCATATCGGAGATCACGTTATTCTCGCAAATGCTGTAAATTTGGCCGGACACGTTACAATTGAGGACTGGGCAGCGCTCGGTGGAATGGTTCCGGTGCACCAGTTTGTTCGGATTGGGACCCACGCCTTTGTGGGAGGCGGCTATCGGGTGGTGAAGGATGTCCCGCCGTTTGTCCTGGTAATGGGAGAACCCCTCCAGTACGGAGGCATAAATCTGGTAGGTTTACGGCGCTGCGGATTTTCGCGCGCACAATTGGCAGCGATTAAAAAAACCTATCGCATTATCTATCAATCCCAATTGAATGTTTCGCAGGCACTTGAAAAAATAAGAACCCAAGTGGAACAGACGGAGGACGTTCTGAAAATTATTCATTTCATCGAGAAGAGCGAAAGAGGGATCGTCCGTTAGGCAATGGAAAAGTGGCGCTTGCTGATACAGCCGAGTCTGCCGGGGGATTGGCATATGGCAGCAGATTCGGTTATTGTTGCGCTGATTGGGCAGGGGAAAATTCCTTCCACAGTGCGTTTGTACACTTGGCTGCCAGAAACCATTTCGCTGGGCTACCACCAGAATGAAAATGAAATCGATTTGGAGGCATGCCGCAGGGATGGGGTAGCGGTTGTCCGGCGTCCGACGGGAGGGAGAGCCATTTACCACGATGACGAAATCACGTACGCAGCGCTTTTCCCCAGCAGTAGTTGCCTGTACAATCCCCAGTTACTGGCATGTTACGCAAATGTGTCACGCGTGCTAAAAGCCGCTCTTGAACAATTTCCAATTCGGCTGGATGATTTCGAAGCCGTAGGCTCGTCCGGTACGTATGCCGGGTCCCCTATTTGTTTTGCCGAGGCGTTGAGCTACGAATTGACGATTGGCGGCAAAAAGATTGTGGGCAGTGCCCAGCGCCGCTGGCCGGATCGGGTGTTGCAGCATGGCTCGATTTTGTTGGGAAAGTCTCATCAAAAGCTGGTAGATTACCTGAATCTTCCCGAAAAAAAGCGGGCAGCGGAAAAACGCAAATTGCTGGAAAGTACCATTTGCATCAGGGATGTTTTTCCTTCGTCACTTTCACTGTCCCAATTTGCCGAGGCGTTTCAAAAAAGCTTTTCCCGACTTTTTGAAATTGATCTGATTCCGGGCGAACTGACATCTGAAGAAGTGGAAACGATTGAAAAAAACCGAGAGAAATTTCGGATTGTGTAAATTGTAAAAGTGGAGTCTCATTATCGATTTGATAAAATCAATGAAAATACTTTCGATTTTAGGTTCTTCCGGTTCCATCGGCCGGAATACACTGGACGTTGTGTCTCGTTTTCCCAATGAATTTCGTGTATCGTGCCTAACAGTTCACAGCCGTGCCGATGTCCTGTTGCAGCAGGTAAAGGCGTTTCACCCGGCGCGCGTAGTTGTGACTGAACCCGGCGGCAATTCCGCAATATTAAGGGAAATTGAATTACTGGGGACTGAAGTCCTGACGGGCGAAGAGGCGCTTACGGAGTGCCTGGAGGACGATGCCTCGAATCTGGTGGTAAATGCCCTTGTGGGGGCTGTCGGGCTGAAGCCCACGCTAAAGGCCATTGAAAAGGGGAAGCAAATAGCGTTGGCCAACAAGGAAACGCTTGTAATGGCCGGGGAAATTGTAACGCAGGAAGCCAGGAGAAACGGTGTGACGATTCTGCCAATCGATAGCGAGCACAGCGCGATTTTTCAATGTCTCACCGGTGAAAATCGACAGGCAGTGGAAAAAATTATTCTCACAGGTTCGGGCGGCCCCTTTTTGGGTCGTACGAAAAAGGAATTGGAACAGGTCACGGTTGAGGAGGCGCTGGTGCACCCAAAGTGGTCGATGGGCAAAAAAATTACCATTGATTCTGCCACGCTCATGAATAAGGGATTAGAGGTTATTGAGGCAAGATGGCTGTTCGATATTTCTCTTGAAAAAATTGAAGTTGTGATTCATCCGCAATCCATTATTCATTCAATGGTTGCTTTTGTGGATGGTTCGGTCAAGGCGCAGTTGGGAGTACCCGACATGCGGCTGCCCATTCAGTACGCCCTGTTTTACCCGGAGAGGCGGTCGTCTGAATTTGAACGACTGGATTTTGCGAAAATTCGGGAGCTTACATTTTTTAAGCCTGATCCCGATACATTTCCAAATCTTCGGCTGGCGATGGAGGCCCTTCAAGAGGGGGGAACGCTGCCGGCCGTCCTGAACGGCGCCAACGAAGAGGCTGTTCGGCAATTCCTGAATAAAAAAATCTCGTTTTCCCGGATTTCCCCTCTGATTGAGCAAGCACTGTCGGCACACCGTCGGGTGTCTTCCCCGGGCATTCAGGATATTTTACAGGCAGATGCCTGGAGTCGGGACTTTGTCAGAAATCGCATAGAGACAAAAAAGAATTGAGTCTGTTTTTTAACAGTGCAAAGGAATAAAATATGACAACTGCATTAGCCACAATATTTGTTTTAGGGGTTTTGGTGTTTCTTCATGAATTCGGCCATTTTATTGTTGCCAAATCGGTTGGAATTCGGGTTGAACGGTTTTCAATCGGATTTCCACCCCGGCTGTTTGGCAAGAAACTCGGCGAAACCGACTATTGCGTTTCTTTGATTCCGCTGGGCGGATACGTGAAAATGGCCGGGATGGTGGATGAAAGCCTGGATACGGAAATTAAGGGGGAGCCGTGGGAATTTCAATCAAAATCCTTTTTGGAAAAATTCTCGGTAGTTATTGCCGGGCCTCTGATGAATTATCTGATTGCGATTGTTGTTTTTGCAGGACTTACGCTTTCGCTGGGCGTGGGAGAAGTGAGAGACGCCACCATTGCACAGGTGAACCCGGGAATGCCGGCGTCCGCGGCGGGCATTCAGCCTGGCGATAAAATTGTGGCAATTAACGGAAAAACTGTGTCTTCTTGGGATGATATGACTCAAATCATTCACGGAAATGCGGAAAAAGACCTCGAGGTGGAATGGATCCACAAAGGGAAACTCAAGAAGGCGATCATTCACACGACCGCACAAAATATTCCGATTGGCGGGAAAATAAAAAAAGTGGGACTGATTGGAATCAGTCCTAAATTGTACATGAAAAAGGTTGGGGCATTCAAGGCAATTGAAGCAGGTTTTGTGCGAACCTGGGATTTAACCAAATTGGTCGGTTATTCCACGTGGATGCTGGCAACGGGAAAGGCATCCTTGAGAAATATTGGCGGGCCGATCATCATTGCAAAAATGGCTGGTGAAAGCGCAAAATCCGGATTCTCCACGTTACTTGCTTTTCTGGCATTTATCAGCTTGAATCTGGCAATTTTAAATGTCTTTCCCATTCCGGGACTGGACGGTGGACATCTGATTTTTATCACGCTGGAAGCCATTATGGGACGGCCGGTTCCAACCAAAACGAAAATGGCTATTCAGCAGATCGGCATGTTTTTCTTGCTTGCATTGATTGTACTCGTCATTTTTAATGATCTTCACAATATTCACACAATAAAATAATTCAAAAAGTGTTTGTCTGAAGCAATTTGGATAGAAGGGGTGGTCTTTGACTGCCCCCCCCAATTCGGTTTTTCTTCCGAGAGGCACGCAAAAATAATTGCCGCTCTGCTCTTGTTAAAGGATCAAATGACAGAAAAAAATAGAGCTGCATTTTCCAAAAATAATTTCTGCAATTCTTTCATTTCCAAAAATTTGCCTTGCTTATTTCCCAAATATTTTTTATTTTAATATGTTAAGATATTCTAATCCACCAAAGGTACATTTGGCGTGAAGCCTCAAATATTTTAAGCGGCAACCGCAATATCTGCCAGTTTTGCAGATGTTGGGATATAAGAATCGAAGCAAATAGAGGCGATACTCCATGGCTGGGAATCTACTGATTATTGCCGTACTGTCCTATTTTATTGGGTCTTTTCCGACGGCGTATGTATTTGTTCGATGGAAATTCCACAAGGACATTACCCATGCCGGCAGTCGGAATGTGGGAACCCTGAATGCCCTTCGTGTAACACATTCAAAAAAATTAACCGTGTTTGTTTTATTGATTGATCTATTTAAAGGAATGCTGGCCGTTTGGCTGACATCGGTACTGTTCGGCCGCGATTTTGAAAATATGTTGATTGCTTCCTTTTTTGTTGTACTTGGTCACGATTTTCCTGTCTGGCTGAAATTCCACGGCGGAAGGGGATTGGCAACAGCCGCGGGAGTGTTTTTGTTGATTCAGCCGTATGTAGTGCTAAGCTGGCTGGGGTTGTGGTTTTTGATTTATATGTTTACGCGAAAAGTCGCATACGCAAATGCTTTGGCTACATTATTGGCGCCCGGAATTCTACTCATTCGGGCGTTTCATTTGTATGATCACTCGACATTTGTCATCACATTTGTAGTAGCGATGATTGTATTTATCAAACACATTCCGCGTTTAGCTCATGCCATGCGGGGCAATGAATCTGTGAGTCAATTTCAATAAGATTCAACGCTTGGAGGCGATCAAACTTTGTCCGGGATTAAGTTTGATTGAAAATATCAAGAAAGGAGCGATGATGAAATTAGCAGATAGAATGGATCGGTTGGGAACCGAAACGGCGTTTGAAGTTTTGGCAAAGGCAAAAGCCCTGGAAGCAAAAGGGCGTGAGATTGTCCATCTTGAAATTGGGGAGCCGGATTTTGACACACCGGCTCACATTCGGGAAGCCACAAAAAAAGCTATAGATGAGGGACACACACATTATGGGCCAGCGCCCGGCCTTCCCGAACTGCGCGAGGCGATTGCGGAATCCATTGGTGCTACGAGAAATATTTCCGTCACCCCCGATCAGGTCGTGGTAACATTGGGTGCCAAACCAATTATGTTTTTTTCAATTTTGGCTCTGGCGCAGGCAGGAGATGAGGTGATTTACCCGAATCCCGGCTTTCCCATTTACGAGTCGGTAATCAATTTTACGGGAGCCAAAGCCGTTCCTATCCCTTTGCGGGAAGAGAAGGAGTTTCGTTTCGATGTGAATGAACTGCGACCGTTGATCAACAATCGTACTAAAATGATAATTTTGAATTCCCCTCACAATCCCACAGGAGGAATGCTTTCTTCCGCGGATTTAGAAGCAGTGGCGGAAATGATCGCAGGCCGCGATATTATGGTTTTATCCGACGAGATTTACGAATTTGTTTTGTACGAGAATAAATTTAAAAGTATTGCTTCTCTGCCCGGGATGCAAGAGAAAACAATTATTTTACACGGGTTTTCGAAAACCTACGCAATGACCGGCTGGCGGCTGGGTTTTGGTGTGATGCCCGAGTGGATGGCCGAGCGAATCGCGCAGCTTCAGGTAAACAGCAATTCCTGCCCGAACAGTTTTGTTCAATACGGAGGACTTGCAGCACTGAAGGGACCTCAGGATGACAGCAGAAAAATGGTGGCTGAATTCAAGCGACGCAGGGACGTTATTGTCAAGGGCTTGAACAGTCTGGAAGGTGTTTCGTGCCTGACGCCGGGCGGAGCCTTTTACGTGTTTCCAAATGTTACGGAATTAGTGAAACAATCCGGGAAAAACAGCAAAGAATTGGCCGATTATTTTTTGAATGAGGCAGGTGTAGCGGCGTTATCCGGAACGGCTTTCGGAGAGTACGGAGATGGCTTTCTGCGGCTTTCGTACGCCAATTCCGTGGAAAATATTCAGAAGGCCATTCAGTGGATGGACGAAGCGATCAGGAAATTGTAGGCTCGGATTAATAAGGTTTCCTTTGGGGTGTGCCTTTATTTTTCAGGGAGAGAACACACCCCTAAATCCCCTCTTGATAGAGGGGACTTCAGTGGGGTGGTTTTGGGTGAGAGGGGTGAAAAAAGTTGAAGGTGTAGTTTTTGGCAACAATTCAGGATTTTGCGGAGATTTAGGAAAATCCCCTCTCGAGAGGGGTGGCTCCCGCCGGTTGGCGAGAGACGGGGTGTGTGATTTAAATTTTAGACAAAATTTAATGCGTGATTCGTATGAATAATTGCCAATGCCTTGATTTAATTTAGCCCGCCGGCTAGCCATTGGCATCGGCTTAAAATTTTATTAACATATCGTCCCTACAGGACTTCCTGTCTGTTTTGGTTTGCCTATCTACAAACATTCCGTCCCTACGGGATTGAATTTATTAGTGTTAACGATGGATGAACCAAGCAGTCAATTAAAGCGCCGTTAGGTGCGCAATGTTTGTCGTAACCTATTTCATTCCACTCATTTAAGTGCCGTAGGTACGAAATGTTAACGGAT
>CAZIYL010000123.1:0-7187 GCA_964543425.1 uncultured Deferribacteres bacterium
GTCAGAATATCCAAAAAAATTAATTTTTTTAGATTTATTATTGTTCATTATAAAACAAGCTGTTAGATAAAATTCGCAATGGTAGAGTTTTGGTCATCCGAATTTGTTTGGGATTTCGTGCTTTGGATTTTAAATCATTTTACCTATTTTATCACCAAAAGCATCAACCTTTCAGAATATGTCACACGATTTACGAAAATAACTACTTGGCTAAATTACGCTGCTCCCTCCGTCTGGTAACAGGAATTATGCTTGCTATTTTCAACAGCTTTTTTTATATTAAATCAATAAAGTTGCTTTTTGCTAACCCATTAAATATTTTTAAGATTGAAGTCGATAGATAAAAGACAAATATTAAAAACAGTTCGCTTCACTAAATAGGTTCTTTTCATGCGTTATGGCTTCATTTCAGATATTCACGGAAATCTGGAAGCCCTGACCGCAGTCCTGGACGATTTTCGGGGTCGGAAAATAGATGAGATCGTATGTCTGGGGGATATTGTTGGTTATGGTCCCGATCCCAATGCTTGTGTTGCCCTTGTTCGAGAAAATGCCCGGTACACGGTATTGGGAAATCACGATTCTGCAGCGATTGGAAAAACAACGCTTCAATATTTTAATCTCTACGCCCGCCAGGCAATTGAATGGACACGGGAAGCTCTGGATGCGGATGCCTATTCATATTTGTCATCGCTGCCGCTAAAAATTATCGTCGATGATATGACTCTGGTGCATTCAACGCCCGACCATCCGGAAGAATGGAATTATTTATTTGACACGCGGGATGCCATTAGAAACTTTGAATATTTTCGTACCCGGTTGTGCTTCATCGGACATTCTCATCGGCCGGTGGCTTTTTTCCACAAAAACGAACGGTATTGGCCTGTAGAAGACCGAACGCTTCTGATTCAACCGGACATGCGGTGTATCATTAATGTGGGAAGTGTTGGCCAGCCGAGAGACGGTGATGCCCGCGCATGTTACGGAATTTACGACGAGAACAAACGGGAATTCCGGTATATTCGGGTTCCTTATGAAATTGAAAAAACACAAGAGAAAATGCGAAAAGCCAATTTGCCGGATTACTTGATCCAAAGGCTTTTTGTGGGCAGATAGAACTTCAACCAAAGCTGCAGGAGATTGTGATGATTCCCATGAACGAGAGATCTACCTCCGAAAAAACGATTATTCTTTCGGAAGAACAATTCTGGGAGATTTCAAAATTAATCTCTTCACTCAAGGGGAAATTAAATTCCCGTCTCGTTATTTTCGGGGATATGGACGGGCAACTCATTTCCAAAGACGGGGAAATCCCCGGTCTGGATACCACTGTGTTTACAGCACTGATGGCGGGTGATTTTTCGGCAACCAAGGAAATGGCTCGCATCATGGGGTCCAAAAATGAATTTAAACTTCATTATCACGAAGGCAGCCGCCAGCATCTTTACGTGGCGGCCGTTGGCGGGCAATTTTTCCTCGCCGTCATTTTTGATCCCTCTGTTACGCTGGGAATGGTTCGTATCTTTACAAAGAAAACAATCGAAAAAATTAATAAAATTATCGAAGCTCAACCGGCCGAAGAGGAACAGATTACTCAGATGATTGACTCAGAGTTTAAGTCGCTTGTAAAAGACGACTTAAACAAGATTCTGGGATAAGCCTGAGACACAATGTTCATTAATTGGGCAAAACGTGAAATTTCCATTAAGATCGTCTATTACGGCCCCGGATTGAGCGGCAAAACGACCAATCTTGAATATATCTACTCAAAAATTGATCCCTCCCATCGCGGCGAAATGGTTTCACTCAAAACAAAAGACGATCGAACAATTTTCTTTGATTTTATGGAATTTAAACTCGGACATATTAAGGGAAAGATCCCCCGTTTTCGGTTGTACACCGTTCCGGGGCAGCGTTTCTACGCTTCCAGCCGGAAAATTATTTTGGGCGGTGCTGATGGAATCGTTTTCGTGGCCGATTCGCAGCGAAGCCGTCTTTCTGAAAATATGGACTCGCTGCTCGATCTTGAAAAAAATTTCATTACCGAGGGACGTACATTGGCGAACGTTCCTTACGTAATCCAGTACAACAAACGGGATCTGGATCAAATTCTTCCGGTCGGTTTATTGCAGAAAAAATTAAATTTTTTGAATGCACCCTATTTTGAGGCAATTGCCAACAAGGGAATCGGTGTGGTTGAAACCCTCAAAATGATCATTCAATTAGTCATCGAAGATATTGAGCGCAAACTTCGGACGTAGTCCGCAGTTGCCGAAAAAAATTTCGATTAATTGAGAGGATTGACGGATGATTAAAAAAAAGATTTCTAACGGTTCATTTCAGCAGGCAATTGAAGAAGAATTTGTAAAAGTACTGAACCTTGGCAATTTTGAGAGTGTGTACCTGTTTTCCGACGAAGGGCTGCCCCTCATCGAACTCTGCGGAAGAGGAATTGTCACGGTTGACGATGCCTCTCAGATTGTTCTCCTGACAAAGGGTGCACTGGATGTTTTCAACGAGGAAGAGGCCGAGCCCCGCGTAAAAGAAGTATTATTCTACGTGAAAGACCGCCGAAAAGTGGATATTCGCTATTTTCGCGCGCTGGATCAACAGGTCACGCTTGTTTTGGTAATCCCTCCCGGAAAATCCTACCGTTCGCACGCCAATCGGATGATCCGCTTTTTAAGTCATATCGCAACCGACGTGTAAGGAATTTTTTCCGATGGAAAACGACCGTTCTTCCCATTCATTCCGACAGATTTTCGCGTGGGCAATTTACGATTTTGCCAACACCATTTTCTCGATGAATGTGGTAACTATGTACTTCTCCCTCTGGATTACGGTGAATTTGGCACGGGAAGACTTTTGGGTAAGCGTGGGAAATTCTACGTCTATGCTTTTGGTAGCGCTCTCGCTGCCCATTTTGGGTGCCATCTCCGATAGTGTGGGCCGGCGCATTCCCTACCTTTTTACATTAACCATTGTATCGGTTTTGGGAACAGCGCTCATCGGTTTGGTGAGTTACTGCGTTCCAAACGAAATGTGGCAGCTTATTTTTGCTGTCCTTTGCTTTATCGTCGCAAATTACGCATTTCAAGGCGCTCTGGTTTTTTACAACGCCCTTTTGCCGGAGATTTCCACCCCGCGTACCATTGGCCGTATTTCCGGGCTGGGTGTTTCGATGGGCTATCTCGGAGCAATTATCGGCCTACTAATGGTGATGCCTTTTGCTCAGGGCGAAATCACCTTTCTTCACCTCGACATTCCTTTTTTTCAGAAGGATTGGCAGCAAGTGCAAATTATTGAGGCCGCTTCTCTGCAACCTCAGACTGCTTTTCTTGACACAACTATTGATAAAAATGCAAATTACAAATACAAGCTTGTGCCCGAAACCCGCAATTCTATTTCCGGAGCAGGCTGGGAATTGAGCAGCAAGGACACCGTCATTCAGAGTCATAACTCGGCCAGACGTGCCATTCGGGTTCGTCTGTCGAATCGGGAAAAATGGAATGCCGGATCTCTGGTTCTTTTACGAAAGGAAAGCGGCTGGGGGAGACGCGGCACGTTCATTCCAACTGCCGTTTTATTTTTACTCTTTTCACTGCCCACGTTTATTTTCATTCGGGAAAAAGCCACCCCGCGCCCGGCGGGCCGGGCCGGTTTGAGAGAAGCCATTGCCCGGGTAGTGGACGGAATCACTAATACCCGCAAATATCCGGGAGTCCTCCGTTTTCTGGCAGCAAAGTTCTTTTATGAGGAAGGAATTCAAACGGCCATCATTTTTATGGCTGTTTACGCAGTGAAGGTGATGGGCTTTCCGAATGAAAAAATCATTCTGTTTTTTATGATAACAACAACGGCAGCCGCCATTGGTTCCCTTCTCTTCGGTTACATTACCGACCGCCTCAATCCCAAACCCACGCTGATGATTGTCATCTCCGGTTGGGTGTTGAGTCTGATGGTCATTATCTTTACCACCAACATAACCATTTTTTGGCTTGTTGGCAGCGTAATCGGAATTTTGATGGGCTCAACCTGGACGGCTGCCCGCCCCTTGCTGGTGACACTGGTTCCTCCGGAAATGTTGGCTGAATTTTTCGGTCTCTACTCACTTTCAGGCAAAGTGGCAGCCATCTTCGGGCCTCTGATTTGGGGAGGAACTGTGCTTCTTTTGAAACCTTACGGTAATGTGATTCGCTACAAAGGGGCTGTTTTTTCGCTGGCGCTGATGATGCTTTTGGGATTGGTACTGCTCCGGAAAGTGCCTGCCAAGACATTTGAGAAACAGAAATCATTCGATCAACAGACATAGAAAAGACTCCGGCAGAAAAAAATACGGATCACTTTTGGAAAGATTTGCGTTCAAATAGAAAGTTTAAATTAAATCATTCGTAGCCATGTATTCACGAATTTTATTCGAATAAAAAAATGTAATTCGTGCATTTGCGGCTGCAATATAAACTCAATGGGTTAGAAATAAAAAAGCAGCGAACCTATTTATTTTGAAAGACACCTTCAATGATTCGAGAAACAGATTTTTTGGTGATCGGAAGTGGAATTGCGGGGCTTAGCTTTGCGCTAAAGGCTGCCGAGCATGGCACCGTAGCAATCATTACAAAAAAAGAAAAGGCGGAATCGAACACGAATTACGCGCAAGGAGGAATTGCTTCCGTTGTGAGCCCCGACGATTCATTCGATCTTCACACTCAGGATACGCTCACGGCAGGTGCAGGGCTGTGCCATCGCGACGCGGTTGAATTGATCGTTAAAAATGGCCCGAAGCGATTAAAGGAACTCATGGAATGGGGAGTGAAATTTTCGCAAAAGGCCAATGGCACCCTCGATCTTGGACGCGAGGGCGGACACTCCAAAAACCGGATTGTTCATGCGGCCGATCTTACCGGCAGAGAAGTGGAACATGCCTTGTTGAACGCCGTTGTGGAGCACCCCAATATTTCCGTTTACGAAGACCATGTCGCTCTTGAAATTCTTACCGAGCATCACCTGGGCCTCAAAGCCGAGCGTGCCTCTAAAATTCCGCACACGTGGGGCGCCTATGTTTTAAATGTCGATAAAAATCGCGTCGATATGTTTCGGGCAAAAATTGTGCTTCTCGCAACCGGAGGAGCGGGGCACGTCTATCTTCACACCACCAATCCCTCCATTGCTACCGGAGACGGAATTGCCATGGCTTACCGGGCCGGCGCCTGGATCGGGAACCTGGAATTCATGCAGTTTCACCCCACGGCCTTGCATTACCCGGGAGCCAATTATTTCCTGATCTCCGAGGCGGTACGGGGATTCGGCGGTATTTTGCGGAATCGCAAGGGCGAAGCCTTCATGGAACACTACCATCCGTTAAAGGATTTGGCGCCTCGTGATATTGTGGCGCGGGCCATTGATGCGGAGTTAAAAAAGAGCGGTGATCCCCACGTATTTTTGGACGTAACGCATCTAAAATCCGAAAAAGTAAAAGAGCACTTTCCAAATATCTACGCGTACTGTGCCTCACTTGGACTGGATATTACAAAGGAACTTATTCCCGTTGTTCCGGCCGCACACTACATGTGTGGAGGCGTGGTTACGGACCTGAAGGCACGAACCCCTATTTCAGGGCTTTATGCAGCCGGAGAAGTGGCCTGTACCGGCGTGCATGGTGCGAATCGGTTGGCGTCCAATTCCCTGTTGGAGGGGCTGGTTTTTTCGCATCAGGCTTATCTGGACGCGCTAAATCATTTGAATTATGTGAAAATGCCGTCGGGTTTGCCGGAATGGACAGAAGAAGGTATTGTGAATTCTGACGAATGGGTGCTTATTTCGCACGACCGCGTGGAAATCCAAACAGTCATGTGGGATTACGTGGGCATTGTTCGTTCCAATTTGCGATTGGAGCGGGCCGCCCGCCGGATGGGTCTTCTGGCCAGTGAAATTGAGGATTTTTTCAAGCGAACCAAAGTGTCGGAAAAATCGGTTGAATTGCGCAACCTCGCAACCGTTGCCCGATTAATTATTGGATCAGCCCGTTACCGACGTGAGAGCCGCGGGCTCCACTATACTACGGATTACCCGGAGCGAAATGATGAATTCTGGAAACACGATACATTTGCACACCGGGATTTTGGATTCGTACACAGTTTGCCACATCCAATTGTGTGGGATGAGGATTTTTAATCCCAAAATAAATGGGAAGCTTATTTAAAAATAGGACACTTATTCTATGTTAGTCGGATTAACGATCGAAAAATATCGGGGAATTGAGCCGTCAATTTTATTGAATTTCGTGAGGATGGTCGGGGTGCGTTTTGCCGAAACCACCGAATCCATTTTTGACGATCCGGTATCGGTTCTGCGCGTGAAAAAGCAAACAAAATTGGGATTGCACCTGCCAATCGTTGAACAGGACGGCTACGATTTTTCGTGCGTGGCTGCAAAAGATCGAATCAATCATTTGATTGAAAATGTAAATAGACATTGGCGGGAATTTGATTTGCAATATTGTTTGAGCCATCCCCCGGAAAATCACGTGCAAAAAGTCGATGGTCCGGTTTCAAAGGAATTTCTTTTCGAAAATCTGAAAAGACTGGAACCCCGCGTTATTATTGAAAATGTCCCTGAGGTTAAGGGATTTAAATTTTCTCCCTTTTACGAAGAAGCCCGAAAAGCGATGGGAGAAAAGCTCTGGGGAATGTGCTACGATGGCCCCCATGCCTTTTTAAGCCGACCCGATTGGCTGGAGCTGTACGAAGAGTTCAAGCAGGAAATTCGCGTGATTCATTTATCCGATTGTTCCAAAACGGAAGATCTCCACATGCCGTTTGGGCAAGGAGGCGTTCTGCCAATTCAAGATCTGCTAACGCGCCTACAAAGAGACCGCTACGATAGCATCATTAATCTGGAATTGCTGCCGAAATCCCTGAAGAACATTCAACCGGTCATCGACAGCTATTTGATGATTTTAAAAAAGTTCAACAAATCCAAATATATCCGGGATAAGATGCGGATGATGTTTATTCTCCCGTTTCTGAAAAAGTTCATTTAATCTGAACAATTCATAGCCACGAAGACACACAAGTGTTTGATAATAAAGGAGATGAAAAAAACCATTGAGGTTTTTTCAAAAAAATCAATTTTGTCGTAAGTTCTGTTGCATATTTCTCATGGCCGATAGGCTTTGTAATGATGGAAAA
>CAZIYL010000124.1:0-7146 GCA_964543425.1 uncultured Deferribacteres bacterium
ATCAATATAAACAATATGTTACGAATATCGACGGCACCAAAATAGTGATTGTTTGCAATATTTTGTTCAACATGGGTTAAAAGAATTATATCCCAAATAATTTGTGAAATTTCTGGTTTTTAGAGTGCAATCAGATCCGAAAAATAAAAATTCAGCATTCGTTGAACAATCACCGGAATTCATTGTGGTGAAAATGAAAATGTTTTCAAAACTCAAACGGAAGATTAGCAGCCCATTTTCGTGAAAGCGACTCAAGATTGACAAAAGGATTTTCCCTCAAAAATTGCTAAAATAATTGGTTAAGAAAACCCAAAAAATTGTCGAAATTCAAAAAGGATTAGTGATTTGGCAATTCCATTCGAAGGGGTTTAATTTTCAAGATGACAAAAGAGGAAACAATTATTCGCTCAAATCTGACAAATTCTCACTCCGCAGACGCGGGGGAGCCGTTTTCCCCCGAAGCGCTTTTCGATGATGATTTTGTCGATTTTGATTTCCTAAAAAATCAGAATCAGGAAGAGACGACCCTTTTGCAGGAAAGCGCGGAAAATAAAGACCCTGCTACCCAGAGGGATGATCCTGCTGTGGAAAGTTTGAACATTTCGGACGAAACTTTCGGGCAGGACGCCCCGGATTTTGAGTTCCTGAAGCAACAAAAGTCGGATGCGGGGTCGGAAGAAAATGATTTGACGGACATTGGGTTGTCAGATGATCGGGAAGAATCGTCTTCTCAAGGGGAAGCGGCGCCTCAATCGGTGGAAGAATCTCTTTCTCAGGAAACCACCGTGCAAGAGGAATTAGAACTTTCGTTTCTTGAGGATTCAGGCGGGGACGGAAAAAACAGTGTCCCGGTTTCTTCGGAAATGCCTCCCGAAATGTCACCGCGCTCTCAAGGTCAGCTTCGCGAAAAGACCCAAAATTTTGGGAAATCTGTTTCCAATGATTTTACCCCTCAGACAGAAAATATTTCAGACAATGAGACTCACTCGAGGCTTGAAGGGAAATCAGCCCCCTGGGATTTTGTGTCGAATAGTTTTTCTCGAAAGTGGTCAATCGGTTCCATTGTAGAAACAGGAACTTACCTGGGACTGGACATCGGGCAGGGGGTCACAAAGTACGTGCTGGCAAAGAAACAGGGGCGTGAAAAAGTGGTACGCGCTTTCGGAATTCTGGAAAATCCGAGGGGCGAGAATGTTGACACAAAAAAATCTGTCCACGAGGTTCTGCAACGTCTGGAAAAACAAGGGCTTTTGGAGGGAGCTAAAATCAATCTTGCTCTCTACGGGCCGGATGTCGGTATTCATCGGATGAGCTTGCCTCCGCTTAAGAAAAAAGAATTGACGGAAGCTACGGAGTGGTCGCTAAGGAAAAAATATGATTTTCAAAATCAAGAGATTATCGATGATTTTTTAGTTCTGGGCAAGAAGATAATCAAGGGTGTGGAGCACAACGATATTCTGGCCGGCGTGGTTCCCGTTTCGATCGTTGAGGAAAGGATTGAGCCGTTTCTTGAGAAAAAAATCACTCCCTGGCACCTTCGGCCTCTGCCATTTGTGCTGTGGTCGCTCTATCGCGCCGCCAATATTCAGGATGCCGGAAATTGCGTGGCTATGATTGACATTGGAGCAAAGAAAACACTGATTACCTTTGTTCGGGAAGGGGCTATTGAATTTACCCGCGAAATTCCTTCCGGCGGTGACGACATAACGGCAGGAATGACAGGTACAATTTTTCACGAAGGGCGCGCCTTTCAGTTGTCCTGGGAGGAGGCCGAAAAGGTTAAGCGCACATTTGGATTTCCATTGGGTGAGAACAAAAATACGAATATCGGCGATGTGCCGTTGGTGGAAATCAGCGCTCTAATGCGCCCGCATTTGGAGCGACTTTCCAGTGAAGTGCAGCGGTCCATTGATTATTATCGCGAAAACTTTTCGGTGGAAAAAATCGACCGTGTCTATTTGCTGGGCGGGGCAGCCGGTATGAAAAATCTGGTAGAATTTTTCAGGAAGGAAATTGACGAGGAAATTGAGTTGTTTCAGTTCTCCACGCACTTTCCTTTGAATTTGCCGTCGAATGAGGCCAAAACATTTCACAACCGATTTTTGGAGCTGGCCGTTGCCCTTGGCTTGGCTCTTGGCGGTGGCGATTCCATAAATCTGCTGCCGGAACCACTGCAAAAAGTGGAAATTGTTAGGCTTCAGAAACGGCTTTTTTTTTACGTTTCGTTATTAACAATTATTGCAATTCTGTTCCTTTCGGGAACCAGTTTTTTTAAGGTTTCCAGCCTAAAAAATCAGTTCCGGCAAATGCAATTGGAGTACAAAAAAATCCAGCCGAAAAAACAACGCTACGACGCGTTGGTAAACAAAAAGAAATTCCTTTTGTCCAAGAAAGGAATCTACCAGAATGAATTGATTCTGGATAACCCGCTGCCGGATATTCTAAAATTGGTTTCGCAAATAATTCCTTCTGAAATGGCCCTAACGGGAATGGCTGTTACGCGGGAAGAAATTGCCCCTGAGAAAACCCAAAAAGGCAATAGAGGAAAAGGAAATAGTCACGCAGCGACCGGGGCATCCAAAGGACAGAAAAAGAGACGGGGGATTAAGGCCTCCTTTTTAAGACTAAGCGGTGTCCGCTACCACCCGCGTCCGGATGAGGGAATTCGCATCGCAAATTTTATGCTTCATCTCAGGGATTCCGGCTATTTCCAGAGCGTGGCGCTGTTGAATCAATCCCTTTCGGAAGAAGAGGATGAGCTGCACTTCGAAATTCTCTGTCGTTTTTAGTGCATTTTCGCATTGAACTTTTTGATTTGTCGCCATAATGAATTATGGTGAAACGAGAAATTGGAAACCCAAAAAACCGACATGTCTAAGAAGAAGAACAAAAAAGAAGAAAAAATCAAAAAGCCCGTAAACAGTTCCGCAAAAATCCGAATCGGCTTTTTGGTTATTATTCTTGTCGTGGTGGGGTGGCTGTGGTTCTATTATCATCCCACATCGCGCACGGTTCAGACACTGAACCGGAATGTGCAAAAATGGACACTAATGATTCGGGCCGCCTCGGTTTCAGAAAATAAAATCGAGCAGTTACAGAAAGATGTGGCCGACTTAAACGCGAATGTGGATCAAATTGAAAAGAAAATCTACCCAATTTCAAGAATGCCATCGATAGGAAAAAAAATCATTCGTCTCAGCAGACAGCACCATTTAACGGTACTTGCAATGACGCCTTCTTACGATGTTTTGTTTCCGGTAAGAGGTGTTTCAACCCAGGAAAAGCCAATGGTGAAGCTGCCGGTTATGTTTATGATGCGGGGACGGTACATCAATTTGGGGCATTTTTTGGAAGATATTCCAAGACTTCCGTTTGCATTTGCAGTAGATGAGGTTCACCTGGAAACGGTGCCTTCTATTTACCCGAACATTAATATTCAACTGAAGGGCTATTTTTTCCTTCTGACAAAAGAGGCTCAAAAACCGGCAGGATCACGGACACCGCAGGCTCTCTTGTAGCTTTTGAATAAACACAATTTGCAGAAAGACTTGTAAAAATGGCGTTACAAAAACGTGAAAAAATTTTGCTGGGCGTGATGGGAGCGGCGGTTACAATTTTTTTGCTAAATCAATTTGTATTTACAAAGAAAACGCCTACCAAAGCTCCTGCGCTGGTTAAAAAACCTGCAACGGTTCAACGGGTGAGTCGATTCGCAAAACAGGCGACATTTGCAAAAGCAAATCATCAACGCGAGGTAAAAACAATTGGCAACTGGAAGCGCGATCCGTTTATCGGGGCCTTTACACCGACGCTTTTGGATTCCTTGGGATTTAAGAAACCCCAACTCTACGTGCTGAAAGCCATTTCATGGAAAGACGGAGAGGCGTACGTGCTGATTAATGATGACATTATTAAGGTCGGAGAAACCCTGGATGGTTTAACGGTTCTTCGAGTGGATGGAAATCGGGCAATTTGCGAGAAAAATCTTCGCAGATTTTCACTAATTTTGGGCGGGACTCATGATGATAATGAAACAAAACAGAATACTCGCAAAATTTCTTCTAATTAGCGGGTTTCTCGCGTTTGCACAGGGTGTACAGGCCGATGTGCTTTATCTGAAAAACGTACAGGTCAAATTGAAACCGGGAGAAACTGTTGTAAACCTTCTCACGAGTGGTCGGGTTAGAATTGCCACCAAACGGGAAACCCATCCGGACCGTCTTCTGGTATTCCTTGGAGAGACCCGCTCGGAAACGGCCGTACAAGAACAGGATTTTCCAAAGGGACCCCTCGCAAAATTCACCGTAGGTTCCTATTTGTCGAATCCGCCCGTAGCTCAGGTGAGTCTTTTTCTGCGAGATGCGGATTCGTACAAGCTTCAACAAATCGATCACACCATTACGATTCACATCAAAAGCAAGAAAAGTCCGGTGTTGGAAAAGCCATCGGCATTGATTCGGGCGCAAGGGTCACAATCTCCCATTTTGGACGTTCCCGGGAAAATTACAATGAATTACCATGATGCGGAGATTCCCAATGTTCTGCGGCTGCTTTCGGCACAAAATCACGTCAATATTGTGGCCGGAAACGATGTTAAGGGCAAGGTAACGGTTAGCCTCCAAAATGTAAGTTTGCATGAAGCTCTGGACACCATTCTGAAAGCAAACGGCTACGACTATCTGGTTCAGGGCAATGTTATTCTCGTCAAGAAAATGGACGAGAACCTTCCCGGAGAAATGGTAACCAGGGTTTTTCATTTAAAATATGTGAATGCCAGCAATCTGAAACAAACGCTGGATCCGTTGAAGTCAAAAGAGGGAAGCATTGAAGTTTTTGAGACATACTTTCAGAAGGCCAAAAAGCAACAGCAAAAACCGGGACAGCCTCAGCAAACCGCCGCAACGGCTTCCCAATCGCATTCGAGCGTGCTTATTGTAACCGATAAGCAGGAAAGGGTGGCGCAAATCTCACAAATCATTGCCCAGTTAGATGTGCCGGTGCCTCAGATTATGATTGAATCGAAGCTGGTTGAAATGGCTCCGGTAAATGAGGACAAACTGGGGATTGATTGGGACAAAAGCATCAGCGCGTCATTGCTCTGGCAGCAGTTCTTACCCGGTGGACAGGCGCAATCCTATTCTGCGTTGGTGAACAACCCCCGATCCGGGCAGTGGAATCTTGGGCATTTGTCAGCCAGCGAATTCAAGGTGGTTTTGGATTTCCTGCGGGAACACACCGATTCCAAGCTCATTTCGAATCCCAGAATCACGGCGATGGACAATCAGGAAGCAAACATTAGTGTGGGAACAACCTTCCCGATCCCCCAGATCAACCGCGGTCTTGCAGGCCAGGGAGACATTGTTACATTCAATTATAAAGATGTCAATATTGAACTGCGCGTAACGCCCCATGTCACTGAAAATAAGAAAATTCTCATGTCGGTCAATCCGGTTATTGAAGAGGTTACCGGCGAAGTGGTGGTCGATGTAAACCGCGCGCCCATTACATCAAAGCGGGCTGTCCACACAACTGTTTCCGTGAAAGATGGCGAAACAATTGTTATTGGCGGAATGATTAAGGACAACACAATTGTTACGACAAGCAAAGTTTTTCTGCTGGGGGACATTCCCCTGATCGGCCCGTTCTTTAGGCATCAGAATAAGGAAAAGAAACAGACGGATTTAATTATTTTTATTACACCGCACATTATGGAAGGCGAATAAGGGTGAAGCGTGAGCAACTAAATAAAATACTGGCATTTGCTGTAAAAAAGGGAGCATCTGATATCCATCTTAGTTCCGGGTATCCGCCTATTATTCGGATGCACGGGCAACTGCAAAAGATGAATGCGCAGGCAATCTCTGCCGATCACATGAATCAATTGGTGAACGAACTGCTGACAAAGGAACAGCAGAATCATTACGAATCGACCCGCGAACTGGATTTTGCTTACGCCATTTCCGGGCTGGCACGATTTCGTACCAATGCCTATTTTCAGCTAAATGGAAAGGCTTTGGCCTTTCGCATAATTCCCGAGCGGATTCGTCCTTTGGAAGAATTGGGTGCTCCGCAAGGCGTGTACGACCTGGCCAGGCGACAGGAAGGTTTTGTACTGGTGACGGGTCCCACAGGCTCGGGAAAATCAACCACGCTGGCCGCCATGATCGATTTAATTGACACCGAGCGTCAGGTGCACGTAATTACGATTGAGGATCCGATTGAATATGTTTACAAGGGAAAGAATTGCCTGATTAATCAGCGGGAATTGGGCCCTCACACAAAATCATTTGCTAACGCACTTCGTGCGGCCTTGCGGGAAGATCCGGACGTGATTCTTGTGGGGGAAATGCGAGACCTGGAAACGATTTCCCTTGCGCTCACCGCCTCTGAAACAGGACATTTGGTTTTTGCCACACTCCACACCAACAGCGCTGCGGAAACGATTAACCGAATTGTAGATGTGTTTCCCGCCGGCCAGCAGGATCAAATCCGTGCCCAATTCGCGGACGCAATTCTAGGGGTTATTTCCCAGCGCCTGTTGCCAACAAAGAATAAGATGGGCCGCGTGGCGGCAATGGAAATTATGATTGCCACTCCGGCCATTCGAAATCTCATTCGCGAAGGGAAAATTCACCAAATTCCCTCAGCCATTCAAACCGGTGCGAAGTACGGAATGCAGCTAATGGATCAGAATCTGCTCGCATTTGTGCAGAGCGGGAAAATCTCCGGGGAGATCGCTTTGCTCTACGCCCACGATATACGTACAATGGAAAGCAAAATTTAATCTCAATTATTGTCAGTTTTTTCTAATCGTCTGTATTTTAATGAAATGCAATGAATTTAAAAACGACATACCCCTAAATCCCCTCTTGATAGAAGAGATTTCGGTTGGGTGGTCCTTGGTGAGAAGGGTGAAAGAAAGTGAGAATGTTTGGTTTCGGAGGATTTTGGAGCTTTGCAGGGATTAAAAAATCTCCTCTCGACATAGGTGGCCCCGCCAGACATTGGGGCCAACCTAAAAATTTTTTAATTTTGGATCACCTCAAATATTTCAATCTGCTAACATTTCGTACCTACGGCACTTAAATGAATGGAATGAAATAGGTTACTACAAACATTTCGTACCTAACGGTGCTTTAATAGACT
>CAZIYL010000125.1:0-7144 GCA_964543425.1 uncultured Deferribacteres bacterium
CAAGCAAAATTTTCATTGACAAATATTTTTTAATATATTAAATTTTGTTGACTTTTACGTTAATAGCTATTATATTTTCAGAGTTTTCAATATAAATAATCAAATATTTTGGAGGAAATTCATGGCTCAAGCCTCTCAAATTCGAAATGGAATGGTTTTAAGCATTGACAACAATTTGTGGCAAGTAGTGGAGTTCCAATTTGTGCAACCCGGGAAAGGGGGGGCTTTTGTTCGAACAAAGATCAAAAACCTCCAAACGGGACGTGTTATTGAGCGAACATATCGTTCAGATGAAAAAGTAACCGATGTACGCGTTGAAAGCAAAGACATGCAGTATCTCTACCGCGATGGAGCGCTTTTTTATTTTATGGATAATGAAACCTACGAACAGGTGGCTGTTGGCGAAGATTTGGTTGGCGAGGCCAAGAATTATTTAAAAGAGGGTGAAGGCGTTGAAATTCTCTTTCACGGGGAAGAAGCCATTGGGATTGAGCTTCCGTTTTTTGTGCAACTCAAGGTTATTGAAACAGAACCGGGCGTGAAGGGCGATACTGTGTCCGGTGCAACAAAACCTGCAAAACTGGAAACCGGAGCAGTGGTTCAGGTTCCTCTCTTCGTCGAACAGGGGGAAGTACTAAAAATAGACACCCGTACCGGTACGTACGTAGAACGCGTGTAATGCCGGACTTCATTTGAATGTTGTGTACCGACATCTGCGAAACGGCGAAGATGTTGGAAGCACCTAAAAACACTGATAGTTGCAAGCAAATCCACCCGCCGGCGGATTAGGAGGTTCTTTTATGAAAGCATCCGATATTCGTGAGTTAGTTAAAATTGTTGAACAAAGCGATATTAATCAACTCGAAGTTTCTCGTTGGGGGCAAAAAGTAAAAATAGTCAAAGGATTTCCAAGGAATGGCACGGAGACAATCATCTCCACCCCGGCGCAATCTGTTGCCCCACCCGTTCAGCAGAATGCTCCGGCGCCTGTGTCCGAATCAATTGAATCAGCCCCGAAAGAGAATTTTCTTGAAATTCGTTCACCAATGGTGGGCACATTTTATCGTGCCCCGGCTCCGGACGCCGAGCCTTATGTAAAAATCGGCGACCGTATTGAGCCCGGAAAGGTGCTTTGCATCATTGAGGCCATGAAACTTATGAATGAAATTGAGGCTGAGACCAGTGGGAAAATTACGGACATCTTGGTTGAAAATGGCAAACCCGTCGAGTACAATCAGCTTCTCTTTTTGGTTGAACCTGATTAGTACAGCGATTACCCATTAGGAGGGTACCGTTCTTGTTTAAGAAAATTCTAATTGCCAATAGAGGTGAGATCGCTCTAAGAATTATTCGTGCCTGCAAAGAATTGGACATCAAAACAGTGGCAGTGTATTCCGAGGCTGACGCCGATTCTCTCGCTGTTCGATTTGCAGATGAGGCCGTCTGCATTGGCCCGCCACCCAGTCATGAGAGCTACCTGAATATTCCCCGAATCATCAGTGCCGCTGAGGTCACAAATGCCGATGCCATTCATCCGGGATATGGTTTTCTGGCCGAGAATGCCCATTTCGCCGAAATCACAAAGTCCTGCAATATCCAATTCATTGGCCCCACATCGGAAATCATCGAGAAAATGGGCAACAAATCTTTTGCCAAAGAAACAATGAAAAAAGCCGGATTACCCGTTATTCCCGGAAGTGAAGGTGTGATCAAAAATGCCGATGAAGCAAAAGAACTGGCGGAAACAATTGGATATCCGATTATTCTGAAGGCTTCCGCCGGCGGCGGCGGAAAGGGAATGCGTATCGTCCGCGAGCCCTCGGAGATGGAGAATGCTTTTCAGACAGCCCAAAATGAAGCCGGTGCATCTTTTGGAAATACGGACATTTACATTGAAAAATTTTTCGAGCATCCGCGTCACATTGAGGTGCAAATTCTGGGAGATACATTCGGAAACATCATTGCACTGGGCGAACGCGAATGTTCCGTTCAGCGAAAACACCAGAAGCTTATTGAAGAATCGCCATCTGCTGCCGTTACGAGTGAGATGCGTAAGGAGCTGAATCGTTTGGCAATGAAAGGTGCCGAATATGCCGGTTACATCAGTGCGGGAACCATGGAATTCCTACTGGACACAGATGGCAAATTCTATTTTATGGAAATGAATACCCGAATTCAGGTGGAACATCCCGTTACAGAAATGGTAATGGATATTGATCTGGTAAAGGAACAAATTCGTGTGTCAGCCGGTGAAAAGCTTCAAATGAAAGGCTTGTTCAACATGCGGGGCCACGCGATTGAATGTCGCATTAATGCGGAAAATCCGGATCGTGATTTCATGCCATCCCCGGGAAAGATCACCAATTTTCATGCACCGGGGGGACCTGGCATCCGGGTGGATACGCACACATACGCTCAATATGTTATTCCGCCCTACTACGATTCACTAATAGCAAAAGTAATCGCACACGCAAGTACGCGCCAGGAAGCACTGATGCGAATGAAACGGGCTCTTGAAGAATTTGTTCTTGAGGGTATTTACACAACCATTCCCTTTCACCAAAAAGTGCTTCTGAACAAAGCCTTTCAAGATGGAAACTATGACATTCGCTTTATCGAAACCCTTCAGGAGGAGGAAAATAAAAAAGCAGCGGCGGTAGCTGCAAGTAAATAAATAGAGCTCAAAGGAACTATCTTTCTGAATGTGAAATAAACGAAGGAGCAACAGCAATGGAAATTCCCGAAGATCTATTGTACACAGAAGAGCATGAGTGGATTTATGTGGAAGGCGACACAGCGATTATCGGAATCACGGACTACGCCCAGGGCGAGCTGGGAGATGTCGTATTTGTAGAGCTCCCGCAGATCGGCGATCATATCCAGCAAATGGAGCCGTTCGGAAGCATTGAAGCCGTAAAAACCGTTTCAGATGTTTTTGCCCCCGTTTCGGGCGAAGTGATCGAGGTCAATTCTAATCTGGAAAAAAACCCTCAATTAATTAATCAGGACCCCTACGGTGAAGGGTGGATTATTAAAATAAAAATGGCCGATCCAAAGGAAACCGAGGGATTATTAACCGCCGAAGAATATCAAAAAATGATTGAATAGTGTACTACGCGCTTTTTAGCGCGATCTATAATTTATTTCTGAATATTTGATACATGTGGACATAAGCTAACCGGCAGCACGATTCATTTTATTGATGTTCTGAAGACGGCTGGCGTAAAATATTTCGGGAGACGAATATGCCTTTTATTCCGACAACTGAAAAAGAAGAGCAAGAAATGCTCCGAAGTATCGGAGTGGAAAAATTTGAAGATCTGTTGGAAACTGTTCCGGAAATTGTTCGGTTTCACGGTGATTTCAATTTGCCCGAACCGGCATCGGAATTGGAAGCCTTTCAACTGTTGCGCTGGCTTTCCAAGAAGAATCATTCTGTCCAGGACTATGCTTGTTTCTTGGGCGGCGGTGCCTACGATCATTTTATTCCCGCCGCCTTAAACCACATTCTGCTCCGATCGGAATTCTACACCGCTTACACCCCCTATCAGCCGGAGGTCAGTCAGGGAAGCCTCCAAGCGGTTTTCGAATACCAATCCATGATTTCCAACCTGACGGGGATGGACGTCACGAATGCTTCCATGTACGATGCGGGCTCGGCTCTTGCCGAAGCCGCGCTTATGGCCTATCACATCAAAAACCGACCGGAAATTGTTGTTTCAAAAACGGTCAATCCTTTTTACAGAGATGTTCTGCGGACATACCTTCACGGCCAGAACATTCACGTTCGTGAAATTGATCTGTCTCCGGACGGCACCACCGATTTAGCCCGCTTGCAAAAAACAATCAGCGATAAAACGGCCGGTGTCATCATTCAGCATCCCAATTTTTTAGGGTATCTGGAGAATATCAGGGAAATTGAAGCAATGACCCACAATTCCGGTTCGCTATTTATTACGTCAAACGATCCTATTTCACTGGGAGTCCTTAAACCTCCCGGCGTTTACAATGCGGATATTGTAACGGGTGAAGGTCAGGTGCTGGGTAATCCGCTGGCATTTGGCGGGCCTTACCTCGGGATTTTTTCGGTTAAGCAGGAATTTATTCGCAAAATGCCCGGAAGACTCATTGGCAAAACGGTGGATTCCACGGGTCGCCCCGGTTTTGTGATGACACTCCAGACACGCGAGCAGCATATTCGGCGGGAAAAAGCCACATCTAACATCTGTACAAACAATGCCCTAAATGCCCTTGCGGCCACGGTTTACCTGTCACTCTTGGGAAAACAAGGCATTCGGGAAGTTGCCAACCAATGCCTGCAAAAAAGCCACTATCTTGCCGAGAAGATTACGGCCATTCCCGGATTTGAATTGAAATTTGGCGCCCCGTTTTTTAAGGAATTTGTGATCGATACCCCCGTTCCTGTCACTAAAATAATTGCAGGATTAAAAGAACGAAAGATTTTGGCGGGAATTGATTTGTCCAAGTTCAACTACGGATTGGAAAACGCGCTACTTGTAGCGGTTACCGAAAAACGCAGTCAGGCAGAAATGGATGCTTTTGTGGAGGGATTGAAGGCATTATTGGGGTGATGCACATTAGCATCCAACAAACCGGAGAGTATATTGTGAAATATGGAAAAAATAATTTTCGCATATGCAAACAGTGTTAGTATTTTTGTATTTCCACTTTATCTTTCATCAATTGAAAAAAGTCAACATTTCATCTCTATCAATCAATTGATTGTTAACATATTTATGACGGATAGAATTTATTAATGTCTGATAAGGAATGCCTTCATTCCTAGCTTTTTCTTTGAGCTTTTCCAGATCATAGTTTGCCTCCCTTTCTTGATGGCAAATCGCCTTAATTTATGATACCCTTTTCCTAATTGTCAAGGGAAATGTAACAATCACTTCCGCGCCCTCTATTCATAATTTCCGCGAAAATTAGTCTCAATTGTGCGAAGGAGATCGACCCACCGCAGGGTTGCCTTGTTGTACTTCAGCATCTCAGGCAAAGAGCCTTTCACCTTCAGCTTTCGCATGGTCATGGCTTTTACGGGACCAAGCTTTCCCTTAATGATCTGGTACCAGACCTTGTAAGGCCCCGAAATCACAAAATCCGTGGGACGCTCATTTTTCCAGTGATCCGTCATTTTTCCATTTTCAATTTTGTAGCCCATGATGCTAGCTTCATTAATTCCATTTTCCGGTTCAGGAAGCACTTTAAATGTGTAGCTTTTGTTGATATTCTTTGCGAGCTTATAGTATTCCTCATCAGAATTAACGATTTCCATTGCCTTATCCCACCATTTCTTTCGATCCTAATAACACGACTTTAATCCTCCGTTTTTAAATGACTTCATCCAACCAAATGCCGTCCGGAGTTTCCAGGTCGGGAAAGGTTAATTTAGCCGCAAGGGCTTTCGGCATCCCCCACCCCGGTTCCCTGCCCCACATGTCCATTGCGCAGAAACGGGCTCCCAGATTGATGACCAGATCGGCTTCCGCCTGAGCCGAAATTGCGCCATGGCCCATCGGAATAAATGAAAGCAGATGATCCGCAGGAAAAATCCCCCGTGCGTAAACCGTGGTTGTGACCGCTACCTGCAAACGTTCGGCCAGGTCTTTCAATTCCTGAAAAGCCACCGAACATTGAACCGCTCCTCCGGCGTGAATGAGCGGATTTTCCGACGCCAGAATCAGTTCTACCGCCTGATCGATCGCTTTTGGCGAGGGAGCCGGTTTCTCCTGGATTCGATAATTTTCCGGCGTCACTTTTGCCGTTTTTTGTCTCTTAACGTCAGTAATTCTTGCAGGGAACAGGTGTTAATCACATCTTTCGGTTCAAGCCAGGCACGGCGGGCCACCCCCACACCCAATTTAATCATATCCAATTGGTACAGTTGGTGAGTATCCGTATTAATGGAAAGCTTAATTCCCATCTCCTGAGCACGGCGGGCATTTACGTCGGACAAATCCAGTCGATCGTAGTAGGAATTAATTTCCAGCACCGTTCCTGTTTTGGCTGCCTTTTTCATGACTTTCTCCAAATCCATCACATATCCCTCCCGTTTGGAAATGAGTCTGCCGGTGGGATGGGCAATGATAAAGACGTAAGGATTTTCCATCGCTGCAAGCATTCGCTCCGTTACCTGCTGCTTGAATCCCTGATGAACGGCTGCAATAACGATATCCAGTTGCGCGAGAATCTCATCCGGATAATCCATTGTTCCATCGGAAAGAATATCCACCTCTGCACCGGTTAGAATCTTCAAAGAAGGAAATTTTTCCTGCATAGCCCTTATTTCCTCCAGTTTCCGCAGCAGCCGTTCCTCCTCTAATCCGTGCGCATATTTCACCGATTTGGAGTGATCGGAAATGGCAATGTAACTGTAGCCCTTTGCCTGCGCGGCGCGGGCAATTTCCTCGATGGTCGAACCACCGTCGCTCCATTTGGAGTGAACGTGCAAATCTCCCCGAATATCTTTCAGTTCGATGAGTCGGGGCAGTTTGTGCAGGGCAGCCAAATCAATTTCACCGCGGTCCTCACGCATTTCAGGCGGCATCCAATCCAGATCGAGGGCATGGTAGACGTCCTCTTCTTCCGCGCCGCCAATTTTTTTATCTCCCCTAAAAACACCGTATTCGTTTATTTTAAGCCCGTTTCTCTTTGCAATTTCCCGCAGGTGAATGTTGTGAGCTTTGGAGCCGGTAAAATATTGAAGCGCCGCCCCGTATGATTCTTTTGGAATCGCCCGCAAATCCACTTGAATGCGATTTTCGACGATGACACTGCCTTTGGTATCGCCTGCGGCCAAAATGCGCGTGACCTGCGGCAAATGAACAAATGTTTGAACGACCTCGGCGCCTTTGTCTGTTTCCACCAGAATGTCAATGTCGCCAACCGTTTCTTTCATTCGGCGGGTGGAACCGGCTGCCTGAATTTTGTCGACTTTTACTCTCGACTTAATCTCGGAAATCAATTCCTCTATCAGCGGAAGAGCCAGCCCGACGGAAATCCGTTCTTGAGCCTTCTCGTAAAGTTCGATCCCTTTTAGAATATTTTCGACCTTCTTCTCTCCCATTCCCGCCAATTGTGCCAAACTTCCGTCTGCAATCACTTTTTTCAGATCGTTCAG
>CAZIYL010000126.1:0-7114 GCA_964543425.1 uncultured Deferribacteres bacterium
TTGAATGCGTTGGAAGTGTGCCCCAAATACGGTTGCTTTCCGTGTTGGGACTGGTCGACCGGGTTTTCCCCATCGACGACAGCCGTTTTCTACCCTTGTTTGCGGGAAAGAAATTTCCGGAGACGCTTCTGAGGTTTTTTCGCTCATTTGAGGCCGTTGTCTTTTGGATATCCAATTTCGGTGCGAATTTGAAAGATCTCCCACTGAGAATTGTCAATCCAAGACCGGAATCTCATCCGCCCCTGCATCACGCTCAATATTTGTACAATTCGGTTCAATCTTTTCTCAATTTGCCTGCTCAGGATGTAACCTCATTTTGGCTGAGAAATTTTCAAAGCGATCGGTTTTCAAAATCTCCAGGGCTTTTGGTTCACCCGGGAAGCGGCAGCCCAAAGAAGAACTGGCCATTGGAGGATTTTTTGGCTCTTTCCGGAAAATGGAAACAAAAATCAGGCGGGAAAGTCACGTTTTTGTTCGGGCCGGCCGATGCAGATGTCCGGCAGAAATTTCAAAGCCGTGTACCCCCATCGGAATTCTTGATCAGTGATTCCCCCGATTTCGAGGATCTCGTCAAATTAATTGCCGCAGCGGATTTTTATCTGGGAAATGATTCGGGAATTTCGCACTTAGCGGGTTTGTTGAATAAAAAAGGACTTGTTTTTTTCAAAACCACAAATCCGAAAATCTGGCGGCCTTTGGGGCAAAAGTTGCACCCAGTAGTGATCCATTAGCCACGAAGACACAAAAACTCAAAGAAATAATAGCGGGTTAGATAAATTTGCATTCAGATGAAAAAATGGGAAGAACAAACATAGTTTCAATTAATTAGTTGTCTTACTTAAATAATCTTCGTGACTTAGGGTCTTTGTGGCAAGTCTCTGTAAAATACTGATCCGCCGCTCACTCCCTCAAAACCACTCCAAGAGGCTATCGCTTAACCAGAAGCCTTTTGTTGTAAAAAAAAGCCGGTCGTTCTGCAAAACGAGAAGCGAACCCGTCTTTTCCTCCGTTCTGCGAATGATCTCAAGGGAATGGGAAAACTCCTCCAAAAAATTCCCCCCAAATTTTTGCCTGTAGGCAGTCAACGAAATTCCCCGCTGTTGCCGAAGGGACAAAAAAACGAACTCCATTTTCCGCTGTTGCAGAGTCAAAATCTCCTTACCCCCGACCGGCAGTTTTTTATCCCTCAAACCTGAAATGTAGGCGTTGACATCCCGCACATTCCACCAGCGCTTTTCTCCACGGAATGAGTGAGCCGATGGCCCCATCCCTAAATAGGCGGTTCCATTCCAGTAATTCTGGTTGTGGCGGCAGGCCTTTCCCGGAAGTGAGAAGTTTGAGATTTCATAGTGTTCGTATCCGCTTGCCTGGAGGGTTTCAACGGTTGAACAGTACATGTCCCATTCGACCTGTTCGTCCAGTGGTCTCATTTTCCCGGATTCCCGCCAGCGCCAAAATGGCGTGTCGGCTTCGTAGATCAGATTGTACGTGGAAATGTGAACCGGCTGCCAGTGAAGGGCCTTCTCCAAACTTTCCTGCCATTGAGTTTCGGTTTGGTCGGGAATTCCAAAAATCAAATCCAGACTGATGTTTGTAAATCCGGCTTTTCTTGCAGATCGAATGGCAGCTTCCGCTTCAGCCGCCGAGTGGATTCGTCCCAGCCGCCGGAGCTCATCATCGCGAAAAGACTGAATGCCCAGGCTAATCCGATTAAATCCCATTGAAAAATAGGCCTCAAATTTTCCCTGATCCACGGTTCCGGGGTTTGCTTCAATGGTGATTTCGGCATTGGGTGCAATCTTGAATCGACTGTAGAGACTCCGCAGAATTTTTTCCAATTCATCGGTCGGCAAGAGTGACGGCGTGCCTCCGCCGAAAAAGACGGTTTCAACAAGAGGGGTTTCGTTCGGAAATTGAGTGGAAACCAGTTCGATCTCAATCAAAAGGGAACGGACAAATTGCCGTTGCAAGTCGACAGAAGCCGTTAGTGAATAAAAATCACAGTAAGGGCATTTTCGCTCGCAAAAAGGAATGTGGATGTAGAGACTAATGGGTTCCATTGGTCAGAAAAATTAGAGGCCGGCAAAAGCGTGCCGGCCTGCAAATGGTGATAGCAAGTTTCATTTTAATCTGAATTCGGAAAACCATTTTAATGAATAAGCTGTCCGATTCGTTTCCAGCGTACTTTCTTAAAAAACCGGTACATGGGAATGGTTTTATCCCACGACCAGTAAATAATCAGCGCCTCACCCAGTACGTTATCGTGAGGCATAAATCCCCAGTAGCGGCTGTCGGAGCTGTTGTCCCGATTGTCGCCCATCATAAAATAACTGTTGGGCGGTACAACTACCGGCCCGTAATTATCCCGATTTCCCGCACCGGGCGGGTAAATGCCATATTCAATTTGTCCGGGGGGAATATAGTAATTGGTGTATTTTACGTGCGGCGGATCCTTGAAAGGCTTTCCGTTCACGTACACTTTTTTCTGAATCACCTGAAGGGTGTCGCCGCCCTTGGCGATACAGCGCTTGATGTAATCCAATTTCGGATTTCGGGGGTACTTGAACACAACCACATCATGCGGCCGCGGATTCCGGATGGCCGGCAGTCGGGTCCAGGGAATCTTGATTCCCGTCAGCGGAATGGTGTCTGGCGTGCGAACGCCGTATTCAAATTTATTGACCAGCAGAAAATCGCCCACCAAAAGCGTATCTTCCATTGAGCCCGTTGGAATGCGAAATGCCTGCACCACAAATGTGCGCAGAATCAGCGCTGCCACCAGTGCCCAAATGAGCGAATCCACATAATCCCGTACAACCCCCTTTTTTTTCTTTTTTTCCTTCTTTTTCAATCCTAAAATCGATTTCCAATCCATTCGTGTTCACCATTTCCAAGCTTAGGAGTTCGTCCGTTTTCACATATAGTTTTTTTCACGTATTTTTGTTTCAATTCGTTCCATCAAAAAGTTTTTTTTAGTCCTCCATTTGAAGAATCGCCAGAAATGCTTCCTGCGGAATCTCGACACTCCCCACTTGCTTCATCCGGCGCTTTCCTTCTTTCTGCTTTTCCAGAAGTTTTCGCTTTCGGGAAATGTCTCCCCCGTAGCATTTGGCCGTTACATTTTTTCGGAGCGGTTTTACCGTTTCCCGTGCAATTATTTTTGAACCAATTGAAGCCTGAAGAACCACTTCAAAAAGCTGTCGCGGAATGAGTTTTCGAAGTTTTGTAATCAACCGCCGCCCCCAGTCGTAAGCCTTATCTCTGTGAACGATGGATGACAGCGCATCCACGGGTTCTCCGTTCACAAGAATATTCAATTTGACCAGTTTTCCCTCTTTGAATTGCCAAAAATTATAATCAAACGAGGCATATCCCCTTGAAATGGATTTTAGCTTGTCGTAAAAATCGAAAATAATTTCTGCCAAAGGGAGATAATACTGCAAGTTGACCCGCCTGGCATCCAGATAAGTTGTGTTGCGGTAAATGCCCCGTCTGTCCAGCGTCAATTTCATGATGGGGCCGATGTATTCGCTGGGCGTAATAATGGAAGCGTCAATGTAAGGTTCTTCCACACGTTCAATATCTCCGGCCTCCGGAAAATCCGAGGGATTGTCAACCGTCAGAACGGTGCCATCACGCATAACAATCCGGTATTCCACATTGGGAACGGTGGTGATAATGTCAATTCCGTACTCGCGTTCCAGTCGTTCCTGGCTGATTTCCATGTGGAGCAGCCCCAAAAATCCACAGCGAAATCCAAATCCCAGTGCCGCAGATGTTTCCGGTTCAAATCGCAATGAGGCATCGTTCAAACGAAGCTTTTCCAAAGCTTCCTTTAACTCTTCGTAATCGTCACTGTTTGACGGAAAAATTCCGCTGAAAACCATGGGCTTGGCTTCTTTGTAACCGGGCAGCGGTTCTTTGGCCGGTTGATGGGCCATCGTAATGGTGTCCCCGACCTTCGTATCGGCCACCTCTTTTACACCTGCAATCACGTAGCCGACTTCGCCGGCTTTCAGACACTTTTTGGGGATTCGCTGAAGTCGGAGCGTTCCCACTTCCTGAACCTCAAATTCCTTTCCGGTAGAGAAAAAGCGGATGTGATTACCCGCGCAGATTTGTCCGTCGACAACGCGTATGTAACCAACAGCTCCACGATAACTGTCGAAGGCAGAATCGAAAATGAGAGCCCGCAAAACTGCTCCGGGATCGCCAGCGGGAGATGGAATTTCCTGAACAATCTTCTCCAGAATCGGCTGGATGCCAATCCCCTCCTTGGCAGAAGCGAGCAGAATATCTTCCGGAGAGCCGCCTAAAATATCCAGAATCTGTTGCTTAATCTCTTCCGGGCGCGCACTCGGTAAATCGATTTTGTTAATGATTGGAATGATTACCAGATTGTGCTCAAGAGCCTGGTACAGGTTGCTCATTGTCTGGGCTTCGATCCCCTGAGAAGCATCAACTACCAAAAGGGCACCCTCACAGGCAGCCAGGCTCCGGGAAACCTCATAAGAAAAATCCACATGTCCGGGCGTGTCGATGAGATTCAGGGTGTACTCCTGCCTGTCTTTGGCCAGATATTGCATGCTGATGGCGTGGGCTTTAATCGTAATGCCTTTTTCCCGCTCCAGATCCATGTTATCCAGCACCTGATTCATCATCTGCCGGGAAGAAAGCGTGTGGGTTGCTTCCAGTAGTCGGTCAGCCAGGGTTGATTTCCCGTGGTCGATATGGGCAATGATAGAAAAATTTCGAATATGTGCCTGATTCATAACTTCTTCAAATTAATTCAATTTCAGCTAAAAAATATAATCATTTATCGGCCACAATTCAACAATTTTTGCGTAAATTACTTGAAATCAATGAGCGCACTCTAAAAATCACTAATCATACAAATTATACGGGGCTAAATTCCATTAACTTCAATAAAATCAATTCGTGATAATTCGTGAAATGAGTGGGAGATATCCTTTTTAGACTAAACTCATCAATGAAAATAAAATTCGTTGCAGAAAGACGGAAAAATCGCTATATTCAAGCCAAATTATTTAGCACCTGTTTCGGGCAGCGGGGCAGCTGTTCAGGCAATTCATTCCTATTTTAAATGATTTTCCAACTCCGGATTTGAAACTATCTCTGTGCTCTCTGCCGCCTGGCAGCTTGTTTGATAGGCCCGAATATTTACAAAAATTCATTTTGGAAGGAGATAAAATGCAAGATCCCCGAATCGATCGGTTTGCAAACATAATTATTGATTATTCATTAAAATTGAAATCGGGCGACAAGGTATTAATCGAAGCCTTCGATGGCCCGGAAGCATTGACGCTTGCCGTTCTTCGAAAGGCGGCTGAAAAGGGAGCCATTCCAATCGTTTCCTGGCGGAGCAACCGCATTTTGCGCGATTTGTACCGCAACGCCACCGAGGAAAGCATGAAACTTATTGGCGAGATTGAAAAGTTTCGCATGGAAAAAATGGATGCCTACGTCGGCATTCGCAGCTCTGAAAACAGTACGGAATTCTCGGATGTCCCGGATGACAAAATGAAACTCTACCAGAAATTCTGGTTGAAACCGGTGCATCTGGAACTTCGCGTACCCAAAACCCGCTGGGTGGTGATGCGGTATCCGTCGCCTTCGACGGCGCAGCAGGCCGGAATGAGTACGGAGGCATTCGAAAATTTTTATTTTGATGTCTGTACCGTGGATTACAAAAAGATGTCCCTCGCAATGGATCCTTTGAAAAAACGAATGGAAACCGTTGACCGGGTGCATATCGTGGGACCGGGAACGGATTTGCAATTTTCCAAAAAAGGAATTCCGGTACTCAAAGGCGATGGCACCGCCAATCTCCCGGACGGCGAAATTTTTACAGCACCCGTAAGAGATTCTGTGAACGGGGTTCTTTCATACAACACGCCGTCGCTTTACCATGGATTTGTTTTCGAGAACATTCGTTTAGAGTTTAAAAATGGGGAAATTATAAAAGCAGAAGCCAACAATACAAAAAAAATCAACGAGCTTTTGGATTCAGACGAGGGAGGCAGGTACATCGGCGAATTCGCGCTGGGAGTGAATCCAAAAATCACCCGTCCCATGAAAGACACGCTCTTTGATGAGAAGATCGCCGGTTCGTTTCATTTTACCCCGGGCGCCGCTTACGAAGATGCGGACAACGGCAATCGTTCGGAGATTCACTGGGATCTGGTTTGTATTCAAACACCCGAGTACGGAGGAGGAGAAATTTATTTTGACGGGGAACTGATTCGGAAAGACGGCCTGTTTGTCCCGGATAATTTGCTGGGATTAAATCCTGAAAATCTGGCGGCAGAATGACAAAAATCGGAATCATCTCGGATACCCACGGAGGCCTGTGCCCGGATGTTTTTAAACACTTTGAAGGCGTTCAAGCCATTCTTCATGCAGGAGATGTTGGGAACGAGGATGTTTTAATTGAGCTGGAAGCCATTGCCCCCGTTTATGCCGTTCGCGGAAATGTGGATTTTTTCGAGCAGGCCAGAAATCTTCCGCGTAAGCGAATTGAGACATTCGAGGGTGTTCGCTTTGGAATCATTCACGGGGATATTTTTGAGCGATCATCAATTTATGACCAGCTCATTCCCTATTTTGCAAAAGACACTGTGGATGTCATTGTTTTCGGCCACACGCATGAAAAATACATCAAAAAAGAAGGAGCCGTGTGGCTCATCAACCCGGGAGCCGCCGATCCCCGCCAAAACTTGGGCTGTAATTCTGTTGTGGTAGTGAAAGTGAATTTTGGCGAAATAACGAAAATCCGCGATTTTAAGCTTGGAAAAGTCGAAATCGACGATTTTTGGATCGATGAAGATGAAATTTAGGGTTGAAAGTCCTCAACACTTTGAAAGTGACGGGGACTCGATTTTTTGGTCGGGCTAATAGTTAATTAGGTACTCGTTAGTTTCCCAATCACGAATGAGTTTGTTGTAAGCTTGAATAATGTCGTGGTGCGTAAGAATTCCCACAATCTCACGATCGGTTTCTGATTTTACGACAGGAATATTTTCGATATTGTATTTTTCAATTTTCCGAATCGCCAGCGAAACCGGATCGTCTTTCAGAATGGTGGGAACCGGCA
>CAZIYL010000127.1:0-7089 GCA_964543425.1 uncultured Deferribacteres bacterium
GCACCGGAAGAGGCGTCTGTGGAGCCAAGAAACAGCGAGATATCCAGTGGGTAGGCCGAGGTGCTGGTGTCAGATGCGGATCCGGCAATAGGTGCAGAGCTGAAATTCATCATAATTTTTGGCGGTGTATTGTCAACAACTACAGTAACCGTGTGCGGATTTTCCGCATTGTTCACCTGATCGGCAGCAAAATATTGAATGGCGTAGGTGCCTTCTTTGTCCAGGGCAAAAGGCGCTTCGTAGGATTTCTCAGGATCATCGCCAATTTTAAATTTAATGGCTTGCACACCGGAGCCTGTGTCGCTTGCAAGGAGGGCAATCTTTGTGGAAGGTGAAATCCAGAAATGTCCTCGCTGCTCGAAGCTAGGCCCGTCAAAACGATATTTGCTTTGCGGTGGTGCATTATCCATTTGGAAAAGCAAATGCCCTACGGCGCTGAGATTGCCCAATTTGTCCTTTGCTCGATAAGCAATAGAGTAAACTTCCTGTGTGGGTGCCAGTGTAAACGGTTCCGTGTAGGTTTGGTAGCTCCCTTTGTTAACGGAATATTCAATTACCTTTACACCAATTTTGTTGTCGTCCGCCTGAAATTTAATTTTTGAACGGGGTGAAACGTACATGTCGGTTTTTTTCATGAATTGATCCCCAAGCACAAAGGTGTTGATTTGGGGTGATTTGTCGTCGACGTAAAACCGGAAAACGGTCGTGTCCTCCCGATTGCCAACTTTGTCGTCCGAATAATAAATAAGCCTGTGATCACCTGAAGGTAATTTGCTGACGGAGATGGGCTTCCCCGAATAGGTTGAAAAAGCCTGGCTCGAATCGAATTTGAAGAAAATGTGTTTCACACCGGCCGGTTTGTCTGAGGCTTTTAATTCGATTTTAGCCTGTGGAGATAAAACCTCCCCGATGGCGTGAGCTACTATCCGGTGTTCGGTTTTGGGTGGTGTTAAATCGATGGTAAAATTCCTTGAAACAACCGGACTGGCATTTCCCACGTGATCCACGGCGTAGGCGCGCAGGTTGTAAGGCTTCTCCTGAGTAAACGAAAAAGGCGTTTTGTAGGATTCGAAGTCCGCACTGTCAATGGAAACAAAAATGTCTTGTACCCCGGAGAGACTGTCTTTCGCTGACAGACTTACCTTCAATCCCTTGCCGTAAATGAGTCGATCACCGGATTGGTGAGATTTTGCTCCCTTAAAATTCAGGGTGACACTCGGCGCATTCCCGTCCGAATAAAAAACAAACAAAATAGAATCGCCGGTGAGGTAGTTGTGCCAGCGAATGAATTGGCGACCCGACATTTCCAATTTCACGCCGTTCGTTACGGATTGAAGCTGTTTGCCTTTGGATCGTGAAAATGCATTTTTCAGCAGAAAAGACTCTGAATTTTTATCCGGGCTCGCTGCCAGGCGCAAATAAAAAGGCATCGACAACGGCCAGTAAATCGTGTTGGTTTTCGGGTCCACATAAACATGTTTCGTGTGTTGTGGCGGGTCAGAAGGTGCCTTTTCCTGAGACCACAGCAGGTGGGCGGAGAGCAGCAGCCCAAGCATTAGAATTGTGAGTTTAAAAGAAAAGCGCGTCATGTTTTATTCCTTGATTTTTGATTAAAAAATGTTTTTCAAGTAGTTGAACGTCTACGAAATCTTCCTATTAATTATCGAATGAATAGCCGAAATACTGAAGAAGAAAATATCCGGGAATTAAAATCTCTTGGCAAAAATACCGGTTTTAGAACATTTTGCACGATCGTTTTATATCTTGATTCAATTTTATTTTGTTCTTATATTTATAAACTATTTAAAAGTTACGTGATAGAGCGGCTATTGAAAGGTAAGCTTTTTTATTTATTTGAGATTAATCCCAAAAGGATATCTCCCACTAATTTCATGAATTATCATGAATTGATTTTATTGAAGTTAGTGGAATTTAGCCCGGTATAATTTATATGATTAGTGGTTTTTAGAGTGCACTCATTTATTTGAAATGAAATTGGTCATTGTTCCGGATCTAAGTTGAAAAATCGACTAACTGTTTTTTTACTTCCCTTTCAAATTTTTTTTGTATTGAATCGCGTAACTTTGGGATATGTCCTAAAATTATCACGTAAGTTTGAAATAGGCTCGGAAATTAACTCATTTTCGACATAATTTACGGAGGACAAATGGAAACACCCAGGGAAGAATGGGGAAGCAAACTTGGATTTATTCTTGCAGCCGCGGGTTCAGCCATTGGATTGGGGAACATCTGGCGGTTTCCTTACATGACAGGTGAAAACGGCGGGGCTGCCTTCGTTCTGATTTACATTTTTTTTGTAATTTTTATCGGTTTCACCATCATGCTGGCCGAACTGACGATTGGCCGCTATTCTCAGCGAAATGCAGTGGGTGCGTTTGAAGCCATTTTTCCGAGAACAAATTGGAAGCTCATTGGTGTGCTGGGTATCATTACCGGCATTGGAATTCTCTCATTTTACGGGGTTGTGGCCGGCTGGACGCTTGGTTATTTCTTTAAAACCCTGCTGGGTGATTTTTCTCATCTCTCCGGCGAAAAGACTACACAGGATATTTTCGCTGGTTTTATCCGTAACCCCGTTTCCGAGATTGTTTATCTCTTTGTGTTTATTGCAATAACGGTGCTCATTGTTTCAGGTGGTGTTTCGGAAGGCATCGAGCGCTGGACGAAAATTCTGATGCCTCTCCTTTTTTTACTGCTGGTGCTTCTGGTGATCCGTGCCCTTACGCTGGGCTCGGGCGTTTCCAAAGGCCTGTCTTTTTATTTGAAACCCGATTTTTCAGCTCTTAAACCGGAGATTTTTATCCGGGCGCTGGGACAAGCGCTGTTCTCTCTCAGTCTTGGAATGGGTGCCATGATTACCTACGGCAGTTACATTTCCAAAAGGGAAAATCTTATTTCGTCCGCAGGCTATGTGGTTTTCTTTGATACGCTGATTGCTTTGCTGGCCGGATTGGCTATTTTCCCGGCGATTTTTGCCATGGGGATGAGTCCCAAGGGAGGCCCGGGGTTGGTATTTTTGGTACTGCCTTCGATCTTTGAAAAAATGCCTCTCGGAATCGTTTTTGGTGTGGGATTCTTTCTGCTGTTAGCGATTGCGGCGCTCACGTCGACGATCTCACTGCTGGAGGTTGCGGTGGCCTATTTTATCGATGAGCGAAATTGGTCGCGGGTAAAAGCTGCGGTAATTACGGGTACCGTTACATTTGTAGTTGGCGTCCCGTCGGCACTTTCTCAGGGAGCCTCCAAATGGTTCGACAGAATTCCCCTGGTCCACATGCCGTTTCTGGATTTTATGAATGCCCTTTTTGGGAATTATTCTCTTACGATAGGCTCATTTTTTATCTCAGTTTTTGTCGGTTGGAAATGGGGCGTTGCGGCAGCTTGCAAAGAAATTGAACTAGGTGCCGAAAAATTCACCCTGCGGCCGGTTTGGGCGTTTTCCGTTCGATTTTTCTCACCTCTCGCAATTTTGCTTATTTTTGTTTATCTTATTTTTACAAGAAGATATTTTTAATGGATACCCCCGTAATCATTATGCCGCTATCCTCGTTTGATGTTTCGGCGGCAGCAGAAATTATTGCAAGCAGTACACTTTGGCAGCGGTACGGCACCGATTACGATCGCGCTTACGTCATTTTAATGGAAGCCCTTAAAGAAGAACGCACTATTTATTCCGCCCGAATCTTTGAGCAGATGGCCGGTTTTATCTGGTTCGATTTGTGGGGAACGTTTTACCACAGCGGTTACATCCGCTGGATTGCCGTTCATCCGGATTTTCAGGGCAAGGGCGTGGGCAAAATCCTCATGCAATTTGCAGAGGATAAAATCTTCCAAAAAGGACCCAATGTGTTTCTGCTGGTTTCCGACTTTAATACGAAGGCTCAGATATTTTATCAAAAAATAGGCTACAAAAAGGTCGGGGAATTGAAAGATTACTACAAAAAAGGAATTACCGAATTGATTTACCGGAAGTCAAAAGAGCCTATTACACCATGAAATTCCGCAAGAGTCTCCGCCTTGATTGGGCAGGAGCCATTTTTGGGGCGATGATTTTTGTCCTGACTTTTTCGACGGCGCAGGGCCAGGTTCAAATCCCAAACGGCGTTCCGGTCGTTTTCAAATACAAGCCTGCCCATCCGGTGCAATCGGTTGTAGTGGCCGGAAGTTTCAACCGGTGGTCAAAAACAGCCAATCCCCTAATGCTTTCAAAGAACGACAGTACATGGGAAACCCGAATGAGGCTGCCGTTTGGAATTTACCAGTACCGATTTTTGATTGATGGCAAACGATGGGTGAGGGACCCCGAAAATAAAAATTACGGAGGCAAGAATAGCAATTCGCTGTTAATAGTCAGAAATCCGCTTGATCCTGAAATTCGGTTGCTTTCGCCAAAACCGGGCGCGGAATTGCGCACATTTCCTATTGTTATTCGAGCCATTTTTGATTCAGGGAGTTCCGGCGCCTGGTGCAATCCGAAAAAATCCTTTGTTCTTTTTGATGGGAGCAGTCGGTATGCCGTTAGTTTTGCGGATTCGATTCTTTCCTGCCGAATTGACACGCTGGCGGAGGGTTTTCACCAGTTCAAGCTTTTTGCCACGGATGTGAACGGCCGGTCGGCCCGCCCGGTTTGGTCGGGGTTTGTAATGAATCGATTTAATCAGCCGCCCGTTGCCGGCAGCGGCCCCACCTGTGTGGGATTTGTAAACCAGCCGGCGCCTTTTCAAGCCGGATTCAGCTTCGATCCCGATCTGGATCCCCTTGAAACTGTTTCCTGGGAGATTACGGGTCCCGATTCGGAAAGGGTGTCGATTTCAAAGAAGATTTTTCCGAACTACAGATTTCCCCGGGCGGATATCTTTTGTGTAGATCTTCAGGTCAGCGATTCGTTGGCTAAAAGCAAATCGGATAGTAATCAGGCCTTTATTTTCAAAACGCGGGAGTATCCCACCCGATTTATGATTTCTACATTGGCGCTTCATCTTCCAAAGGATTCGGTGAAATCGATTTCGCTTGTTGGAGAATTTAATAACTGGCAGGCGAAAAAAAATCTTCTGGTCGATCCGGATAGCAACGGGATTTACGAAACGGATATTAACCTGCCTCCCGGCGAATATGAGTACAAATTTGTGATCAATGGGAAAAAATGGATTCCCGATCCAATGAATCCCCGCCAGATTCCGGATGGCTGGAATGGATTCAATTCGCTTCGAACCGTACAAAAACCCCCGCTGCCGGAAATTGTCTGGAGGGCAAGCGTTCGGGGAGATTCCGTTTTACTGGATGCCTCCGATTCTTATGATCCCATGGGACGTCCCTTGAAGATTTTCTGGATCCCGGATCGGCATAATCCGGAAAAACTTGTGTTCTCTCAAACGCTTAAAACCGGTTTTCAGGAACCGGCAAAAAACGGAACGTATTTTGTTGATCTGGTTCTTTCCGCTGACGGCCGGATGGCAAAACCACAGACTATGTTGTTTAAAAAATCAGAAACAGAAACTCGTCTCTTAAATTTTCAGGATTCGCCGGCGTGGGGACGGAATGCTGTTATTTACGAATTATACGTGCGCAATTTTTCAAAATCCGGGGATCTGCAGGGCGTTCAGAAAAATCTGAAATATTTGACTCGCCTGGGAATAAATACCATCTGGTTGATGCCCATTTTCGAAAGTCCAACCGATCACGGCTACAATCCCACTAACTTTCGCAAGGTGCGTGCCGATTACGGAAGCCTTCAGGATTTGCGAAATTTGATCCGTGAGGCACACAAGCGCCACATTCGGGTGATGCTGGATTTTATCGCCAACCACACCAGTGATCAACACCCCTATTTTAAAACGGCCTACCGGAATGAGAATTCCATTTTTAGAAACTGGTTTTTGTGGAAAGGGCGTTATTCTTATGAGTATTACAATGACTGGGATGCTTTCTCCAACCTGAATTATGGCAATCCGAATGTCTGGCATTTTATGCTGCAAAATGCTTTGTTCTGGCAAAAATTTGGCGTAGACGGTTACCGATGCGATGTTGCCTGGGGGGTTCCGCACAAATTCTGGAAAGCCTTTCGCCGAACGCTCAAGAGCCGGAATCCGGATTTTCTTCTTTTGAACGAAGTGCTGCCCCGATCGCCGGCGTATCACGACGAAGAATTTGACATGTCGTATGACACTGATTTTTACGGAAATTTGCTGGATGTTTTGAATAAAAAAAAGCCCCTTCTGGCAATTGACGAGGGTTTCAAGAAAACAAATATGAATTATCCGCCGGGGACGTTAAGTCTTCGCTACCTCGAAAACCACGATGTAAAGCGATTTTTGCTCCAATTCGGAGCCAAACGAACCCAGTTGGCGGCCGTGCTGCTGTTTACAATTCCGGGAACCCCTTTAATTTTTTACGGCCAGGAATTTGGCACGCGGGAACAATTCCCTGTTTTTAAAAAATTTGACGAATTTTCACCCTGGTTCAGGTTTTACCAGAAATTGGTACATCTCCGGATAAAGAATGCGGCGTTTACCAGGGGTGCAATGGACAGAATTCAAACGGATTTGTCCGACAAAGTTTATGCCTATTTGCGCCAGAAAAATCAAACCCAATTTCTGGTGGTTTTGAATTTCGATTCTTCTCCGCAAAAGACAACGCTTCTTTTTGGAAAAGAACAACTGCTGAACCCACAGCCGGAGCAGGCGGAATGGGAGAGAGTTTTTCCCCGAAATTCTCTCAAATTGCCGTATGGCTCCACAGCAACTGTAAATCTGAAAGGCTATGGTTTTGCAGTGTTCAAGCTGAAAACCGGCAAGTAACCACTGCTGTTGTTCCAAAAGATTACTCCGTCCTGAGTCGGCTGATGTTGGAAAATCAGATCCGAGTCCAGTCTAAAAAGGATATCTCCCACGAATTATCACGAATTGATTTTATTGATGTTAACCCAAGTTGAACAATTGAATGCGCTATATTCTTAAAAGACAATATTTGTGAAATTTTTATTCCCACTACAAAATTCGCTTATCATTTTGTTCTCCGCCCCGAAGGGGCCAAATATATTAGCCTGGGGCAACGCCCCAGGTTCATCGC
>CAZIYL010000128.1:0-7079 GCA_964543425.1 uncultured Deferribacteres bacterium
GACATTCAAACCGGGCGAAAAGCGGGAAGTGGTTTTTGATCCGAAAAAATTTAAACTGCTGCGAATGGAAAATCCAAAACTGTGGTGGCCGAATAATCTTGGCAAACAAAATCTTTATGATGTGAAAATTGTTTTCCGTGCAAACGACCAAATTTCCGATCAGGTCGCCGCCCGTTTTGGCATTCGCGAGGTCGGCTCTTATTTTAATAAGAAGGGTTACCGCGTGTTTACGATCAATGGGAAACCCCTTCTGATTCGCGGCGGCGGCTGGGCGGATGATTTGCTTCTCGCGGATACGCCCAAAAAGCTGGAGGCAAAGGTAAAGTACGCGCGGGCAATGAATTTGAACGCCATCCGCGTGGAAGGCATCTGGGGAACGGATGATCTGTACCGGTTGTGCGATGAAAATGGCCTTTTAATGTTGGTAGGATGGTCCTGTCAATGGGAGTGGAAAAATCTGATTGGAAGTGAATGTGACGAGCTCGGCGGAATTAAATCACCGCAGCAGATGGATTTAGTGGCGCGGTCGTGGAAAGACCAAATTCTGCGATTGCGAAATCACCCTTCCATTCTGGTGTGGTTGTACGGCAGTGACAAACCGCCGCGCCCGGAGCTGGAAAAGCGCTACCAGCAAATCTTGAAAGAATACGATCCGACGCGGCCGTTTTTGTCCTCAGCCACACAGACGCCCTCAAAAGTGACCGGTAATTCAGGGGTGAAAATGAGCGGCCCGTACGAATGGGTGCCTCCGGTGTACTGGTACGGGGATTCTTCCCGGGGCGGGGCTTTTGGTTTTGCCACGGAAATTGGCCCGGGGCCGGAAGTACCGCCTCTGGCAAGTGTGAAAAAAATGATTTCTCCCGATCACCTCTGGCCAATTGACGATGTCTGGAATTTCCACTGCGGCCGCGGGAAATTTGTGAATCTCAATGTTTACACTACGGCCATTACAAAGCGGTACGGCAAAGCCAAGAGTGCTTCCAACTACTGTGAAAAGGCGCAGCTCATCAATTACGAAGGCATTCGTGCAATGTTTGAGGCTTACGCCCAGAACAAATTCGTGTCCACCGGCGTCATTCAGTGGATGCTCAATTCGGCCTGGCCGTCGATGATCTGGCAGTTGTACGATTACTACCTGATGCCTGGCGGAGCCTATTTCGGCGCACAAAAGGCCTGCGAGCCGGTGCATATTCAATACGATTACGCCAGGCATTGGGTGGTGGTTGTTAACAACACGTATAAATCTTACGAAAAGCTTCACGCGGTTGCGAGGCTTTTTAATGTGAATCTTCACGAAAAATTTGAAAGAACCGTTTCACTTGATTTAAATCCGAATGCCAGCCGGCAATTGTTTGAGGTTCCGAATGTAAATGGACTTTCGCGAACGTATTTTCTGGATTTGCGGCTGAAGGATGCTTCGGGGAAGAAAATTAGCAGCAATTTTTACTGGCTTTCCACGCAGCCGGATGTTCTGGACGAAGCGCATGCCAATTGGTATGTGACACCCGCGCTGGGTTTTGCCGATTTAACCGAGCTGGCCGATTTGCCTCCCGTAAAATTGAAGATGACAGTCAATTTTTCCAAAGAAGGAACGGACCGGGTGGCGCGTGTACGGGTAAAAAATCCAACCGGCAAACTAGCATTTTTTGTGGATTTGAGCGTGGTAAGAGACCAATCGGGCGATTTGATTTTACCCATTTACTGGAGCGATAATGATTTTGCGCTTCTGCCGGGCGAGGTGAAGAGCGTCACGGCGCGGTTTGCACAAGAAGATTTGCAAGGGCAAAACCCAGTTGTAAAAATTTCCGGCTGGAATGTGGAATAAGGTAAGTTTTTTGGGATTTTCAACATTTTGTGTCTGAGCGAAAATGTGGCACAAGCCTCTGGCTTGTGAAATTTATTTACCTGATGCTTTATTTTCCTATAAAAATCTAATGTATGCAAGATGCGCACATTACTTTTTTAGGTGTTTTCGTTCAGACACCATTTGTGTACATGGCTTCCAATCCGAACAGGTCACTGAGCGGAGTCGAAGTGACCGGAAACAAAACATTTACTGCAGGGGTGCTAATTAGTTTTTTTCGTAAATAGTGTGAGGTATTCTACAAGATTGGTTCTTTTGGTGACAAAATGGTTAACGTGATTTAAAATCCAAAGCACGAAATCCAAAATATCGGGCAAATTCGAATGAGCAAAATTCAAAACTAAAGAACTGTTTGTTTACTGTTTTAGAAATTGCGTTATTTGAATTTTGGATTAGTTTCAAATTTCGATATTCGGGTTTCGTGTTTTTTTATTTCCTTTTAAAATTTTTATTTATATTGAATCACGTAACTTTGGGATATGCTCTAAGAATAAGCTTGGATTCACCAAATAAAAAGCACCGTTAGGTGCGACATGTTTGTAGAAAAAATGTTGCAATTCTTTTTAAGTTTTCGGAATCTGGGATTTAGATGAAATTCTCCAATTTCGCTCTTTTCGTGTATTTTGCGGGCTGTTTTTTCTTTGTGTTTGGCTATCATTAAATTTATCAAATGAAGGGTAAAGACGATGCACAAACGAAATGAATCCAATTTGGCGTTTGGAATGATTACCATTATGCACGACAATCCCCTGTTGTGGCTGGTGAAAAATCCCTACAAAATTTTGCAGGCCATTGGCGTGGAGGAAGGACAAACCGTCCTGGATGTGGGATGCGGACCGGGTTATTTCACCATCCCGGCCGCAAAGCTGGTAGGTGAAAAGGGTAATGTGATCGCATTGGACAATCATCCGCTGGCGGTTCGGGGTGTGGAGAAAAAGGCAAAAAAGGCCGGGCTTCAGAATATAAAACTCCTCTTAGCCGACGCCGCTAAAACCGGACTTCCGGAGGCGTCTGTTGATCTGGCGTTTTTGTTCGGCTTTGTGCATGCTATAAATTCTGAGTTTTTGGATGCTCTCACCGAATTAAAGCCAATTCTGAAGCGCGACGGAAAGCTTGTGATTGAAAGAACGCCCTGGGTAAAGGAATCGGATTTGCTGGCTTCACTTGAAGAAAATGGTTTTCGAGTTTCTGATCGGTGGAAAAGACTTTTCTCGTTTCAAAAATCCGAAGGTTCTGCTGGCCCGTAAGGAGCTGCCACCGAATGCCTGATTTTTCAAGTTGGGGTTGACTTTCCACCAGAAAATGGCAATAGAAAATTTTGCTATCCTTAGTTATATAAGGATGCCTTCTCCCGAAAGGAAATAGGGTGAGTACTTACATTTTAATGAAAATTCTGGAATCGTCTGCCAGTCGGTACGATTGGGGGATTCGTTTCCTGACGTTTGGCCGATTGGATGCTGTTTACGATGAACTGACCGCCCGCGCGGACAAAGGGCAAACCATTCTGGATGTGGGATGCGGAACCGGTGCTTTAACGTGCCGTGCCGCCCGAAAAGGCGCATTTGTGAAGGGGATCGATAGTAATCCTGAAATGTTGGAGATTGCCCGGAAATGCATTCAGGCTGAAAATCTTACCGATCAGGTCGTGCTGTCCGAAATGGGTGTTGCGGAACTCGACAACGAGCCTGTAGAAAGTTACGACATCGTCATGAGCGGACTTTGTTTCTCAGAACTTACGGAAGCCGAGCGTGCATTTGCCCTGAAACACATTCGGCGAATCCTAAAAACCAACGGACTTTTATTGGTTGCGGATGAAGTTGTTCCCGGAAACGCGTTAAAAAGAATCCTTCTGCGACTGATTCGATTCCCCATGGTTGTGCTGACCTATCTTCTGACACAAACGACGACCCATCCACTGAAAAATCTTTCTGATCAGATTGAATGCGAGGGGTTTTTAATTGAGGCCAGCAAAAGAAATTTTGCAGGCGATTTTATTCAAATCATTGCTCGAAAAACATAAGGATACCCTGGCATGAGCTTTATTTATGACACCGTTGTTGAAATTGTGGGGACATTATTTCGTTTTGCACCGTTTCCTCAAAAGCCGGAATGCATTAAGATCGGAAATCCGGATGAAAATTCTCCTGTCTTTTTGACATGCAACTTTCGCTTGACGGTACGTCGCGTGAAGCGCGCACTTAAGGGAATGGGTTGTTACCTTTTGATTGCGAATAGTCGGGGTGTTAATGTTTGGTGTGCAGCCACCGGCGGGTTGTTTACCAATCATGATATTATTTCAATCCTTAAGACAAGTGGAGTTGAGCAAGAGGTTCATCATCGCCGGGTTATTTTGCCGCAACTTGCAGCCACCGGCATTGAAACACAGGTCGTTCAGAAAAAAACGGGTTGGAAGGTTTTATGGGGACCGGTGTGTGCAAAAGATATTCCGGAATTTGTTCAAAAGAATTTTACTAAAACGGCGCAGATGCGGCAAGTGTCCTTTCCTTTTTTACAACGGATGGAAATGGCTCTCGCGTGGGCTTTTCCCATGTCTGTGGCGGCTGCCGTGCTGGCATTTTTTGTGTGGGAAAACGCCATCCTACCGCTTGTCCTTTTAATCTGGGGTACTGCTTTTCTGATTTTTGGGACGTTCCCCCTTTACAGCCATTTTCTGCGCCCAAAGGCCAAACGAATCGGATTCATTATTTTTGACTTTGGAAGAGGGGGATTCCAATTAATTCTCCTGGCGCTTTTTTTGTTGGGACTTTCGGCTTATGAGTATTATTTGGGTGACTTAACAACCGATCTATTATTTCGATGGGGAGTTGCTTCGTTGATCGTTATTCTCACCATCAGCCTGGATTTAATGGGAAGCACGCCTGTTTTCAAAAGCGGGCTTCATGAGGAGCGGCTTTTAAAAATAACACTGGATTTGGAAAAGTGTCTGGGAGCAGCCTTTTGTGAAAGCGTCTGTCCGATGAACTGTTTTAAAGTGGACTTTTCGCGCAGAAAAGCTTCCATGCCGCGTGCCGAAAAATGTGTTCAATGCGGGGCCTGTGTCGTCCAGTGCCCGTTTGATGCGCTTTATTTCAAAAGCCCGAACAATGAAATGATCCCGCCGGAAGCCATCCGCAGATTTAAATTAAATCTCATGGGAAAACGTCTGATTAGGGTTTGATTGAAAAAATCCGTTTCTCCAAAATGGGTTTTAGAAAAATATTTTTGTAGAAAATTTCATTTTTTTTTACTATTTTACAAAGTATTGTAATCGGCAACTAAAAAAGATTATGTCACGAATTCACGGATTTTATTTGAAAAAACTGTAATTCGCGCATTCGCGGCTAATTCTTTTGAAAAAAAACAAAGAATTTATTCTAAGGGTATTCTCTAAAAACCACTAATTACAGAAATTGCGCAGATTGCATTCGGGTTAGCTTCCATAAAATCAATTTGCGTAAATTACTGTAAATTAGTGGGCAATATCTTTTTAGAGTGAACTCTTCTACTATAAAATTCTAATTCGGAAATTTGGAAAAGGAGACCATCATGCGAAAAAAAATCGTTCTGGCCCTTTTAATAATGATAGGAGTTGTGATAATGGGACAAAGCAACGCGATTTCTCAATACAAAACACGCGCTGAAATTCCTGCCAAATACACGTGGAATTTAGCCGATTTGTACGCTTCAGACGAAGTCTGGGAACAGGCCAAACAATCATTTGAGAAAAAAATGCAGGAGATTGATGCCTTCAAGGGACATCTCGGAGATTCTCCGCAGACCTTGTTGAAAGCATTGAACGCAGTTTTCGATCTTCAAGAAAGGCTTGTAAAATTAAATAGTTACGCCAGCATGAAGTTTGACCTGGATACCCGTGATGCCAAAGCCATGGCGTTGAAACAGGAAATCGAATTGGTAGGCAATCAATTTTCTGCCAAAACATCTTTTCTGTCTCCTGAAATTTTGCAACTGGATTCCAAGAAAATTGATGAATTTATTGCGAAAGAACCCGGACTCAAAATCTACGCCTTTTATCTGCACGATATTCAGCGCATGCGTCCGCATACGTTGAATCAGGCGGAAGAAAAAATTATCGCCGATGCCGGGCTCATGGCGTCAACACCCTACAATGTGTACGGAGTTTTAAGCAATGCCGATATGCCGTTTCCGACCATTACGTTAAGTACCGGCGAAAAAGTACGTTTGTCTCAGTCTGCTTATACCCGGTACCGCGCTTCAACGGTTAGAAGCGATCGCAAATTGGTTTTTGATAAATTCTGGAGAACTTACGATTCGTACAAGCGAACATTGGGTTCTACATTGAACGCTGAGGTGCAAAAGGATTTGTTTTACACACGGGTGCGAAAATACAAAACCTGCCTCGAAGCAGCTTTGGACGAAAACAATATTCCTACAAGTGTTTATTATAATTTGATTAAGGATATTAATGAAAATTTGGGGACTCTGCATCGCTATTTGAAAATCCGGAAGCGAATGCTGGGCGTGGACACGCTTCACTACTACGATATTTACCCGCCGCTGGTGTCGAAAGTCAAGTTGACGTATCCCATTGAGGATGCGAAAAAACTGGTGCTCCAAGCACTAAAACCGCTGGGCAACGAGTATTTGAACGCGCTGAAATACGGCTATGGACACCGCTGGGTGGATGTTTACCCAACACCGGGAAAACGCTCCGGAGCGTATTCCAATGGTTCGGTTTACGATGTGCACCCCTTTATTTTATTGAATTACAACGGCGCCTACGACGATGTTTCTACCCTGGCGCATGAATCCGGCCACACCATGCAGAGCTACTTGTCCAATAAATATCAGCCTTACCCGACCTCGCAGTACCCCATTTTTGTGGCGGAAGTGGCTTCAACCTTCAATGAAGCCCTGCTCATGCATCATGTTTTGGATGAAACCAAGGACCCCAATGTGCGCTTGTCACTTCTTGGAAATTTTCTTGAAAATATTCGGGGAACCGTGTTCCGCCAGACGCAATTTGCTGAATTCGAGCTGAAAATCCACGAAATGGTGGAAAACGGGGAATCGCTCACAGGTGATAAACTGGACAAGGTCTACGGCGATATTCTAAAAAAATATTACGGTGTGGATGAGGGCGTGATGCAGATTAATCCTCGCTATTTTGTGGAGTGGGCCTACATTCCCCATTTTTACTACGATTTTTATGTGTACCAGTACGCCACGAGCTTTG
>CAZIYL010000129.1:0-7032 GCA_964543425.1 uncultured Deferribacteres bacterium
CGTCTTTGTCCTTGTAGCGCCATTGAAATTGGGTAGGCGGAACACCAAAATTGATTACCAGTATTTTGTAAATTTCCCCCAGCATAGCGGTTTTTCGTGGACGCAGCTTTGTAATGGGGGATCCTTTTTCGTTCATCTGTCTTAAAATTGCGGCATCTTTCCGTAATTTCCGATTGATGAGCTGGTTCATTACGCCGGTGCTGCTGCTCTGGTGGGTTTCCGGCATCACAGTTTTAGGAACCAGGCCGTACTTTTCTACCAGTGCCACCACAAAATTCCACTGCCCACCGTCGGGAAAAGGATGCTTCAGCAGAAATTCCACCTTCCGATCACTGAGCGGCTTCTGCCGGGTTTTAATAATCGATTCCAGAAAGAAGTTGGCTTTTTCCAATTTGTCCCAGAAAAAGGGGTAGCTTTCCGAAAATTCAAAACTCTTGGCATTAAGTTTTTTCTGTGCCGCGGGACGTAAAATATTGAGTCCCGCAAACAACCAGCAGCGCCCGCTTCGTGCCTGATTTGTAATGCCGTGTGTTTTAATACGATGGGAAAAGAGGCTGTCGTAGTTCATAAGCATCTGGTGGTTGAGCGCCAATTTTTTGATGTCATTGCTCGTGACAGCATTCATGATGGCCCGCGTGTGCGAATCGATTTTGAAAGAAGTCTCAAACGACCGAATCATTTGAGGGGTGATTGCGCCCTCCTTTTGTGATTGTGCCCAAAGTGACCCAAAACCAACTAGCAGGAAAAGACCTGCTACCCAGAAAATCACATTTGTTCGCTTCATAATTGTCTCCTGTTTGTTTCAAAAAAATACCCGGTACATTTAACGCACCGGGGAATTGATCTTCTTACTTGCCTTCAATTTCATTGGCCAATTTACCGGCGTCGTACAATTTGCGAAGCCCCTCGATAATGTACGCCGTGTGAACAGCCACCGCCCGATTTTTGCTTTCCTGGTACACAAAACGCCCCGGAAGGCTTTCAATATTGCCATCAAAAATGAGCCCCACAACTTCCGCTTTCCGGTTGATCACCGGCGATCCGGAATTGCCGCCGATAATGTCGCACGTGCTGACGAAATTAACGGGCGTTGCAAGGTTTAAACTATCTTTTCGATCCCAGAAGCGCTGAGGCAAAGTATATTCGCCTTTGCTGTCAAAGCTGAGGGAACGATCGAATACACCGTAGAGTGTTGTTTTGTAAGGTGCTTTTGTGCCGTTCATCGGATAGCCCTTAACCGTTCCGTAGGAAAGACGAAGCGTAAATGTAGCATCCGGGTAAATGCTTTTCCCGTACACGGCAAAGCGTGCCTGGGCAATTTTTTCAGTGGCAGGCGTCAGAACGCTCTCAATATTCTTTTTGTACCATTCGTGATTTTTCCGCAGGATGGGATCGATCCTTCTTGCCAGAACAATCATGGGGTCCTTGCATTTTTTGATTGCCTTTTTCCCGCCTTTGATCAATTTTTTGCGGAATTTCACGTCCGCCAGTTTTGTACCGTTTACCAATTCCTTGGCCGCTTCCTGGGGTATTTTCCCGTTCAGAACGGTTTTAATGAAGGGATCGTCGGGACCCAATTCATTCAGGGATAGCTGAAGCCCCCAGGCGAGATTGGCTTCTTCAAAATCGGGGTAAATGGGTGCGGGAGAAAAGAGCCGAAATTTCAGGCTGGGGAGCTGGGCGTCGTGGAAACCTTCCAGGCGTTTGGCATCCGGTTTTTTGACTTCCTCCACATATTCCACAATGGTTGTGGCAATACCTGCCAATCTTGAACCGATGACCCGTTGAAAAACCTGCTGCCTGGCATGAGTTTCCTGCATCTTTGTAACCTGGGCAATCGTGTTCCAGGCATCTCCGTATTTTGCCTGCCATTCAGGATTGGCGGCAATTTTTTTGCGGAATTCGTTTTCAGTTTGTTTTCGCTTTTCCATTAATTTGGGATCCAGCAGACCCTCGTATTCGCCAGTCATCGCTTTTTCGGCATTTGAAAGTCCGAAGATGTGAACCAGCGCCCGTCGCTGTTGTTCGGGACCTTGACTGGCATATTTTCTGAGATTCTTAATCCATGATTTGACGTACTTCAGATAAAGAGGGTAGCGGTAGTCACGCCGATAAACAAGCTGAGAATAGGTGTACAGGCGATCGCTGGAACCGGGATTCCCGGAAACGAAAACCAATTCATTCTCACTTGCGCCCTTGGAATTCCATTTGAGGTAATTGGGCGAATGGATGGGTTTTCCGTTCTCATACACACGAAAGAATGCGACATCCAGATCGTAACGAGGATAGGTGAAATTGTCGGAATCGCCGCCAAAATAAGCTGCCTGCCGTTCCGGCGCAAACACCAACCGCACATCCGTATATTTTTTGTAGCGGTACAACCAGTATTCTCCACCGTGGTAAAGGCTGATCACATTGGAGCGCAAGCCCGTTTTCTTAAGGCTCTCTTTTTCGATTTTGGCGATTCTGGCCTGGCGCGCTTTCAGGGCTTGTTCGTCGGTCATTCCTTTTTTAACTGCCGACATCACACGATTCGTAACGTTCTCCATGGAAACCAGAACGTTCACTTCCAGATCGGAGCTTTTCAATTCCTGATCCGGTGTAGCGGCGTAGAAACCGGTTTTAACGTAATTTCGTTTGGCGGTTGAAATCTTCTGCAATTGTCCAATCGCTACGTGGTGGTTGGTCATTACCAGCCCGTTGGGACTGACAAACGACCCCGAACCGCCGTCCATGAAGCGCACACTGGACAGACGCACGTGATCCAGCCATTGCTGCGTTGGCGTAAATCCGTATTTTTCCTGCAATAGCTTGGTTGGGGGATTGTCGAATGTCCACATGCCCTCATCTGGGCGGGCAAATGATGAATGAGCCGTTGAAAGGGCAAATGCAATTGCCAACAACCAGGCTCCCAAATACTGCAACCATTTTCTTCTCATGGCATCTCTCCGTTTTTTGGTTATTAGAATTTTACTTCCCAAGGCTTACGGGAAAATCTGGAAATGAATTTCTCCTCTATTTGTCATTGATTCATCTCTAATTTAACCCTTAAATATACGGAATGGTTCGTTAAATGTTTCGAGATGATTGTGAGATTCCGATTGGTTTTGCCGCATTCTGTGGCCTAAATTTCTGGCATATTAAAAGTGCTGGGGAATTTTGGATCATATCCCCGGAAATGCCTGTCGAATGCCTTCCAAAATCATTTGAATGGCGATAACCGCCAGAATCAATCCCATTAAACGTGATAACAGGCTAATCCACGAAAGGCCGAATTTGGACAGAATTTTATCGCTGTAGATGAAAAAGACATAGGTGATAAGACACATTATCAGAAAGATGAGAATGACAATTGCAATATCTACCAGATTGGTGTGATTGCCTACGAATGACATGGCTGTTGTAATGGTTCCCGGCCCGGCCAGAATGGGAATTCCAAGCGGCGTAATGGCAATGGCTGTGGGATCATCCGCATCATCGGTTTCTTCATCCTGCAAGTGGTGTTGACGAGATTTTTTCCCATTGAGCAATTCGTAAGCAATTGCAAAAACCAAAATGCCGCCTGCAATTCGAAATGCCGGCAGCGTAATTCCGAACAATCGGAAAATGAGATTTCCGCCAACGGCAAATGCAAATACGACCACGAACGCTGTAATGGTTGATTTTCTTGCGATTTGTCTTCGGATAGGTTCATCCAGGTTTTCGACTAATCCCAGAAAAATTGGAATGTTGCCAAAAGGATTCATGATTGCAAAAAAGCCCATGAAAACCTGAAATGCAAATGACAGCATATTTATCTCCTATTCATTCAGATACTATTTGTGAGTGCACTCTAAAAACCACTAATTGCACAAATTATACGGGATATAATTCTTTTAACATCAATAAAATCAATTCGTGATAATTCGTGAAATTCGTGGGAGATATCCTTTTTAGAGTGCACTCATTTATGATTTCCCTTGGATAACAACGAACCGAAGGCCTTTAGCTGGTTCAGATAGAGATGCCCCAGGTACTCGTGTTTTCGAATCAAATTTTTGGGGGTAATAATTGGAATTGCTCTCGGCCGAATTGAGACCTTGACAGGCAGGGATCCAAATACATCGCCATCTACCTGATAAGGAACACGTCCCGGAGCCTGAAGTTCTACGGTTTTCGCACGCACGATTGAAATTTCCCGTAAGTTCTGGGGAAGATTCAAAATGACGCGAAGCGCGAAATAAATCAGACGACTGAAACTTGGGCTGTTGAAAAGAAACACATCCAGAAGGCCGTCGTCCATTTTTGCATCAGGTGTTAGCGAATAGCTGCCCCCGTACAGAGGCGCATTGGCAATGTTTACAAAAATCGGCCGGTAATGAGTTTCTTTACCATCCAAAAGAACCCGCATCGGGTAAGGTTTGTATGTTGGAATATTCTGTATGGCAGCAAGAATGTAAGCGTATTTCCCCGTGAACCTTTTGAGCCTCAGATTTGTTTCCTCGGTTGCAAGGGCGTCAAATCCGCAGCTGGCCATGATGGCAAAGTGGCGCTCGTTAATGATGCCCAGATCCCATTTTTTTAGATTTTCCTCAAGAATAATTTTGGCGGCGTCAACCGGATTTAGCGGAAATCCCAATGATCGTGTTAGTACATTACTGGTGCCCAGCGGTATTAATCCCAGTGGGATATTCGTTCCTATAATTCCATTGATTACCTGATTAAATGTGCCATCGCCCCCTGCAGCTACGATGATGTCGAATTTGCCGCTGGCCGCCGCCCTTTTTGCTTCGACCTCAGCATCGCCGTAGTGCAGGCATTTTTGGAGATCGACTTCGTAGCCGGCTTTCTCAAAAAGGTCGATTGCCGGCTGCAGAAAGAGTAAAATTTTTAAAGGCTTCGAGATTGGATTTAAAATGATTTTTATTTTTCGTCTTGCCATTTTTTCTCCGGTTTAGGTATCTTGTCCGTCGTTGTCCGTTTCATCCGTTCCCGTTCCGAATTTGTGAATCAGGGTTGCTTCAATCAGGGCTGCCAGAATTAAGAGAGGAATGACCAGCCATTCAAAAATGAAAAAATCGCGCTGAAATGTTTGAAGAACGGTCTTGTACGCAAATGTGTGAAAGTAAAACAGACTCATTTCAAGAGGAAGTGAAAATCCAATCCAGTTTGCCGGAAGTTCGAAAAGAGCCACGGGATTTAAAAAGAAGAGAATAATCGCAATGCCCCCACCTGTATTTTTGTAGAGGAGGATTCCGGAATTGATGCCCGCCCAAATGATCAAAAGAAATGGTAAACCGATTGTAAATCCTGAAAGATAAACAATCAGAACCGAAAATGTGTTCAGCAAAAAAGTAACCAAGAATAATTTCAAGACGGAAGGTTTTTTCTTGACAAATCGTTCAATCTTTTGGAATGCCCATTCGGGATAAGCTGTCAGCCACCGAATATTGCGTTCGATTATGGTAGGCGCCAGAAGGACACCGATCATAAAAAGAATGGCTGAAAATCCGATTAGATCCCAATTTAATGCAGCGAAAACATCTTTGTAGGTATCGAAATATCCGAAATGTGCGGTTGTCATGAATAAGATCTCCTGAAAATCGCCAGTAGAATGAAAGCAACTGCTGAAATAATCATGGCATAGCTAAAAGCGACGGAGGAACCGTACGAATGCCAGATGGCTCCGAAAATAATACTCGCCGGAAGGGCCGCTAATCCTACCAGTGTGTGATAGAGCCCAAGAGCCGACCCACGATGGGCCTGCTTTGCCAGGTCAGAAACCCATGTACGCGGAATGGTTTCAATGATGGCGCTTATGATTCCGTAGAAAAAGAAAAGCAGCCAGGCCTGCCAGTCCAGAAATGCCCGTGAAAAGCCCCACAAAAGGAGCGTCATTAAAAAGAAACCGCTTAGTAAAACCCGCTCGCGGCCGATTTTGTCTGAAAGCATGCCGATTGGCATGGCCAGAGATGCGTAAACAAGATTGTAAAAGAGATAAACCAACGGCACCAGGGCAACTGAAATTCCCATTGCATTGATTTTAAGAATGAAAAAGGCGTAGCTGACGTTTGCAAAAGTGAACACCACCATGATTCCCATGAGCAGCAGTAACCGTGGGGGAAAGGGGCCGGAATCCTGTTCAGTGGTGGAGACCGGTCTTGTTTTTCGATCGGCCACGGGCGATTCCCTTAGCAAGAACAGGAGAACAAACACTGCAAGGAATCCCGGAATAATGGAAAGTGCAAATACTAGGCGGTAAGCCTCCACTTTCCACGTGAGGAGGAGAAATGCAATGAGTGTTCCGAGAGCCGCTCCAAATGTGTCCATGGCGCGGTGGAAGCCAAATGATTTTCCGCGTTGAGAAGCGGAACTTGTGTCGGCGATCAGGGCATCCCGGGGAGAGGTGCGCACACCCTTGCCAACCCGATCAGTAAAGCGGATCGCCAGTACTTGCCACCATGTTGTTGTAATAGCAAGGATCGGCTTTGCGAAGGCGGAAAGACTGTACCCTGCCAGCACGAAGGGTTTTCGTTTTTGAACACGATCTGACCAGTACCCGGAGGCAACTTTCAGCAAGCTGGCTGTTGCTTCGGCCACGCCCTCGATAACGCCGATGGAGGTCATGCTCGCTTTGAGGACATTTTTCAGAAAGAGTGGTAAAATGGGGAGAATCATTTCAGATGAAACATCTGTCAGGAAACTTACCCACCCCAGGATTTTAATATTTCTCGGTATTCTGGACATGGTGTATTTTCAGAATTTATGTTTTTTAATTAAATTTTTATTGCCGCGAATGCGCGAATTTTTCTCACATTACCTTTTTGAATTTCGTCAAAAAATAAAATCGAATGATTCTGCGGTCGTTTCGATACGATCCGCCAGTTGGCGGATCATCCAACGACCGGAAAGAATATTCTCCTGTTTTTATCCAAAAATAGCGCTTTCGCCCGGGTAAAGAATTTTTACCGGCAAATTTTTGCCCCGAATGAGTTCCTTTAGCCAGTTAATTGGTTCGTCAATGGGTTCCCAGCCCAGATGAAATGTCCCCCA
>CAZIYL010000130.1:0-6979 GCA_964543425.1 uncultured Deferribacteres bacterium
AGCCTCCCTCGGCGATTGAAACAACCGTTTTGGGAAGAACTTCAATACCCCCATCGGTACCGTGAAAATGTGTTTCAGAATATTTGAGGGATGCCCCTTTTCCAATCTGAATTCGGGCATTCATCAGATGCTGCACTTTCACGGCATTGGGAAAGCTGCAATGTGCAAGGAACGAAACCGATGCCTTTTCTCCAATAATATAGTCGGATTCGATTTTTTGGACGCCGTCCTTTGGGATTACCCCGAAACAAAGGTGCACCGGGAAACGAACGGTTACACCGGGATCTACGAAAATTTTTGCCCGTACGCCGTCAGGAATGGTTTCGCTTTCAATGTGTACACCGGGAATGGAATTCGAGGCCAGCACCTTGTTCCCACTCACCACCAGGCTGGCAAAGGATTTGTCCAACAATTGTTTGGAATTACCGCCGCTTTTTTCGTAGGCATCGACAATCGCTTCAAATTCTCTGGAATAATCAGGCATTTTCGGCAATCTCCATTTCAGGTTGATTTATGTGCGGACATTCCTCGCAGTGCAATCGGAAAAATCGGGCAATTTCACTCGGATCGCCCGTTTTTAGAATCTTGCCTCCGCAAAGAAAAGACGAACGATCGGAAATTTCCGCAACTTTCTCGTGATGGGTAATCAGCAATACCGCTCCCCCCATTTGCGCTACTTTCCGAATCACCTGAACAATATTGTCCATGGAAGGAGCGTCAATGCCGGAATCGGGTTCATCCAAAATAGCCAGGCGCGGCTGCATGGCCAGAATCGATGCCAATTCGACACGCTTTCTCTCGCCGCCGCTCAGTGTTTCATCAACGGATCGAATGAGGTATTTTTTGGGATTCAATCCGACTCTTTCCAGACATTCCTGAGCGGCCATGTGATTTCGGCCGTTTTTTTTGGCGATCTTCAGATATTCCGCAACGGTTAATCCTTCAAAACGCGCCGGTTCCTGCCAGGCGAGCGTAATGCCGCGCTTGGCGCGTTCGGAAGCAGGTAAAGCGGTAATATCTTCGCCATCAAAATAGATTTTCCCGGCTGTCGGCCTAAATCCATTTAGCCCCATCAAAACATACGCAAGGGTCGATTTCCCCGTTCCATTCTGACCGAGGATACTATGAATTTCTCCCCTGAAAATTTGCAGATTTAAATCATTCAGAATGATCCTGCGTCCTGCTGTAAAAACAAGATTTTCTACCGATAATAATGGCACGCTGTATTTTCCCTTTATTTACGAATTCCTTAAAAAAAGATCTTTAACCCAAATTGGGGTTAAATTATCTCTGTGGCACTCTGGGCTTCTCTGTGAAACTCTGTGTAAGCTGAAAAAAAATAACACAGAGAACCTCAGAGAGGAAAAAAGAGAACCGCCGAGAAAATATTTTTAAAATCCAGATTGAGAATTTGTTTTTCAATTGTTTCTACTGAACATTTTAAAGCGGCTAATAAAACCCAGAATCTGATTTTCTTTAATCTAATTTATAAAAAAATACAGATATTTACAAGAAAGAAATTTAATCTCCCGCAAAATTGGTGAATATTTTCTTGGCATAAAAAAGCCTCCCAAAAAATTGGCTCCGGGAGGCTTTTTTGCAATTCTATCAGTATCCTACAAATTGTACTTTTCGGCTTCCACCATGTGATCGCAAATCATTCGACGGATAACCGCTGTATTGATCGGCGTGTATTTGGTGTACCGGCGCAGAATTGTTAAATATGTTCGAAGCGTATCGCCTTCGGCAATTAAGGGCATGGCCTGCTGCGCTGAGAAATTGATTCGATTCAAGGAATCGTTCACATACACGCGAACAATATTGGCATAGATTGACACCTTGTCTTCACCCTTTGCTTTTGCCAATTTCTTTACCCGATTCAAGGCGCTTTCCATCGCATACACTTCCATTGAAATGTCAGCAATGTGACCCAGAATCTCTTGTTCATCCTTAATCTTGTCCATATATTTCTGAACGGCTCCACCCAGCAAAAGCAAAACAACCTTTTTGGCATTTCTCAGAATTTTTGTTTCCTCTGCCAGAAATTCGTCCTCTGTTTCTTCCGGCATTGAGAAGCCCAGAATTTCATCCATCAGAGCCTGTGCCTTTTGCAGAAGAGGTAATTGTCCTCTGGTTGCGCGACGAATGAGCATTCCCGGAATTAAAAGGCGGTTGATCTCATTAGTACCCTCGAAAATGCGGTTGATACGGGCGTCGCGATAGGCCCGAGCCATGGGATATTCCTCTGAATAGCCGTATCCGCCGTAAATTTGAACCCCCTCGTCCACCACGTAATCGAGAACTTCGCTGGCAAACACTTTGTTAATGGAGCACTCAACGGCGTATTCCTCAATGCCCTGTAATGTAATATCTTCATAATTGGGAGCACCGTGTTCAACGCTTTCCAGAATGGAATCAATCAATCCGGATGTACGGTAAACTATCGATTCGGTAACCCACGTGCGAATTGCCATTTCGCCCAGTTTATGCTTAATGAGCCCAAAATTGGAAATGGGTTGTCCAAATTGGTGTCGCTGTTTGGCGTATTGAACGGCATCTGTTGTCACCAATTTCATGGCTCCCAGCACTTCGGCGCCCAATTTGAAGCGGCCAATGTTCAAAATATTGAAAGCAACTTTGTGGCCTTTTCCAATTTCACCCAGTACATTTTCCACAGGAACCTTCGCATTGTCCAGAATAAGTTCGCCAGTTGAAGAACCGTGGATTCCCATTTTCTCTTCTTCTTTGCTGAAAGTCGCTCCGCCGGTTTCTTTGTCGATGATAAATGCGGTAAATTTATCGCCGTCAACTTTTGCAAATGTGATATAAACGTCAGCCCAGCCACCATTGGTCAGCCACATTTTTGTGCCATTTAAGATGTAATATTTGCCGTCATCGCTGAGTGTGGCCGTAGCTTTAGCCGAAAGCGCATCCGAGCCCGATCCAGGCTCCGTCAGCGAATAGGACGATACCAATTCTGCCGTTACAAATTTAGGCAAATATTTTTTCTTCTGTTCGGGTGTTCCGAAATAGACAATAGGAAGAGTACCAATTCCTGTGTGGGCACCAAATGTAACCGCCCAGGAGCCGCTTTTGCCGACATTTTCGGCAACCAGCATTGAGGAGGTTTTATCCAGTCCCAAACCACCGTACTCCTCAGGAATGTCGACTCCCAACAATCCGATTTCGCCTGCTTTTCGCAATAGTCCGACGCTTAATTCTTTAATTTTCTTTTCGATTTCATCGGCCTTGGGCATGACTTCATTATCTATAAAATCCCTTGTTGTTTCTGCAATCATTTTTTGTTCGTCGGTGAAGTCTTCCGGGGTAAAGGTTTCCTCAACAGGAACATCTTCATACAGAAAACTTCCACCTAAAATGAATTTTTCCGCCAATTTTGCTTCTTGCACTTTGCACCTCTTCTTTTTTTTTGGGGAATGATCTATGTTAAATTTTTGCCACAGAGAACTCGGAGAATTTCTTTAAAATCTCCGGGAACTCTGTGACAAATGACTGGTTCATTCAGATTATTTCCTTGGAATTCCAATTTACAGTCTCTCGAAAATACCGGCTGCACCCATTCCACCGCCGATACACATCGTGACCATGCCGTAACGGGATTCGCGCCGGTGCATCTCATTTAGAATCTGGACTGTCAATTTCGCGCCGGTGCATCCCAACGGGTGTCCGAGGGCAATGGCGCCGCCGTTTACGTTTACTTTATTTTTATCCAATCCCAATAGTTTAATTACTGCCAGTGATTGGGACGCGAACGCCTCATTCAGTTCAATCAGATCAATATCTTCCAATGAAATTCCGGTGCGCTTCAGCACCTTTGGAATGGCAGCCGTGGGGCCCATTCCCATAATTTCAGGATCAACACCGCCTACAGCAAACCCAACAAATCGAGCCAGAGGTTTTAATCCCAGTTCATCGGCCTTCTTTTTAGACATTACAACTACGGCTGCTGCAGCGTCGCTCATTTGGGAAGAGTTTCCGGCCGTAACCGTGCCGTTCGCTTTAAAAGCAGGCCGAAGTCTCGCCAATTTTTCAATGGACGTGTCTGCCCGGGGACCCTCGTCTGTGTCAAAAACGATTTCCTTTTTAACGATTTTGCCATTAGGACCCACCTGACGTTCTTCAAATTTCAAAGGCACAATCTCATCCTTGGATTTCCCTTCCTTGATCGCCTTGACGGCCTTCATATTGCTTTCGTAGGAAAACTCATCCATTTCTTCCCTCGAAATGTGGTACTGTTCCACCACACGCTCGGCTGTTAATCCCATTGCCAGATACGATCCCGGCCATTTGTCACTCAAGTAGGGATTCGGTCTGAATTTATTGCCGATCATGGGAACCATGCTCATGCTTTCCGTACCACCGGCGATCACAATATCGGCAAAACCTGCCATTATTTTTTCGGAAGCCATAGCAATAGTCTGTAATCCGGATGAACAGAATCTATTCACAGTGGCTGCCGGAACCGTTACTGGAAATCCGGCTCGAAATAGAGCTACACGAGCAACATTCATTCCTTGTTCTGCCTCAGGGAAAGCACATCCCATGAGTATATCATCGATCTCTTCCGGTTTTAGACCGGGGGTTCGCGCCACGGCCTCTTTAATCACAGCGGCGGCCATTTCATCGGGACGGTGATTTTTTAGTGTCCCTCTTTTCGCCTTTCCTACCGCCGTTCGAACACCTGTTACAATGACAGCATCTATCATTTTAAATCTCCTTTTCTAAAAAATGTTTTTAAGCCTCACATTAGAAAACGCATTTTTGAAATCACTTAAGCGCCGACTCTAATTTCTCAGAGGCTTACCATATTTCAACATATACGCAATTCGATCCTGGCTTTTCTTTTCAGCGCACAGGCTCAAAAATGCTTCGCGTTCCAGATCAAGAAAGTACTGCTCCGGCACTTCCTGAGGGGCCGTTATGTTTCCGCCGGTCATAATGTACGCCAATTTCCGGCCAATGTGTTGATCGTATTCGGAGATGTAACCCGCCTCGCGCATTTGGTCAAGAGCCAGGTAAATAGGCGCCAGCACACCCTCGCCTACGGCGAGCATTTTTTCCGGAATTGGCTTTTTGTAGCCTTCATTGACCATTGCCAGAGCCGTCTTTTTGGCGTCTCCGATTTGCCGATCCCGATTCATTGAAATGTGATCGTATTCCCGCAGAAATCCCAATTTTTTAGCTTCAAGGGCGCTGGTGGCAACTTTTGCCGTACCAATGGTTTGAAAGAGATTCTGAATAAACGGGAGTGCGTCCACATCGCTGATGCCTTTAAATCTCTTTAGGGTTCGGAGGGTTACTTCCTTGGTGCCTCCGCCAGCCGGAATCACGCCAACACCTACTTCAACCAGGCCGATGTAGGTTTCGGCAGCCGCCTGAACACGCGGCGCATGAAGCGTCATTTCGCACCCGCCACCCAATGTCATTCCGAAAGGAGCCACAACGATCGGCTTTTCGGAGTATTTCACCTGCATGTTCACATTCTGGAACATTCGGACGGCCCGATCCAGTTCGTCCCACTCTTCCTCCTGTGCAAGCATGAGAATGAGCATTAAATTGGCACCGGCGGAGAAATGTTTCCCCTGGTTTCCGATGACCAGTCCTTCGTAGTTCTTCTCGAGCTCTTTTACAGCGTAACTCACCATCGACAAGATTCCTTCACCAATGGCGTTCATTTTTGTGTGAAACTCCACTAATGCCACGCCGTCACCAATGTCGTACATGGTAGCATCGGCATTGGATTTAATAATTTTTCCTTCTTTTTCTTTTTCAAGGGAAAGGATAATGATATCTTTGTCAAATGCCACCGGCTTGTAATCTTCCGACGCAAAATCATAATAGTACAAGCTTCCCTTTTCCTTTTTATAGAAAGATTTTTTACCGGCAGCCAGCATCTTTTTCACCTTTTCAGGAACCGGTTTGCCTTCCGTTTCCATCCGTTTAACTGATTTTTCAACACCAAGAGCGTCCCAGGTTTCAAAGGGACCCAATTCCCAGTTAAAACCCCATTTCATAGCATTGTCAATATTGACGATCGAATCGGTTATCTCCGGAATGCGGTTCGCGGAATAAATCAAAATGGCACTGGCGGTTTCCCAGAAAAACTGACCGGCTTTATCTTTGGCATTCGCCACGGCTTTGAGGCGTTCGCCCACGTCTTCAATTTGTTTGGCCATTTCCAGGGAAGCATATTTGGCTTTTTCGCGGGGCGCATATTCCAGGGTGTCCGGGCGCAAAGCCAAAATGACACGCTTGCCATCCGGCCCCTTCGCCTTCTTGTAGAAACCCTGTCCGGTTTTGTCACCCAGCCATTTATTTTCAACCATCTTTTTGATGAAATCGGGCACCTTGAAAATTTCCCGCATTTCGTCATCTTTGGCAGCTTCGTACAAATTCTCAGAAACGTGCACCATCGTGTCAATTCCAACCAAATCGCCTGTCCGGAAGGTAGCGCTTTTAGGCTTACCGGTCGCCGGCCCGGTGATGGCATCGATCTCCTCGATTGTCAAACCGTCTTTCAACATTTGCCGGATTGTAAACATCATTCCAAATACGCCCACCCTATTTCCAGTGAAATTCGGCGTATCATTACAATAAACAACACCTTTTCCCAATTCTTTTTCAACAAAATTAGCCATAAATTTTACCAACTCCGGATCGGTATCTTTTGTTGGAATAATTTCAAGGAGGTGCATGTAACGCGGGGGATTGAAAAAGTGCGTACCCAAAAAGTGCTGCTTAAATTCCTGCGATTGCCCATCAGCAATCTGTGCAATAGAAATACCCGATGTGTTGGATGTTACAATTGTTCCGGGCTTACGATAGTCCGCCACGCGTTTCATAACCTGCTGCTTAATGTCCAGACGTTCTACAACGACTTCAATAATCCAATCGACTTCCCTCAGCCAATCCATATTGTCATCGAAATTTCCAACCGTAATCAGATCGGCACGTTCAG
>CAZIYL010000131.1:0-6976 GCA_964543425.1 uncultured Deferribacteres bacterium
ATCGGGCCGCAAATGGCGGAAATAGTCTGGCGAAAGTTTCCGGACATTTCAATGGTAAAGGTTTTTACCAGTTCGGACGGCCGCAGCTTCAGCTTTTTTAGGGAAGAGAGCGATTCTTCATTTACCATCGATCAATTGGCATCCGATCGACCAACCTACGTTCGATTGGTTGCAATCGACTCAACGGGAGAAGAAAGTAATCCGGGTGAAGTGCTGGCCGTTCAGCCGGGAAACGGTTCCCAAAATATTTTGCTGATCTATGGCTACGACCGGTTAAAATCATCAAATACAAGGGATTTTATCCGATTCCACGCTGAGGCGATCTCAAATAATGGTCTTTCTTTTGAATCGTGCAGCAATGAAATGGTGGAAAACAATGCGGTTGATCTTTCCAACTATACATTTGTTGATTGGATTTTGGGGGAGGAATCCACGGCCGACCACACATTCAGCGCCGCCGAGCAGGAAAAAGCAGAGGAGTGTCTTGAGGGTGGGGGAGGGCTCTTTGTCTCCGGATCCGAAATCGCCTGGGATCTGGACTACAAGAATCACGGACGCGAATTTTTCAGAAATTACTTGAAATCGAAGTACGTTCAGGATGGTTCTAATCGCTTTTCGGTGACAGGAATTTTAGACAGCCAATTTTCACCTATGGGAAAGTTTCGTTTTGGAGACGGAACACACGGGGTTTATATGGTGAGCAGCGCTGATTGTATTGCTCCCGTAAACGGCGGTAGAGCCGATCTTTTCTACACAGGAACTTCCTACAACGCCGGAGTGGAATATGAGGGCACATTTGGAACCGGGACAGAAATTGGCAGGGTGATTTACTGGGGATTTCCTTTCGAAACGGTTACAATCGATTCAGTCCGTAATAAGGCAATGGGCCGAATTCTGGGATTTATGGGATTTACAATTGCCGGTGTTCAGACGGAGAACGCGGCTTCCGGAAAACCGCAGAATTTTTATCTTAGCGAAGTTTTTCCAAATCCTGTGAATAAAACAACACTCTATTCAAGCGGAATTAATTTGCGGTTTCGTCTGACAATTTCTCAGTTTCCCGCGAGTATTTCTGTGTACAATTTGCTGGGACAGCTCATTGTTAAACAAAAAATCTCCCAACCGGGTGCTCATCAATTTGTCTGGAAAGGAAACAATCAATTTGGACAACCTGTAAGTTCCGGTTTGTATTTTTATCGGATAGCGGTTGGCAATCGACGCTATTCAAGAAAGATTTCCATTTTGAAATAAAAATGAAAACAAAACGTTCTTTGATCGTTACGACTATTCTTGTTAATTATAATAATCTTCGTGCGTTAGGGCATTGGTGGCAAAAATTTATGAATAGTGCAGGTTAAAATAGTTCACATGGAGGATGTATGTTAGAAATTCCAACTGTTTTTTACAGTGAAGGTCACCAGTTGGTAGGAATCCGGCATTATCCGGAACATCCAACCGAACGGGCCGTGGTGATGTGCCACGGTTACACAGCCAACAAAAGTGAAAACAAACGCTTGTTTGTGGAGATGGCTCGGGAATTTGCCAGAAATGAGACTATGGCTTTCCGATTTGATTTTTTTGGTTCCGGAGACAGTGAGGGGGAATTCAGGGAAACGCGCGTCAGCCACAACATTCAAAACCTAAAAGATGCGTTATTGACCGTACGGAAAATGGGATTTAAAGAAATTATTGTCCTCGGAATTAGCATGGGTGCCGCAACGGCTATCCTGACTCTGACCGATGAAAAAGTTGACGGCCTTATTTTATGGTCAACCCTGCCGGATTTCAGAAAACTATTTGAACAGTACACAAACGGACAATTGGAAGGCGATTTGAAAAAGGTAGATGTGATTGAGCACGACGGCTGGCTTGTTGAACGCGGATTCGTGCTTGAGGCGCTGTCTTTCGATATCCAAAAATCCTTTGCCAAATTAAGCCTTCCCAAATTAATTGTGCAGGGGGATCAGGATGAACCGCTCTTTCGGGAAGGATTTGAACTTTTTAAGAAGCTGGCAACAGGTCCAACGAATTTTGTGAAAATTCCCGGGGCACAACATACGTACAATACGGTAAAACACAGAAAGCGGGTCATTTCCGAAACGATTCATTGGCTTCGCCAAACGTTTTAGTGGCTGTTTAAGAGAGGAAACTTCCGAATTGAAAAATAAACAAAAAAAACCGATTACCGCCTATGAAAATGGAAACTTTCTGAAAAGCGGTTCTGCCAGGCCCATTCGTATTCTTGCAGAATATCTGGAACCGGTCAGCAGACTTCGTAAATACAGAATCAAAGACACAATTGTTTTTTACGGTTCTGCGCGCGCACTTCCAATGGACAAGGCTCAGGAAAACTATTCTGCTATTGTGGAAAAGGATGGCTTTGATCCGGTCAAAAACGAAATGGATCGGATTGCACTCTCAGAGGCTCAGGGAATGGTCAAATTGGCTGAATATTACGAGTCTGCCCGCGAACTGGCCAGGCGGCTCACACAGTGGTCGATGTCATTGCAAAATGGGCAGCGATTTATTATTTGTTCGGGCGGAGGCCCCGGGATGATGGAGGCAGCGAATCGCGGCGCCTTTGACGCCGGTGGAATTAACATTGGAATGAATATCAGTATTCCCCGTGAGCAATTTCCCAACCCGTACATCACCCCGGAACTAAATTTTCAATTTCACTACTTTTTCATGCGAAAATTTTGGTTTATGTACCTTGCCAAAGCGCTTGTCGTTATGCCCGGCGGTTTTGGAACGATGGATGAGCTTTTCGAGGTACTGACGCTGATTCAAACCAAAAAGCTCAAAAAGGTAATCCCAATTGTGCTTTTTGGATCGGAGTACTGGAAAGACGTGATTCATTTTCACAAATTTGTGGAGTGGGGTACAATCGGCAATTCCGATCTGTCGCTTTTTACGTTTGCCGATACCGTAGATGAAGCGTACGATTTTCTGGTAAGCGAATTAACCAAACGATTCCTTGGAAAGAGAAAATTCTGGTATCTGTAAGAAACCATTTATTGAGACAGGATTAACAGGATTTACAAAGCCAGATTATCCTGTTAATCCTGTCTATCTATTCTATTCCGATTTGAAACGAATTACTTTCAAAATAGCTTGCTGGCAAACCGGGCAATATTTTTTTGATTGTTTTCTGAACATGATGCAGCTATTTAGGGTCGGTCGGTAAAGTCCCTTTGCCGCGTAGCCAGCCCCCTCAAATGCCCCTACTACGTGCGCATATTTGACGGAATCCGGAGGAGTAGGAATAGGCGTTCCCGGCGTAATCAAATCTTTCCATTTCAAGTTTTTGGGGTTCAGAAGCGCGGTAATGTTCGGTTCCCACGGCTCAATCCCAGGTGGGTAAAATTCATTGTAAGTCACTTTGGAAGAGTAGTACTCGTCAGCCAATCCGCCAAAGGCATGCCCGAATTCATGTACAAAAATGTAGTTGCTCCATTTATTATTCGAAATACAAACGGCGTAAAAATTGTAGATCGCACCACCGCCGTACCGCGAAGAATTCACCAGAATGTAAATATTGTCGTACGGAGCCGCCGCCGCAATATCGCGCAGTGCCTGATTGTCCGTTGTCATCAGATAACGAGGCAAGTCCAGCGAATTAAAGCTGGTACTGATGGCCGTATTGTGATAAATTCCCTTTCTGGGTTCATCGGGACCCGATTCTCGAGAAGGAGCAAAGACTGCCCAGACGTTGATTCTGTTTTTATGAGATTTGTAGGGTTCCGTATTCAGTAAAACGTCCATTCGCTTTCGGGCATCAGAGAAAAATTTTTCCTTTTCCTGAATTGTGTACGCATCTGAGATAACAGCAATATCTACCTTCTGATGCGGATCGCCGGATTTCAGAAGAGGTTTCACCACAACACTCTGAGGAATTCGCTTTTCGCGGCTGATAAATCGAGAATTTGGATCGATTGTTGTTGAGAATTTCTCATGAAAAATATTTTGTCGATCCCTTTCGGAAATTGTAATCTGTACCGGGCGTTTAGGGTAGGGAAGACGAACCGTTTCAGAAAATGACCGTGAGGTTCCTTCCATGGCTTCATTTGTCGTCTGCCATTCTCCAAAAAGAGTACTGTACCCGTAGGAATAGATAAGCTGATTGGTTTTTAGGTCGTAGACGCGCAGAAGATATTTCCCCAAATTAAGAGTGTCGATCAGATTTGTGGTGCTTCCCGGCCAGGCGCCTTCTTCATAAAAATGATTCAAACTGTAAACGCTGCTGGCCTTGGTGCCCGAATGTACATAGTCTATTCGCAGCGTGCGATCTTTAAAAAATCGTGAAAAGTCGGGGCCTGTTTTGGCCTGAACCGGCAAAATCCACAAAAAACCAAGCAAAAAAATGACTAATTTTTTCATGGTATGAGCCTTTCTTAGAATAGTTTCATATACGTCCATTGAATATGCTTAAAGGATTTGGGGATTTCAAATTTCTTATTGCTCACGTGTGTCGGGACAATTTTTGTAACGTGCGTCTCGGATGAAATTTTTACCGTCCCGTAGGAAATGTTCAGGTGAGTTTTTAGAGGGAATCCCTCGATTTTTCGCATGGCTTTTGGCAATTTATAGGGAAAATATCCGAATTGGTAGAAGATTTCAAATATTCTTCTCGGCAACCGAATCGTTTTTGTCCAATCAGCATCCATCATCACGGTATCATTGGCCAGCAATTGCAAATGCCGGCACGGGTACCCTAAAAGGGATTTTGAGCCAGGCAGCCACCTAAGTGTAATTTTGGGTGATTGATATTCCGTTTTCCCCGGATCCCCGCCTAACATCTGTACCATGAGCTTTCGTTGCTGTGGCGTCAGAGATTTCATTTTTTCGTGCATGTGTTTATTCACGTGATCAATGCGCCGCCAGTTTCGTTCCATTAATATTTCAAAATCAGAAAAAGAGATTTCTGCCACTGTTTTGTTGGCCGGATCCAACCGGTAAATCATCTGCTGGTCATACCTGAAAATATTCGTCCTACCATCGTTCATATCCACTGTTTTGATTTTATCCGGGGAAATAAAAATGCGATGATCCTCTTTCTCAATGGTTTTTCCCATCATGGGAAGCAGGGAAGTTACGTGTCCGACCTGTTCCCAGTAGCCTTCAAAAACCTGACCCAAAAGAGGAGAAAGATCGGTCAATAAAAAGGAGAAGGAAAGAAAAAATAAAATAAAAATATTTTTGATGAAAATTTGCATTACAAGCCCCGCATCACTCATAGGTGTTGTAAAAAAAATGATAATAGGATTTTTGGGAATCCTTACTTCACACAAAACTTATATTAAAACCTCTATTGTTGCGAGTTTTGTAAAACGGAATTGGAAAGAAGTTTTTCAGTTATGACATATTTTTTTTACACACGTTTGTTAAGAATTAATCAAGGTAAAGAGCCCGAAAAGTCCCCTCTATCAAGAGGCGATTTAGGGGTGTGTTATTTATGAAGTTAGCACATAATTAGACAACACACCCCAATCCGTCCGCTAGCGGGCGGACGCATCACCCCTCTTTTTAGAGGGGAATTTTATTTGGATGTGCAAAAATAAATTGTCACATTGCCCCAAAAATATTGGCTTTTTAAATTTAATGTATGTCACTGAATAACTGAATATTAGACCAATGATCCTTGCGGTAAAATATTACTTTTGTAATAGGCTTATTTATTCAAAGTACAAAACTCTTTGGTGGCTTGCAAGATTAATTTCCAGAAAAAAACGCTTGATTCTTTTGGGTCGTGGCACTAACTTTGAAATGTGGCTTTTGTTCCCTTAAAAATAGGGCAGAAAAAAAATCTTCATCGAATGTGGAGATACAATGGACGCGCAACTTTCTCGGGCAATCCTTGCCAGAGGAATGGAAATTCAACATGCTGACATTGGCGATCAATTAATTACAAAAAATCTACGCTCGCCCGATTCCCTTGACCGGTTCTACCGGTTGCTGCACCGGTATTCATTTCGATTGTTTTTAAGAGATTTGCTGGAATTTCAACCCAATCCAACTTTGAAGGATTTGACTCACTACTGCTCGGAAGGGGCGGCCCGCCGCTATCTGAAAACACTGGAAGATCTTCAAATCGTGCGACAAGACCGGAATGAAAAATCCACACTTCTGGTCGACTTTGTTCCCAATTTTGGAGAAACGTTGGAATGGTATCTTGCCCAGATTTTGCGCCGTAAGTTCGGTGCTCCAGCCTCTTTCCTGGTGGTTTTGCGAAATGGTCAGGCGGGCGGCGATTACGACGTGCTCGCGCTTGTTGACCGATTTTTGCTTTACGTGGAAGTGAAATCCTCTCCGCCAAAAGCTGTGGATAATCAACAAGTGAGAAATTTTCTGTCACGCATCAAAGATTTGCTACCGGATTTTGCTATTTTTTTTGAAGATACGCACCTTCGAATGAAGGATAAAATTGTAAGATTGTTTGAAGAAGAGCTTTCTCGCCGCTACGGATGGTTAGCCCGCGAGAATTTTCCGGTTGCGCGATTGCAGGATGAACTCTTTCACATCAATCATCGCGTGTACATTATTAACAGCAAGCGGGAAATTGCGAATAATTTTTTAACCTGTTTCAGAGACGGCCTTGCTTTCAATCTAAAACAAAACAGAATGCCCTAATTCGTATCTGGACGAAAACCGAACGAAACAAGTTGTTCTTTTTAAATTTTGAATTCTTGCGAAATTTTTCTAAAATTAGGGAGAAGAAAATGGAATTAAAGACATTAAAAATCGAAAAGCCGGAAGATTTAAATTTCATTTTGGGTCAGGCTCATTTTATTAAAACCGTGGAGGACATTCACGAGGCTTTGATTACGGCTGTTCCCGGCATTCAATTTGGATTGGGTTTTTGTGAATCGTCCGGCCCGAGATTGGTTCGTTACAGCGGAACGGATGAAGAGATGATCGAATTGGCAAAAAAGAATGCCGCTTCCATTTCCGCCGGGCATGTTTTTATCATCTTTCT
>CAZIYL010000132.1:0-6938 GCA_964543425.1 uncultured Deferribacteres bacterium
GCAAACGGCCGGTCAAAATAACTTTGGCCACCGGAGGAACCTGCCACCAGGTGCGACCCGTTGCCCAGAGGGCTGCGGCATCGGTACGAACCACCGGCGTGCCCAGACAGCCGAGTCCGCCGTACATATTAGAGTGGCTGTCGGAAGCCACGGCCATGGTTCCCGGCCAGGCGTAGCCTTCTTCCACCATAATTTGATGACCAATTCCACGACCGGCCGGGTAAAAATCGGAACCCATTTCTTTGGCAAAGGCTTCGATTTTCGCATATTTTCGGAGGTTTTTTTCACTTTTGTCCTGAATATTGTGATCCAGCGCAAAAACCACCTGCCGGGGATTGGCGAGTTTGGTAGCGCCGATCGCCCGAAATTTGGGAATCACTGCGCCGGTGTTGTCATGTGTCATCACATGTGCGGGTTGAATCGACAGAAAATCGCCGCTGTGAACAACGGCTCCCTTTTCCAAACCCACGGCAAACTGCTGGGCAATTTTTTCGATTAGCGTTTGTTTCATCGGGTGAAAATCCTTTCCTGACTTTTTTTGTAAAAGAATTCGCGGCGAATGCACGGATTTAATTCTTGATTGAGCCAAAACCGCGAATTCGATGCATTTGTAATTTTAAATTGCAGATTCGCCCCTCTATATAATAGTGGCATGGACAGCAGTCTGTAATCGATATTTTCATTTGATTTTTTTGTCTTTTTTTTGTAGATTCAGTCCGGCGTTGTTTTTGTTTTGATGTTCAACTTCCATTACGGTTAATCTGTAATGCCAACACAACGCAAGAACGACCCCTTTTCTGAATTTACCGACAATAAGATCATATCATTTCTGCTTGTCGTTCAGATACCAGATAAAATCCCATTTTTAAAATATACAAAAAGATTTTCAAATTGTCATTAGAATTTTTTCAATAAAGGCAAACGCCAAAGAATGCTCACGCAAAAAAGAAAAATGAATCCCATCTTACTGGAAGGGAAAATTTCCAAGACCCTGATTCGGTTGACGCTTCAAATGTTCGTTGGCATTTTGGCTATGCAGATTTTCAATCTGGTGGACACATTTTTTGTGGGTCAGCTTGGCGCCAGACAACTTGCGGCAATGGGGTTTACCTTTCCTGTTGTCATGGTCATCAACAGCCTTGCTCTGGGATTGGGAATTGGAGCTTCATCTGTTATTTCGCGGGCTATCGGTGAGGGGAATCAATCCAAAGTACGCCGATTTACAACGGATGCATTATCGCTTTCATTGATTATTGTTACTTTCTTTGTGGCAATTGGGTTATTTACAATTGAACCCCTTTTTCGTTCTCTTGGAGCATCGGGAGACGTTCTTCAGTACATTGAATCCTATATGAAAATCTGGTACCTGGGAATGCCCTTTGTCGTGGTTCCGATGGTAGGCAATAACGCCATTCGGGCCACGGGAGACACCAAAACGCCGAGTTTTATAATGGTGATTGCGGTGCTTGTAAACATTATTTTGGATCCGCTGCTAATCTTTGGCTATGGTCCGTTTCCGAGATGGGAATTGGCCGGTGCGGCACTGGCAACGGTTATTTCGCGTGGGATTACGATGGTTCTGTCTCTCTGGATTCTTTACCATCGCGAAAAAATGCTTACATTTACAATCCCAAAAGTAAAAGAGGGCATTCAATCCTGGGGGAAAATTCTTTATATTGGATTGCCTGCCGCCGCAACAAATTTAATTATGCCGATTTCGATGGGAATTATTACGCGATTGGTGGCGCGTTTCGGAGCAACGGCCGTGGCCGGTTTTGGTGTCGGAACTCGTGTTCAGATGTTCTCACTGGCGATTATCGGATCGCTTTCCTCAGTTCTGACGCCTTTTGTGGGACAAAATTGGGGAGCCAAACAGTACGCAAGAATTAAGAACGGCGTAAAATTTAGCTATCTGGCATCTTCGATTTGGGGCGTTTTTCTTTTCATAATTTTTATTTTTGCGGCTCATCCGATTGCGTCCCTTTTTAACCGGAATCCACATGTGATTTGGACGATTAGTGTTTATTTGAAAATTGTTTCGATTGGTTTTCCGGCTCTTGGAATTCTGATGTTGACAGCTTCAACTTTTAATGCATTGAATAAGCCAATTCCCGCTTCGGCGCTTATGGTTACGCGAATGTTTGTACTCTATGTGCCGTTGGCTTATTTGGGATCCAATTTATTTGGGCTAACGGGGATATTTTGGGCGGCGGTTTTTTCAAATATTGCGTCGAGTGTGGCAGCCTATTTTTGGATAAGAAAGGAATTCGTCAGTTACCATTGAAAGTCCGGGCAAAAAATTAGAAATCTTCTAATGACGGGCTATTTCAACCCGGATTCGGAAAATTATTTTGAGTATTCCCTAAAAACCACTAATTACACAAATTACGCAGATTCTTTTTGGTTCTCCGTTGAATGAATTAAAATAGTCGCATCTTTATAAAGAACCCTATTTTAATAAATGTTCTAAATAGTTTCCGAATCCGGCTTTAGTACTTATTCATATCTCAATGCATCAATGGGATTGAAATTGGCCGCTTTCCGTGCCGGGTAAAATCCAAAAAAAACTCCTACAGCCGCGGAAAATAAAAATGCTATCAGCACAATGGCCGGATTAATCAGGGCGTAAAGACTGGTAAAGCTATTCACAAAAAAAGCGGCTGCAAGGGAAATTAATATTCCGATAATTCCACCAATCAGGCTGAGTACAACGGCTTCAATCAGAAACTGACTCAAAATATCACTGCCTCTGGCACCAACTGCCATCCGAATGCCGATTTCCCGGGTTCTTTCGGTGACCGAAACCAGCATAATATTCATAATGCCAATTCCACCCACAATAAGCGAAACACCGGCAATTGCTCCCAATAATAATGTGAGCGTTTTGGATGTTGCCGAAGCGGCCTCTGTTATTTCTGCCTGCGTTCGAATCCTGAAATCATCGTCTTCGCCGGGATTCAAGCGATGTGATTGACGGAGAATGGTTTCTATTTGATCTTGTGCCTGAGTCAAATCCTCGTCTGATTTTGCACTGGCCAGAATCATGTGAATGTGACGTCCGCCGCTTAATCTGTAAAGTACGGTGGTAGATGGCGCCAAAACAATATCATCTTGATCAGATCCCATCGCACTTTGTCCCTTTTCGGTTAATTCTCCTATTACCTTAAAAGGCGTATTGCGGATACGAATTCTTTGGCCTACGGGATTTTGCCCCGGAAATAATTCATCGGCTACAGTCTTGCCCAATACGGCCACTTTTCGCTTGACCAAAACGTCCCGTTTGGCAAAAAACTGCCCATATTTAAGTCCCCAATTCCGAATATTAAGATAATCCGATGAAACCCCCAATATGGACGTGCTCCAATTATTCCCTCCGCCAATTACCTGTCCTCCCGTTCTGACAATTGGCGAAACACCGGATAAAAGAGTTGCCTGCTTCTGTAAATCTGTTACATTGTCCATAGTTAAACGATTGTAACTTCCCGCGCCGCGGCTGGCCCCACCGGTTCGCGATGCACTTGGGAAAATAATAATTAAATTTGTTCCAAGGGATGAAATCTCATTTACGATTTTTGACTGTGCCCCCTGGCCGATGGCCACCATCACAATCACGGCACTAACGCCGATAATGATTCCCAGAGAAGTCAGTAAACTCCTCATTCGATTTCTCACAATACTGCGAAATGCGGCTTTTAAAAGATTATTTAATTGAAACATTCGCTATCATCCTTTATTTGATTACAATCTTAGCACATCGATGCCCAGATTAAGATTAGAGCATATCCCTAATCTCGGCCTCGACCTTCTATCCACCATTCTTTAGAAAGATTTTACCAACGCCAAAACTCCCTGCAAAAAAACAAAAATTTGACCCATAATACCATAGAGATGTATTGCTCTAAATTTAATCTTAATTTAATGCTGCCAGATCTTTTCTGGCATCTTGACCGTTTTGTACGGTCGATCTCTCTACAATCAAACCATCTCGCATTTTAACAATTCTTTTGGCATATTTTGCCAATTCCTCTTCATGGGTAACGAGAACAATTGTAATTCCCTGTTCATTGAGTTCCTGAAACAAGGATATTACCTCAATGGAGGATTTTGAATCCAGATTACCGGTGGGTTCATCTGCTAAAATTATTGACGGATTGTTAATCAAGGCACGTGCCAGAGCGACCCGCTGCTGTTGCCCACCGGATAATTGATTGGGCATATGATGAATCCGATCGCCCAATCCCACCTTTTCCAAGGCTTTGATTGCGGTTTTTTGCGGATATTTTATTTGCCGTGACCGATCGTACAATAATGGCAGTTCCACATTTTCAAGCGCAGACGTTCGGGGCAGCAGGTTAAACATTTGAAATACAAATCCAATTTTTTGGTTGCGAATTTGGGCATATTTATTCTTGGAAAGTGAATTTACATTAATCCCATCCAAAAAATAGTCCCCGGAGGTGGGTGTGTCGAGACAACCCAGAAGATTCATTAATGTAGATTTCCCCGAACCGGATGCTCCCATGATAGCCAGGAACTCCCCATTATCCACTTGTAAATCGATGCCTCGCAGTGCTTGCACAGACACCTCTCCTATCTGATAGGTTTTGGTCAATTCTTTCGTCAGAATCACAGGATCCATTCTAAAATTTCTCCGGCTTTTTTCTTCTCTAAGCACAATTTTTTGCCCAAACGAAAACGCGTTAAAAATCTAACCTAAGCATCTTACTTGCATTGGTTTGACGGTAGAAACAACGAATTAGCCGAATCGAATTTCACAAACCGCGTGCTTATGTTGTGTTTTCGTTCAAACTCTGTTTATTAAAATTTGTTCAGCTATCCAGCCTAAAATAATGGCCTTCTCCGAAATCTCGGACTGGATTTCGCTGATTTTAACGCATTATTGGTGAATCCGGTAATGACTGTCATTCCTTCGCGAATGTGTCGTCCTCGAATGATTTCAGTTTTTATGCCGTCGGTTGCACCGATTTTAATCTGTTCCATACCCAGATTTCCCTTCGGATCTAAAAACCAAATTCGGGCACTGTGATTTCGGTTCGAATTTAAACCAAACGAATTGCCACCACGTGACTCTGCAAAACGATGCGGATTTTTCATTCGAGATTTTATCTTTGCTCGCACTGAATCCGGAAGATTGCTTAATCTTTTTTCTCTATTTTTTTGAAAAGAAAGCAGCATTTGTTGAGTAGGACGAAACTGAAGAGCCGTATTGGGCACCAACAGGGCGTTTTTCCGCTGTTGAATAATAAAATCAATAGTAGCGGTCATTCCGGGAAGCAATAATTTATCCTTGTTGGGTGCATCTACAATGACCGTATAATTTACCACATTTTGAATTGTTTGGGGTTGAAGTCGGATTTGCTTTACTGTTCCCAAAAAAACCTTGTCCGGATAGGCCTCCACGGTAAATCGTGCTTTTTGCCCCACCCTAATCTGCCCGATATCGCTTTCATCTACCAGCGCGTGTATCTGCATTTTTGACAAATCCTCGGCAACAACAAAGAGCGTGGGGGCATTAAATCGTGCCGCTTCTGTTTGCCCTTCTTCCACTGTTCGCTCAATAACCGTACCATTAATTGGCGAACGAATGTAGGCATAATTCAAATTTCGCTTTGCACTCTTTAAATTTGTTTCTGCTGATATTAATGCCGCCCGTTGTGTTTCAAGATTGGTTTTCACTGGAAGAAAATCCGCATCTGAAATCAATCCTTTTTTAAAAAGGCGCAGATCACGTTGATAGCTATCTTCAGCCAGTTTTAATTGGGCTTTTTGCCTTTGAACGCCGGCCTCAGCATTTATGACCGACGCTTTCAAAACGGTCGTATCCAATACGGCCAGCAACTTTCCTTTGTACACTTTATCGTTAAAATCGGCATATAGATGAGAAATTTCTCCGGAAACCTGCGTTCCAATATTGACCGTTTTCACCGGATTGATTGTCCCTGTGCTGGAAACCGTATTTTCCAAATTGCCGCGCTCTATTTTTGCAAATATAAATTGATTTTTGATTTTCTCATTTCCATTCCATAGGAAGATGCGGGAGAGAACCACAAGCACAAAAATAATGATAATCACAATAAATAGATTTCTTTTCATAAATCAAACCTCATATTTAACGTCAGTGCAGTAAGTTAATATTAGCTTAAATAATGAATTCTTTAATCAAATACAATTTGAAAGGGAAAATTGTTCATTAAAATAAAAAAATCTTGATTTTTATTTGTGATAATCTGAAGAGCAAAATGGCACGGATAGGAAATGAGTTTTCGTTGTTGGATGTGGAAAAAAATGGCTGCTTCAAAAGGCTATTTTTTTGTAGGTGTCGTAAGTCTTAAATATTTTGAATACGTAATGGCGGGTTTGTCCCGGGAGATGCCTCTTGATGCTGTTCCAGCGATCGGGATGTGGGGTTCTTTTTTGCGCACGCAACACCCGTGTGTGTCCCGCATTGTAGCTGGCAAATGTGAATGCAAGTCGGTCGTTTCCTTTTTCTTCCTTCCAGATATTGTACAAACGCCGGTCGTACAAGCAACCCAGGGCGATGTTAATTTCAGGCTTTAGCAGCAATTTGGGATGTGTGCCAAGATGTTTGGCGGTTCCCGGCATGATTTGCATCAGTCCCAGCGCGCCCACATGGCTGCGGGCACTATTATTAAAGCGGCTTTCGGCATAAATTTGAGCGGCGATCAGGCGCCAGTCAAATCCGTACCGCCAACTGTATTTTTTTATGACCCGATCGTATCGGGAAATTCGTCCCGGCCGCATCACAGTGACGTGATTTAAATATTCTCGCCAATCGCCCTTAGAATTTTTCTCCTGTGTTTCTGTGGTTGTCGAATCCGAAGCTGAGGAATTTTTGGCAGACTGCGGAAACGAATCCGCCTTTTCTGAAGGGGACGTACAGAAAAATAAAAATGCTC
>CAZIYL010000133.1:0-6936 GCA_964543425.1 uncultured Deferribacteres bacterium
GAAAATAAAATAAAAATCGGCTTCCCGAAATTTTAAAAGCCATCGGGAAGCCAAATGGAAAACGCACGAATTACTATTTCAGCAATTTGTGGTACCGGCCCATCCAGTACGGCAGAAACCAAAATGCACCATCCCGGAGCGTGCGGCCGCCATCGCCCCCACGGAGTTCGTAGGGATTGCCATTCCAGCGCATGAGGGGACGTTCCGACACAGGGAATACTTTATTGCACTCACTGATTCGCCCGTAGCGATCGCGGAATTTTTTTGTGTAATCCGTTCGATGCGTATTGTCCACCGTCCAATCAATCAGATCGAGTGGCACGTCTTCAAACCAGCCCACACATTTCTCCGCATCGTACGTGCCGTCAGGCTTGGGGTAATCTTCAAACACATTCTTCCAGTCGTTGGGATGGGCCAAAATAGACGCGCCGTACACATAATCAAAAAAAGGACTAATTTCGGGCCGTTCGATCTCCCAGGAACGCTGAATGCTGGACAGGTAAATGGACACCAATTTGGGATCGGTTTCGTACTGCAATAAATGATAGTACGGCACGAAGGCCAGCTCGTCATCGCTGTGATTAATAATGCTGTGCGGCCAGATCATTTTTTGCTTCACGGTATTAATGGCGTAGCCGTGTTTCCGGATGAGCTCCTCGTAGGCCTCCTGATATTTTTTGTCGCCGGTGATGTGGTAGGATGCCTTCAGGTGGGATAGAATCTCGAGCGAATTGAGTCCCCGCTCGCACAGGTGCTGAAGTTTTTGATTCAACTCCTGCGGCCCCCAGAATCCCCACGTGGTAGGCTTGCCATCCAGATCCAAGAGATAGTAATTGTGATCGACAATGTAATCGGTGATTCGCCGGACGTACGCCTGGATCTCCTGCTTTTCCTTTTTGTCGGCAGCCAGATCGTAATAAATGGCGTAGGCAAAATAGTGACCGTCCACCTCATCGCTGGAGGTGTCTCCCTTCCATTCCCATTTCCCGTCAGGTGTGAGGTGCCATTCGCCGCCGTAATGCAGGCGTTCCGGCTCACCAGCGGGCACGATTGATCGGGAAATGAAACCGGGAATGCCGTTTACCCGCTCCAGCCACATCATGGATTCCAGGGATTTTCGGGCATTTTTCTTGGCCTCGGGGTCACCAGTCACCGCATAGCGAAAACACTCTGCACCGATGTAAAGCGACGTCCAGAGACCGTCGTTGTCGCTGTGGGGCTTGAACGTGCCGCCCGAAATGTCACCGGGAACATTCAGCCGGGCGTCTCCCACGAATCCAAGGCGGGTATTGTATTTCTGAAGCTGTTGGTCGTAAAAGGCCGCTTTTTTCTCAAAGGTCATCGGAATCGTGTGAATCAGCCGCACGCCCGTTTCGGTGGTAACGCGTGCTCCCTTTGCCAAAAGTTCAATTTTAACCACCCGATTGTCATCCAGCCAGCGTTTCGATTGAAAATACTGCCAGGGGCCACCCAATTTGCCCATCATGACACCCTGATTGCTGCCCAGCCAAAGCGTGTCGGAATGAAGTTTCCGGATTCCCAACGTAGGCTTGTTGTAAGGGAGAACTTCGGTTTTTGCGACTTGAGCGAGCTGGACCGGAGTTAAAACAACAGTTGCCATTTGAGGCGGCTTCACATTCCGGCCGTCCTCCGAAACCAACTGGCGAAAGGTTTTGTTTTGTCCGGCAAACAAACCGGTCGTGAACAAAAGCACAAATCCGAAGCGCAAAAATTTTTTGAGGAAAGTTTTTGCTTGCATTCAGTGTTCTCCTTTTTTTATTGAGTTTTCTAATTGACACAGAAAAAATCCCGGCCCGCGGTCTTAACCGCAGTAGGATCTGTTTTTCACCCCATTTTAAAACGCTGAAGCAATTTCTTCCTAAATTGAGCGATCCTTGATTTGAATTGAGGAAAAGCCCAAATATATTTGGCTTTTGCTGTCTTTAATTTGCCCCATTTTCTGGCTAGAATTAGCTAAATAAACAGACTGTTGGGGTAACTCACCTAAAAAGAAGTGACACAGAGGGCCGCAGAGAATAAAAGAGAGAACCACAGGGAAAAAAGGGGAAACCCCATTGAATAAATTAGTTCTATTTCTTTTTTTCTCTGTGTTCCTCTGCGCTCCTCTGAGGTTCTCTGTGTAACAAAAAAGAATACAACAAAACATAAAGATAGTGGATCAAAATGGAATTCGTCGATATGCGCATTATTTATCAGCAAAGGGCCAATATCATTTCCCGGAAAAAATGAAAGTGTTTTTCAAAGGACAAGTAAAAACCAATGTTTTCAACATATCATAAAAATAAACAAATGAACAATCTGTATTTTCCTACCAATGCCTCCCCTGCTTTCTCAAATAGTCCAGCCAGGCCTGGGGACGGTCGGTTTGCACTATATTGGCCCCGCCCGCAATCAGTTTTCCGAATGTGCGTTTTTTGCCGAGAAACACCTGAAGCAGATCGGGTTTGCCCAGAGAATTGATCCAAATACGCGACCGACCGAATTTTAATTTCTGCACTACCTCCGAGTTGTAAAAACCGGGATCAATGTGCACTACCGGTGGATGAAAATGCGCCAGAATGCTGTCAATTTCGTCGGCGGATTTTGCCCGCGGCATAACCAGCGCCTCAGGAGCCAGAATGTGGACGCTGTCCAGCTTGGCAAAATTCCGCGAGAAGAAAATGACCTGCCAGAGCGTGCCCGTTTCTCGCACCACTTGCACCAAATCCCTGGCCGAGGCGTCCTTCCAGTCGATGTCCACTAAAAGGTGGCCACTGGCAGTTAGCAGGGCTTCCCGGAGAGTGGGTACGTGAACGTTAGTCGTGTCCCCGGGTGGAAGCTCCTTTTTAAAGTGCAATTGCTGGATTTCTGCAAACGTCAGGTCCCTGACGCGCCCCGTCCCTGTGGTTGTGCGATCCACGGTTCGGTCGTGCATGAGAATAACGGAATCGTCTTTTGTTGTGCGGACATCCAGTTCCACGGCATCCACGCCCAGCAAAATGGCATCGCAAATGGCCGGCAGTGAATTCTCCGGAGCCCGAAGATGCGCGGCCCGATGCGAAGCCACCAAAACCACGTCTGAATTCGCATCGTGAAAGGCCGCCAAAATCTTCTTCAAATCCGATGGCCCGCCTGTGGGCGGCTGCCACTGCATTTCCCAGCGGAGCAGAATAAACACCAGAGAGGCAATTAGGAGAAATACCAGAAAAAGATTAAATACAATCATTGCCAATTTTTTCATTGTGAAAAGGTTCCTTTGTTGTTTAATTGAATCGCCGCAAATGCGCGAACATATTAAAACTCTTGTGAAGGTTCTAAACCTTCACAAGGGAATTGTTTATTACCAGCTCGGCACCAAATAATAGGGCGCCCGCTTGCGAAAATCCGGAAATGCGATTTATCTTCTGCCGCTCATAAAAAATCTCAGCTTTTTCAGGCCGCGATTTCAGAAATGAATTCTTTGAAAAATTCGTAAATTCGTGGCGATTTTATTTCCTTTTCATTTCAATCCGAAATGTGTTTGTGCCTTTTTTCAAATGAAATTTGTAAAACGCCACTTTGTCCCGGTACACACGGGAACCGGCCGGCGCATTCACAAACCGCCAACCCGATCCCTGTCCCCAAAACACGATGCCGCTCACCTGATCGTTGGGGGAGTTGATTTCCACCTTGAACTCCTTGCCGGAAGGCAACGATTTTTCCCGAATCTCTTTGAGTGTGTAAGCCGGCTCTGTCGGGTAAACTTCATTCACAGTGGTAACGTGCGCCTTGGTGTAATCATTTGTTTCCAGCGCAGCGGAAATTCCGTTTTCAAAAATCAGGTAACACTCATCATCGTAATAGAAAAACGTCTCCGGGTAGAGCGGCTTGCGATTGTTGGGATCCCGTGCAATAGCGTTCAGCTCCGGGTAATAATAGGGCTCGGGGCACGAAGCCCCCGGTGCCAGGTAGTACGTGGGCGGCGTTTTTTCAAACCGCTCCCGGTACAGCTCCACCAATTTAGGAAGGGTTACAAATTCCACATCGTCAAACTGACGGGCATATTTCGCGTACTCGTCCATCTGCAGCATGGTATCGTCAATCATGTTCGGCGAATAGGTGCGCATGTGTTTTCCCCACTCCATTTCGTGAGATTCGTTGTGCCAGATTATGTAGTAAAATTCGTTTTCGCGGGCATTTTCACGGTAGAAGTCAAAGAAATTCTTGAGGAAATCGATGTCGCGGTCGCGGCAAATATGCGCCCGTTGGATGTCGTTGGGATCATTGGAGCAAATGGACGTGGCGCGGGAATGGCAGGCGCTGGTCAGATCAAGCGCCAGCCAGTGCGTGCCCACAAGGCCGCGCCTGCCCTGAAGCGAAGCCTTCTGCGCATCGGGATTAATGTACCAAGGGTTGAAGGGGATGCCTTTGTGCGTGAGGCCGTCGGTTCCCTCTTGATTCCAGCAGTGGCCGCCGTAGCCCCGAAAGCCCAATTCCTCCAGCGCATGCAAGAGGTTGGAACTCACCAGACCGTGCGCGGCGATTGTCAAATCGGCCCAGGGTAGTACTTGTTGAATGGTTTTGCGTTCTTTGGCGATGTGCGCTTTCATTTCCTCTTTGGAAGCATGTAAAAAGTACCCCTTTTCTCCCCCTTCTTCTCGTCGGCAAAATCCTTCTTGTGTGTGTGGGGCTTCGTCTGCCCCCACTTCTCACGCGGGTAGGTCATCACTGGGCCACTTCGTCCCCGTATTTTTCGTGCCAAAAGGTCAGCCATTCGGCCATGTCCGCCGCCGAACGGGCCGTCACAAACCACGTCACGGGAATATTGTACCGGTGGTGAATATCGGCCATGACCCGCATCCCCTCCCGCGGCGTTCCGTGGCCCCAATGGGTGTCTACAAAATAGGCCTGTGATTGAACAACAACGTAGAGTTTGGACATTTTTTTACTCTCTATTAACTTGAAAGCATCACAAAGAACAAAGATGTCAGGCTATAAAAAATAGAATCAACGAAAAACTAATTCTGCAGCCCATTCATGACTCTGTTTATTTAGTCCCATTTTTTGAGAATTTTCAAAATTCAGACATCATAACTTCAATATTTACAATGGAGGATTTTGCTACGAATCACTAAAATCAGACTTTTTCAACAGAGTCATTCATTTCCCCTTTCTTACTTTCTTTGGTTTTTCGTGGTGGTATTTCGGTTATTTCTAAAACTGTGGCAAGAAATGCTCGTGCGCTTTTCGCAATTCCTCGGCCATTTTGGAAACCGTCTTTAAATCCTGAATCATGGGGTCCGAGGCCAGGGCTTCCACGGCCAGCTTCCAGTCCCCTGAAAAAGAGGCCTCCACAATCATCTCCTGCCGCCATACGTGCGGAGCCAACAGGGGCAAGAGGGTTTGTGGAACGGTTCCCACGTCCAAAGGCGTCATGTTTCCGTTTTTCACCTCAGCCAAACCTTCCACCACAGCATTTTCGGGCAAATTGCTCACTTGGCCTGTGTTAGGAAGATTGGCAATAAACACACCAGATTTGCCATTGAGCAGGGCATCCATGATGTCCGCCACTTTTTCACCGGATTTTTTCAGGGGAACTTCCTCCAGGCCGTCACGCCTGGCCTCCATGCGCTGGCGGTCCCGCGCCAAATCTTCCCGCCGTCGTCGAATGGGCGTCAAGCCGATCCAGTACTTCCCGCCGATGCCGTTTTCTTTGTTCAGTACGTTGGGCAAAAATTCGGCTAAGTGACGATTGCCTGCTGCCGGTAAATAGCCGAAATCCTCAAAAAGAGTGAATTTTAAAATGCGATTATCCGCAAATGGATCGGCATTCAGATCAGTCCGTTCCTTCTGTGATAGAAATTTTCGCGCATACTCATGAAGCACCGGGAAAACATCCTGTCCGTCGATGGTAAATTTCAAAATCCAGTTGAAGTGATTGATGCCCGTGACGACGAACTCCATTCCTTCAAAGCTATCCCGCTCAAAATGCCGGCGCAGCCAATCGCTCACGCCCAAAAACTCATGGCAAAGGCCCACCACATTTTTCAAACCGGATTTGGTGAGGGTGTGGGTCAGCGTGGTCATCGGATTCGTGTAGTTAATCACCCAGGCTTCCGGGCAGGTGCGCCGGATTTCTTCGGACAATCCCTGAAATACCGGAATGTTTCGCAGCGCCCGTGCCCAGCCGCCCGGTCCAACGGTGTCCCCAACGCTGTGAAAAATACCGTACTTTTTGGGTATTTCCAGATCGTGTTCCATGGCATCCAAACCACCGGTGGAAATGGTTACGATCACAAAATCCGCCCCCGCGAGGGCTTCCCGCAAATCCCCGGTTATTTCCAGCCGAAAATCCTTCCCGGATGCCTGAATCATTTTTTCCACCACAGCGGCCGTCAGCTTCAGATTTCCCGAATGGATATCCTCCAGAACAAGAGTGCTTCCCTCCAGACCGGGCATGGAAAAAATGTCAGCGGCGATTTTTGGTGTCCACTGAAAACTTCCTCCCCCAATGAGCACGATTCGAGTACCTGACATAGTGATTACCCTTAACTTTTTTGGTTTAAAAAGCAAAATTTACGGCAGGAAAAACGTTTGCATAAAAGATAAACAAATCTGATAAAAAGTCAAGGATTTTTCAAGAGGAAACTATTTTTATGAATGTTTTCGATTCCTTGGTAGGGCGATTTGCTGAATGGCTTGCACCTATTTTATCCCAGAAAATAAAGGGTCGCATCAGCGACTCGACTACCGTTTATTTCTGAATCAAATAGTTTTGCAAAACCTGCAAAATGTCTCTTGCAATTTTTCTTTGCTTTTTCAAATGCTGCGTACCCGCAATTTGCGCCGCATGGGTGCGGTTTCCCTGGTAGTACCGTTGAAAAAGAAAAGCCCCCTCCAGCACGGCATCGATGTAATCCTTTTGAACAAAAGCCCGGGCCACGCCGTAGCCAATGG
>CAZIYL010000134.1:0-1202 GCA_964543425.1 uncultured Deferribacteres bacterium
GGTTTGAGTCCCAGGATTTGCTCGATGGTGCGTACCATGCTAATCTGTGTGTAATAAGTGGAGATCACCTTTCCGCGTTTGGTGTACGGGCTAATCACAAACCCCACTGTTCGGTGTCCGTCTACGTGGTCGAGACCGTCCTGCGGATCGTCTTCCGTTACAAAAATAGCTGTTTCCTTCCAGAATTTGCTGTGCGAAATGGCCTCCACAATTTTCCCCAGGGCCAGATCGTTATCAGCGACGGCCGCATCGGGTGTGGGACGTCCCGGGCGCGTTCCGGAGGTGTGATCATTCGGAAGCAGCATAATGATAAAATTCGGGAAATTGTTATTCGCTTCAAACTGCTTTAACTCCTTAATAAACACACTCGCCCGATAGATGTCGGAAACCGTATTCGGAAAGCCAATGTAATTGGGGCAAAGATAGGGCTCCAGTGTTTTGAGATTTGCCTTGGCCCGAATGGAAAACTTCCCGGTATTCAGAACGAAATCGTCGTAGATTTCGAGAAAATTCCCCTTAGGATTGATTTCGGCACGGACAAATTCACCGTAGTCGCGAAACGTTAAGCCCTTTCTTAGCACGCGATCCCAGATGAAACCGGAACTGGCGTAGGCCAGGGCATCGTCACCGTCGTAGGGGTAGCTTCGCGAAAAATCGCCAAATGATTTTTCCAGATAATCTGTTACATAGGCTTCATCCGTCCATTGGTGGCCGTCGGCGCTGAGTACACCACTGCAGTAAAAATTGTCCATGAGAACAAAATCTTCGGCCAGTTTGTGGTGATTCGGTGTCACTTTTCGCCCGAACATAACCAGATTGGTATCGCCGTTGGCCTGGAACATGTCACCTAAAACCTGGTCGTAAGTGCGGTTTTCTTTGATAATGTACACCACATGTTTGAACACCGATTTTTCGCCCGGGTGAATCGGAATAGGAACCAATTTTGTGCCGGTTGTGTCAGAATGAATCTGCGCAATCTGTCGGGCAAGATCGTTGTTTGTCTCCACCTGCTTGGTGTATTTGGCCAGTTGCTTTCGGTCAGGAACAGAAATAATCGAAACAGATCCGAGGTGATCGTGGGAGTTGAAACCCAATCGGGTGGTTTTTTTATTGAGCGATCCCAGCCCCTTTACATTGGCCACATAAAGAAAATTACCCCTCCTATTCGTGATGACGGCTCCAGGATACCATCCGGTGGGAAT
>CAZIYL010000134.1:1302-6902 GCA_964543425.1 uncultured Deferribacteres bacterium
TTTGGCCGTCTGCCGCCCCAGTTGGAAACGTAAATTTTTCCTGAAGGATGAACCAAAACAGTGTAGGGGGCAATTCCCACGGGAATTTCGTAGTAGGTTTTATCCGAAAGATTGACCACGCCCAGACTGTTATTTCGACTCAGACAAACCAACAGGGATTTCCCATCCCGTGAAAAAGCCATTCCGGCCGGGACGGCATTGCCCCTGCCTTTGGGTCCCTCAAAATCGAATTCCCGCGACCAGTTCAGGATGTGATCGCCGGAAATCGTAGCCTCCCAAACGCGCTGTCTGGCATCGGATGTGTACAATTTTTTGCCGTCTCTGGAAAGCAGCAATCCCACAAAACTATTGCCTCCCTTTTTCATTGGTAATGTCTGCATGATTGCCCGATCATTGATTCGAATAACGACAATATCCGATTTATTTTTTACGTACAGATACCGTTCTTTTGGCCCGAGCGCAAGATCCACCGGACGGCCGGGAAAGCTGACTTGAAACCCGGCAGGTGTCAATCGCTGATTCGTTGGTGTGATGATGGTTCCGTCGGGTTGAATGCCAACGGTGAGATGTGAAAGATCGACGGATTGTGCGGAAAGAAAGCCGGTCGTGAAAAAATAGAGTAACGGAATCAAAATTAATCGTCGCAAAACCAATTGCTTCATAGTTCCTCCAAATATTTTGTTCAAAATATAATGTAATTTAAATGTTTTACAGGGAATATTCAAGGGATTTGTATTAAATTTTTTTGCCGTGACTACAGGGATGAATTGTTTTGCATTTAAGCACTTGCCTCGTTGGTTATTTTGATTCCATTTTTTGGAACATGGCGGCCTGAGAAAATTTGAATCCAAAGAATTGAGGTATTGAGAAAATTGAGTGAAAAAAGTGGAATGTTGATTTTTGAGTGATTAATTTTAATTAAATGATATCAGATGTCTAAATAGTGTTTGAACGAAAACACCTGGAAAATGTAGCGTAAGCATCTTGCTTGCGTTAGTTTGATAGTAGAAACAGAGAATTAGCCAAATCAAATTTCACAAGCCAGAGGCGTGTGGCGCATTTTCGTTCAGACACTAAATAATTGAATATCAAATAAACGATTCAACAGCAAAATATGGAATGTTTTCAAATAGAAAAGAAAATGTGGATTGAACACAAACTGTGTTGAGAATAAATAAATTATGAGTTCACTCTAAGCAGCCTTGAAGGGCGTGTGAAAATGATCGTGTACTTTTATTCCCCGACATGAATGTTTTCCAACTGGCAGACGGATCGAGCCTAATATATTGATATTTCATTGATTATCCCCATTCTTTAGGGTGGGGTTTGGGTGAGTAATCCACAAGATTAGGGGCTTAAGCGGCTTTTTAGAGTGCATTCAATTAAGTTATAATTTTATTTAGCGTGAGACGTTTGTAGCCAATAAGTGGTCGCATTGCCATATTCTCTGGAAAATCTTTAGTGTTTAAGGAGACCCAAAATGGAACAGATTCTGAATGGATTAGATAAAATTCTTTCTATGTTTGACCCTTATTCTTTTCATTTTATTAATGCCAATAATTGTTGGCAAAGAAAACCGAAATCGATTTTTGACAAATTGTCAAACGAACTCCTATTTCAACTTTGGAGAGAAAAACAAATCAATCAAGGCGAAAATTCATTTAAATTACTCCTGATAGCATTTTATAAAGAGCAATCCTTAAAAAAGATTCAATTATTTCTGTATTCAATTCTATCCAATCAATCATTGAAAGAAACTATTCCTGATGAACCAGAGATCGAATCCCTCTTTATCAATGAAAAAAATTGGTGTTTTTACCCCAGCAATCACGAAGCCCGTACGGATTATGCGCTTTATTTTTTTCAAATGGTGGTGTATATTCTACAAAGTGCCGTATATTCAAGATTCGAGACTATGTTCACGCAACCGTGGGATACACTTCGTGCGAGGATGAAGAACCATTTTATTCAAGAAAAAGAGATGTTCGAAAAAAATATCCGCAATCTGGCTGGCGATGATTTCTGGAAAGAATATTTATTACAAGCAAAGGAACTTTTATCGAAAGATGAACATGGCTTATTTAATTCGATTTCAAACAGCGTTTTCGAAGAGACAATTATCGATTACTGCACTCAATCTTATCTGCAGGATTTTAAGGAATCGGGCAATGAGGATCTATTTGAGATTATTATCGATCAATTTTATCCGTCTTCTGCGATTATCTCAGATATATCTCCGGGTGCGCTATACGTATCAACAAAATTATTATTGGATACGTCAATCCCCATAAGTAGTGGCATCCCTTACAAAGCAGCAGAAATTATTGGCATTTTGCGAGATGAGCGTTCCACATCTGCTCTAATAGCTGCCCAAAAATTATTTCCACTAAAATATGTTCATTTGCATGAAACTATCGTTTATGCCCTCGGACAATTAAGGGTAAATAAGGCAAAAACAGTCTTTTTAAATATTTTGAGTGGACCGGACGCTATTTCTATTAAAAATCCCGGAAAATCTTATTCTGAATCATTAATATTTTTAAAAGAGGAAGCGGTGTGGGCGATTGGTCGGCTGCCAGATGTATCTTTTGAAGATTTATCCATTCTGAAGAAATGTGAAGTGCACAGCTATTCCGGAATGCGATTGGCGTTGGCTTGGGCTTTAGGAAATATTGCTGAAAAAAAGTTACGTCTTCAGCAGGGAATTGATCTGGAAATTATTCGTGTTTTAATTGATCTTCTTTTAGATCGGGAAAAAGATGTTCGATTGGAGGCTGCCTATTCCCTGAAGGTAGTAGGGTTCTCAGGATTTCTTGATAAACTTTATCTTCGCGACCCCGGAATTGTAAATATTTTGAATTTAGAGCCAATGAAAACCTGTCTTGAAGATATTCACAGTACACTTCGCTATTTAATTGCTACTTCTAAACAGGTGGTTCTGGCTGTTACTGGAGATTCGGGAACGGGGAAGACCTATTTTTGCCAATCGCTGGTGGAGGCATTGAGATCGGTATTAGGGGATAGGGTTCTTTTGCTTTCAAGAGATAATCCGGCTGATATTGAAATCTTTAAGCAAATGCTGGGTATCTCGTGGCTAAAAAAACATCAATTGGAGAGCCTCGCCCTTAATTATCCTGTTTCAGAGAATGATGATCATCCCTCGGATTTTTTCGACGCCTTTATTAAAAGGCATCGCGATAAGAAAATTATTATTTTGGATGGTTGGCGGGACGAAGAATTCTTCGATCAAATTATTACAATTTTTTACAACAAGGGATTACTAAATGTTATTTTAAATCTTCGTACAATATTGTCAACACGGCGATTGAATTTGGAAGAACGGGAAAAATCCCTTGCCAGTACACTTGAGCATCTGGAAAATGTTCAAGGGCCTCAATTTGAACAAACACGAATTTTCCAGGAGGGAATTGTAATTGCATATGATGTTGATAATAGCATTCATTCTCGAGTAAATAGAGATGAAATGATTCAAATATTTCAAGGCGAATATCGCAAAATTAAAACAGATAAAATTTATGTTGGACAATTTGAAGAGGATTTGAAGCCCCTGCGATTAGACAGAGAAATGTTGACACTGTCAGTAGATTCATTTACATCTCGAAAATCTCCATTCTTTTTAAAACAAGAATACTATTTTGTCCCGGAAGAAATCTTTCTCTATTCTATTTATAATGAAAACACGCAATTCTCTCCCAATTTATTACAAACCATTCCCTTGGAAAGATTTGAATTAGCCAAATTGGTGTATTCAAGGAAAGGAGAAATTGCAGGCGGAACAAAAGATGGACGAATCGTGCTTTTTCTGAGAAAGGAATGCAGATTTTTTGTTGGACCAAAATTAGGTTCCGCTGTATCTGGGATGGCGGCAGTGAATAATTTTATCTATTCCGTTCACGAAGACGGATCATTTGTACGTACATCATTCGCAAATCGCACCTATCAGGTAATTAAACACTTCCGCTCCCCGGCCACGTGCCTGGCGGGCGGTGTCGGAAATATGTTGGCGCTGGGTCATGCGGATGGGACGCTTCGGGTTTGTGACGTGGCAAACGGCTTCTGTCGGAGTTTTCGTGGGGGCAGCTCGCCAATTACGGCATTGAATTTTGATCAGAACAAGGCAATTTTTTCAGCAGATAAAGATCGCTTGCTCAGGCGCTGGGATATTCAAAGTAAAAAGGTAACCAATTTTTCAGGGCATAAATCGATTATTCGGTCTATTATAACTTATCCAGATAATCGGGTAGTTACTGGCACAGAAAATGATGACTATTTTGAAGAATTGCCAAAGTGGATTGGCGGAAAGGTTCGTATTATTAATCAGGAATCGGGCAGTGTTAGGATCTTTCACACATTGTTGGATAGTTGTGTCTGTGGACTTAATGTTTATTTTGATGGAAGAATTATTGTTGGAAATTTGGGGCAGCCCATTGCTCTTATGGAAAATGGAAATTTGATTATTAATGATCCTCATCCAGATAGATTAGTTCATAAACACTTGAGTGGGCATTACGAAGGAACAATGGGGTGCATTACGCGCGGCCCAGAGATTATTTCATTTGGATATGAAGAATCCGGATTCCAAACAATTAAAGTTTGGGGTACGAAGATTTATGTTCAATTGGAATTGGAGAAAAGAAGGAATTGTCAAGAAAAGGCACGCATTAAGCGGCAATTTGTGTAGTCCCTGTTTCAAAGTTGCGTGATTAGCACAAGGATTTATCTTTACCCTTTATAGCGCCTGAAGTATCTTCTTTCTATTATTTGCCCGGCGTGTTATCCACGGCCAGATTATTTGTCCACCTGAGGAATTTAAAAACACCGAATTGCAGAAAGATGAAGAGAAACGACCGGACAAAATAGAAGAATCGCCCCAAAAATTGATTTTTGCGTAAGATTGGAACATGGCTATTTTGGGAATACGCTCATTCTTTCATTGTGTGCAATTGATTGCCTTTTCGAAAAAAGGTATATTTTTTTGGTTCTTCATAAAAATGCGCACTTTTTGATTAATTTTTGTTTTCAGCTTCAAACCCAAGCGAAATCAAATTGAAAAAATCAAAAATAAGTTTAGTCTAAAAAGGATATCTCCCACTAATTTCACGAATTATCACGAATTGATTTTATCGAAGTTAATAGAATTTAATCCCGTATAATTTGTACGACTAATGGTTTTTAAAGTGCACTCAAAAATGACAATGCAAAATGCAAAATGGCCAATTACAAAAATTCAACAAGAAACACAATGTTCAATTCAATATCATCCAAGTTCTATTTTGTAAGATCACAAAAGGGCATTGTAATTTATAAAATATTAAAATGTTATCCAAAAAAGCGCTTGTCTTTCATTATAAATTGAATTATTTCTACTATCAAATCAGTTTTTTTTATATTTGGAGACTATTTGAATTTTGAATTCAATTTGATTCTTGCATTTTTATTTTTACATTTGCTTATATTTTCCTATTTATTCTGTAGATGGAAAAAGTGCGCATGAATCGGATGAGCCATTTTTTTAATGTTATAATGTCGAGGGTCACATAAATTCCCCAGGCAAATTAGCGCCAGGGTCAGGACAATTC
>CAZIYL010000135.1:0-6891 GCA_964543425.1 uncultured Deferribacteres bacterium
AACTCCAGTGTATTGGCGCAACCACACTGGATGAATACCGCCAGTACATCGAAAAGGACGGTGCTCTGGAACGCCGCTTCCAAAAAATTATGGTGGATCCGCCTTCGGTTGATCAAACAATCGAAATTTTAATGGGATTGCGGGATCGCTACGAAAAGCACCATCGCGTGCATTTTACGGATGAAGCCCTTCGGCAGTGCGTAAAGATGTCCGAGCGGTACATTACGGACCGCTTCCTTCCGGACAAGGCAATCGATGTGATGGATGAAGCGGGCTCAATGGTGCATCTGGCGAATATCCGCGTTCCCAAAGAAATTGTCGAGTTGGAAGAAAAAATCAAAGAGGTGCGCAAGGAAAAGGAAAAAGTAATCAGCGCACAGGAATTTGAAAAGGCTGCGGAATTGCGGGATCAGGAAAAACGCCTGAACCTCAGTTTAGAGTCGGAGAAGCGAAAATGGCAGGAAGCCGAGGATGAAATTATTGCATCGGTAGAGGAGAAAGACATTGCCAAAGTGGTGTCGATGATGACGGGTATTCCGGTTGTTCGGGTTGAAAAAACAGAGTCGCAGCGATTGCTGGAAATGGAAAAACAGATCAAGAAGCATTTGGTTGGTCAGGATGATGTGATTAAGAGCATGGCGCGAGCGATTCAACGGACACGAGCCGGCTTGAAAGATCCCAACCGCCCCATTGGTTCGTTTATGTTTCTTGGCCCCACGGGCGTTGGAAAAACCTACCTGGCAAAGGTTTTGGCAGAATACCTGTTTGAGGATGAAGAAGCGCTTATCCAGATCGATATGTCTGAGTTTATGGAAAAATTTTCTGTTTCGCGACTCACGGGAGCGCCTCCGGGATACGTGGGCTACGAAGAGGGAGGTCAGCTTACGGAGAGAGTGCGCCGGCATCCCTATTCAGTGGTGCTCTTTGACGAAATTGAAAAGGCGCATCCCGATGTATTTAATATTTTACTTCAGATTCTGGACGAGGGACATATCACAGACGGTCTGGGACGCAAAGTGGATTTCAGAAATACTATTTTGATCATGACTTCAAATTTGGGTATTCGGAATATTCAAAAGGGTTCCAGTATTGGGTTTAGTCACCATGATGAAAAAACTGATTATGAAAATATGCGTTCCAAAATCATGGATGAAGTTCAGAAGCTTTTTAATCCGGAATTTGTGAATCGTTTGGATGAAATTATCGTTTTTCGACAATTAACCAAATCCGATATGATGAAAATTGTGGACATTGTTTTGGAAGATGTGTTTTCCCGCCTCGAGGATCGGGAAATAGAAATCGCAATAACGGATGGAGCTCGTGAGTTTTTGGTGGACAAGGGATTTGATCCGGTCAATGGAGCCAGACCGCTAAAACGCACGGTTCAGAAGTATTTAGAAGATCCTCTGGCCGAAGAATTGCTCAAAGGCAAATTTCAGGATGGCAGTCAGATTCAGGTTCGGAAGAAGGGAGATCGTCTGGAATTTGTGGAGATCGGTCGGAAATTTGTTGACGCGAACAAAAAAGCCGATCAAGCGGAACACATCTGAAAAATGGCCTTGGAGAATAAACCTTCGAGAATGTTGAATTTTTTAATAAAAATATAATGGTTTAGAATCCCGGCGAATGCTTTCACCGGGATTTTTTTGTGGTTAAATTACATGAGTCCAGTCTAAAAAGGATATCTCCAACGAATTTCACGAATTATCACAAATTGATTTTATTGATGTTAAAAGAATTATATCCCGTATAATTTGTGCAATTAGCGGTTTTTAGAGTGCACTCTTACATTAAAACATTTAGCCAAACACTCCACTGTCGCGAATTTTCAAAATCGCGTGAAAGAGAGATTTCAACGATGAGGTGTTTTTTATGAGTATATTAATTCGAGAAATTGGTGGATGAATACAATAACGGTCGGGAGAAAGAAAATGGATAAGCAGAAACTTGAAATTCGATTGGATTTTTCAAACGTAATGGCCGAAAATGTGGGGAATGAACATGGGCTGAAAAAGGAAGACCTTGATGCGCTTCGGGAGAAAACGCGGGACATTCATTTCGACTTTTACCGACTGCGCGAACGAAAAGAACTTCCGTTTATGAATTTGCCCTTTGAAAAAGAGGTGGCCGATGAAATTTCGATGTATGTAAATTCCATTGAGGGAAAATTTGAAAATTACGTCCATATTGGGATTGGTGGTTCAGCGCTTGGTCCCATTGCCGTGCAATCGGCGCTGCATCATCCCTTTTTTAATCTGCTTTCCTCCGAAAAACGAGGAAAATCTCCCAGAATGTTTTTCCTGGACAACATTGATCCTGCAACCATTGCCGGTCTGCTGGATGTTGTGGATCCAGCGAAAACGCTATTTGCGATTGTAACGAAATCCGGGGGGACGGCCGAGACTATTTCGGGCTTTTTAATTTTTCTGGAAAAATTAAAGGTTGCCCTAAAGGATCGGTACAAAGATCATCTGGTTTTTATTACAGACCCAGTCAAAGGATTTTTGCGAAAACTGGCCACGGAAGAAGGTATTCAATCGTACGCCATTCCGCCCGGTGTGGGAGGCCGATTTTCGGTTCTCACGCCGGTAGGGTTGTTCCCGGCCATTTTGTCCGGTTTAAATGCGGATGAACTCCTAAATGGAGCCGGTTTTGCAGTTTCAAAATGCGGTACCGAAGATTTCTGGGGAAATCCGGCCTATCTTTTTGGCGCAATCAATTATCTAATGTATAAGAAAGGCAAATCCTCCGTTGTGATGATGCCGTATTCCGATCGCCTTTACAGAGTGGCCGATTGGTTTAGGCAGTTGTGGGCGGAAAGCCTGGGCAAAAAAGTTAATCTGAAAAATGAAACAGTTCACGTCGGCCCAACGCCTATCAAGGCTCTCGGTGCAACGGATCAGCATTCGCAGGTGCAGTTGTACGTGGAGGGCCCTTTCAACAAACTATTCGCCTTTTTGGAGGTTGAAAGCTTTTCCGAAACGGTAACCATTCCATCCTTTGGTCGTGCCGACAGAACAACGGATTACCTGGCGGGCAAAACGATGAATGCGCTTATTCCGGCCGAAAAGAAGGCCACGGAATTGGCTCTTACCCGAAACCAGCGTCCCAATTTGACGTTTAAGTTTCCCGTTGTAAGTGAATTTACGCTGGGGCAGATTTTTATGATTCTTGAAATTGCAACGGCGTACACCGGACATTTGTTTGGAATCGATCCCTTTAACCAGCCTGGCGTGGAAGAAGGCAAAATTGCCACGTATGCCCTGATGGGACGAGAAGGATTTGAAGCGCATCGAAAAGAAATTGAAGCAGAAATGAAACGCAGAAAAAATTACAGTGTGTAGAAGCGTGAGAAGCGCGAATGGACGGTTTTGATTATTGGTTAAGAAAGTGTTTTCTTGTGATTTGTCTTTCTGTGTTCTGTCCATAAAGTAAGGAAACTTGTCCGTTTTTTTTACGTACTGTTAATTACATAATGGTTCACATTATTACTGTTGGGGGCCTCGCGGGAGGTTCCTCCGACATCTTTTTCCTACCGCAAAAACTCATTGTCTTTTTGCCCCAAAATTCTTATATTATAAGGAATTTCCCGCTTACGTGAATTTAGGAGACCCTTCTATGCCTAAAAAGATTTCAATGACGATTAATTTTGTTGGTCTGATCCTATTTTTAACAATGTCCCTTTTTGCAGGATCACGCAAGCCGTTAATTGGGTCGCGATATCCTGCGTTGTCTCCCAACGGCAGGCAGATTGCTTTCTCGTACCTGGGCGATATCTGGACGGTGCCGGTCACTGGTGGACAGGCCCTTCGATTGACGGACAATGATGCCTACGACGGGCACCCTATCTGGTCGCCGGATGGTAAATGGCTGGCATTTACTTCAGATCGCGAAGGTCAGGATGATGTGTTCCTGATGCCGTCAACGGGGGGGGTTCCGAAACGGCTGACGTTTAATTCTGCAACCGATGTGGCCACGGATTTCAGTCCTGACGGCCAATGGATTTTATTCCGTTCCAACCGCTTGTCAATGGCGGGTCTTTTTAAGGTTTCGGTAAACGGGGGGATGCCTGTCCCTGTTTTGGACCGTTACTGGATTTGGACGTTTTCTGGTAAATTCAATCCCAATGGAAAAGAGATTTTGTTTTCTGTGGGAATGGAAAACCGCTTCTGGTGGCGAAAAGGTTACCGGGGTGCAAACAGCGCAAAATTGTGGATCGTTCAACCGAAAACCGGAAAATCCTCTCAAGTTACTGCGGATGACGCCAACAGCTTTTGGCCCAACTGGAGCAACAATGGCAAAACCATCTATTTTGTAAGCGAGCGGAAAACAAGTGTTTACAACATCTGGTCATGTAACCAAAATGGTCAACACCTTCGCCCGATTACGTCGTTTAAAAAGGGGGAGGTTCGCTGGCTGAATGTGGCTCGCAGGGTTCCTTTGGCTGTATACGAGCGCAATTTCGGAATTTACCTGACCGATCTGATTAGTGGTAAATCCCGCCTGATTCCCATTGAGGCACCTTCGGAGATGAAAAAAAATCGCACCTTTCCGGTCAAGAGCCTGAAGGTGTCCGAATACCGGCTTTCCCCGGACGAGAAAAAGATAGCGGCAGTTGCCAGGGGAGAAATATTTGTGTTTGATGCAAAGGGCGGGTACGCCCGCAATATTACAAAAACTCCCTGGCGCGAGCGTGACATTTCCTGGGATAGTTCAAGCAGTAAATTGGTTTACGTTTCCGATGTGAACAGCAACCCCGATTTGTACACCATCTCTGCGGAAGGCAATTCTTCCCCCGTGCAGTTGACGGATTCCGAAGAAGATGAGCTCAATCCCAAATTCTCGCCCGATGGAAAATGGATTGCCTACTATCGGGGGAAACGGCAGCTCCGCCTGATCAAACCGGACGGAAAACAGGATCACCTTTTGATTGAAGACGATTTCGGCGGGCGGTTTGCCGATAATTTCCGCTGGTCACCGGACAGCCGATTTATTGCGGTTGTCACCCAAAGAGCCGGAAACGCAGATATTTACGCTGTAAATGTGGAATCAGGAAAAACCATCCCGTTAACCAATACAGCCTACGATGAAAATTCGCCCGTTTGGGCACCGGACGGCAAATCACTTTTATTCTCGTCGAATCGTTTCGGCCACAGTTTCCCTGAATTTACCGGCAAATGGGACATCTACCAGTTGCATCTCATCCCGGAAAAACCGAAGTTTGAAGAAGATAAATTTGAAAAATTGTTTCGACCTGAAGACAAATCCGAAAAAGGCAAGGAAAAGGGATCAAAGAAAAAACCGATTCACATCCGATTTGACATCGAAAACATGGATATTCAAACAGAGCCCGTCACTCAAACGCTTGGAAATGACGGAGAATTTGTCATTTCCTCCGCTGACACCGCAACGGTCTATTTTACTTCAAATATCGACGGCAAAATACATCTGTGGAAAACCAGTCTCGATCGCAAAAAGCGGGGTAAGTATAGTCCGTTTGCTCCTTCGGTTTCCTACCCCAGTCAGCTTTACATCGATAAAAAAGGGAAAAATCTGTTCTATTTGGCCAGAGGGCATATTGGGAAAATAGGGCTGCCCAAAGGCAGTTCCAAATCCATTTCGTTTAAAGCGCATCTCGATGTAGATCGGTTGGGCGATTACGAACAGCTTTTGGGGGAAGTGTATTACACGCTGCAACAGTACTACTACGACCCCAAATTTCATCACACGAATTGGAAAAAGGTGTACCAGAGCTACCGGCCTGTTTTGGAGCAGGTGCGGGAAGACCGGGATTTTTATGATTATGTGAATGAGATGATCGGCGAACTCAACTCGTCTCACTCGGGAATTTACCCGCCGGGGTCGCATCGTCCTAAAAAGGAATCGGCGTATCTCGGTGCCACATTCCGAGTAGAAGGTCAGTCGCTTGTACTGGGTCATATTTTTAAGGATAGTCCTTTTTACACCTGCCGCGACAGCGTGAGCGCAGGCGATGTGATTGTGTCGATTAATCGAAAACCGGTTTCGGCCACCCAAAATGTCTGGGAAATTTTGAATGGTGAAATGGGGCATCGCGTCGAGATTTCCGTAAAGAGTCGGAAACTTAGCCGCACGGTAACGGTAAAATTGAAGTCAATTTCTTCAAAGGCGCAGAACAAACTGGCTTTGGAAGAATGGATTCAGTCACGCAAGGCATTTGTAAAAGCAAAAACGAACGATCAGGTGGCATACATCTACATGCGCGCGATGGGATCGTCAGATTTAAAGCGATTTTTAAAAGAACTGGAACGCGATGCCGTGCCCCGAAAAGGGCTTATCCTTGACATTCGCTACAATTTTGGTGGAAATGTTCACGATCGGGTTTTGCAGGCGCTGATGAAACCGGTTTACGCAAAATGGAAAATTCGGGGACTTTCCGAATCGCAGCAGTCTACATTTGGATTTGCCGACAAACCCGTCGTTTTAATGACCAATGAGACGACCTTAAGTGATGGGGAAATGACGGTCAATGGTTTCAAGACCCTGCACAGGGGGCCGATTGTTGGAAACACTACTTACGGGTGGATTATTTTTACAAGCGGTGTACGGCTTATGAATGGTGCTTATATGCGGCTTCCGTTCTGGGGATGTTACACATTGAATGGCCAGGATTTGGAAACACAGGGAGGGGTTCAACCGGATGTGAAGGTTGTCACTACACTTTCGGACGATTTGCAAGGAAAAGACCCGCAATTGGAAAAGGCAATTGAAGTGATTCTGCAAAGAATAAAATGAAAAATTAAAGAGTTTAGTCTAAAAATGATATCTCCCACTAATTTCACAAATTATCACGAATGGATTTTATTGAAGTTAATGGAATTTAGCCCCGTATAATTTGTATGACTATTGGTT
>CAZIYL010000136.1:0-6876 GCA_964543425.1 uncultured Deferribacteres bacterium
GATGGGGAAAACTTTATTTTAGCCCAAACTCATCACGTAACTTTGGGATATACTCGAAAATTAAAATCCCAATTTAAAATGCAAAAATAGCGCTTGCTTCTTGGTTGAATGGAAAAACCACCTTGCCAGATGAAGTGTTCAACCGAGACGGCATTTCTCTGAAAAACTGAAGGGCTGACGAATCAGATAATGGAACGGTAGGGAGTCCCTGAGAAAGCCAGACAACAATTTTGCCTTCGGTTAGAGCCATGTTCGTTTTTGGAAAAAACTCTTGCATAATCAAATAAATTTTATTAAATTTACACACTGTGGAAAAATATGATAATTTTTTTAAACACTGAAACTTAGCTAAATTCTGAATTGGATTCTAACAGGCAATGTTTGAAGATCTAACCCGAAAACTGGACGGTGTTCTCAAGAAAATTAAGGGGCAGGGGAAGCTTTCTGAAAAAAATATTTCAGATTCTTTGAGGGAGGTTCGGCAAATTCTTTTGGAAGCTGATGTAAATTACAAGGTTGCAAAGGAATTCATAAAAGCCGTTCAGGAAAAGGCGATTGGACAGGAAGTTCTGAAAAGCATTACTCCCGGGCAGCAAATTGTTAAAATAATTTATGATGAGTTGACACGTTTGCTGGGACAATCCGCCGCGAATTTGCGCTTTGCCAATATTCCCCCCACTATTTTTATGGTAACCGGCTTACAGGGTTCAGGGAAGACAACATTTGTAGGGAAATTAGCGCTTTATCTTCGCGGGCAAAAACATTCTCCGTTAATGGTAGCGGCCGATATCTACCGACCCGCTGCGGTAAATCAACTGGAAATAATTGGAAAACAATTGGGAATCCCCGTTTTTTCGAAAGAAGGGGGAAATCCTGTTCAAATCACTCAGGAATCTATTCAATTTGCTCGTCAAAACGGGCAGGATGTGGTTATTTTCGACACCGCCGGGCGTCTTCATATCGATGGAAAAATGATGGAAGAACTGGCTGAAATCAAGGCGAAAACAAAGCCTCACAACATTTTCTTTGTAGCAGATGGGATGACCGGGCAGGATGCTGTAAAAGCGGCAACAGAATTCCATAAGCGGCTGAATTACGATGGTGTTGTTTTAACGAAGATGGATGGCGATGCACGCGGCGGCGCAGCACTTTCCATCAAAGCAGTTACCGGCAAGCCAATTGTTTTTGTTGGAATTGGGGAAAAGTTTAATGCGTTAGAGTTGTTTCACCCGGACAGAATGGCTTCCCGAATTTTAGGAATGGGGGACGTTGTCTCTTTGGTGGAAAAGGCCCAACTGGCTGCAGATGAGGAAGAAAGCCGTCGAATGGAAGACGCGATTCGGAAAAAGCGCCTTACGTTCGACGATTTTCTGGGGCAGTTGCGGCAGATCAAAAAAATGGGGCCTCTGGAGCAAATCATTGGAATGATTCCAGGGTTGGGAGCCTCGCCTCTTGGTAAAGTAAATGTGGATGAAAAAGCTCTTGTCAGGGTAGAGGCGATTATTCAGTCGATGACCAAAGAAGAACGGGGCAATCCCAGACTTTTGAACGGAAGTCGCAAGCGCCGGATTGCAAAAGGCAGCGGGACAACGGTTCAGGATGTGAATCGTCTCATCAGCCAGTTTAATGAAATGCAAAAGATGATGAAGCGATTTTCAAAAGGCGGCAAGCGAAGTTTACGCGGGCTGATGGGTGGAAATATTCCATTTTAATTTCAATCTAAGAGTACTCAAGAAAAACATTAAATTAAGGAGGGAATTTTGGCAGTAAGATTGCGTCTTACACGAATGGGTCGGAAGAAAAAACCTTTCTATCGGGTGGTTGCTGTGGATGGCCGCCAGAAGAGAGATGGTGAGTACATTGAAAATTTGGGTTATTACAATCCACTTACCGATCCGATCGATGTAAAATTAAATGAGGGAAGAATTATTTATTGGTTGGGTGTTGGAGCCCAACCGTCGGAAACCGTTCGTAGTTTGCTTCGTCAGGAAGGAATTATGTTTAAATGGGATCTGATGAAGAAAGGCTTTGACGAGGCGCGCATTCAGGAGGAGCTTAATAAGCTGGAAGTTATTCAGTTGGAACGCAAGCGCAAAGCTGATCAGGTGCAGGAAACGGCCGTAAAAGAAGAAGCGGTTGTTGAAGAAGAAGTGGCTGCAAAAGAAGAGGCTTCACCTTCTGAAACTGCTTCAGCGGAGGAATCAACCCCTGTAGAAGCTGCTCAGGAAGAGAATTCGCCGGAAGCGGCTCCTGCGGAAAAAGAAGCCCCCGGAACAACCGACTCTGATATTCAAGAAGAATCTGATTCCAAAGAAGCTTAAAACCGGAACTTTTTTGCCCTTATCGATTTAACAAAATAGAGGTTTAGGATTGCGGAGGTTCATTATCTTGTGAGTCCGGATATTATTGAAGCAATAGCTGGAACCTAATCAAGGAGGGATTAAGATGAAAGAGTTCGTCGAATTTATCGCGAAGCATCTGGTCGATAAAGTGGAAGAGGTGAAAGTTACGGAAATCGACGGGGAGCGGACGGTTGTGTACGAACTTCGTGTCGGTGATGGCGACTTGGGTAAAGTAATTGGTAAACGCGGTCAAACCGCGAAATCCATTCGCACATTGTTAGCGGCCGCCTCTGCAAAAACGGGCAAACGAGCTGTTCTGGAAATTCTTGAATAATTAGCATCAATTGTTCTTTTAAATGAAATCTCACGAGGGCCTCGTTACAATTGGTATTATTCTAAAACCCCACGGTATTGCTGGTGCGGTCAAGGTTTTGCCTACAACGGACGACCCTAAACGATATTTGCTTCTTCGGGAAGTGTTTTTGCAATCTCCCGGAGATGAGCGGTTAAAGGCAACCGTGGTGCAGGCAAATTACCATCGTAATGAACTTATCCTTCGGTTCGATGTTTGTCCAACCCGAAATGACGCCGAACGTTTCCAAAACTGGGAAATTCAAATCCCGAGAGAAGAATGTTTGCCTCTGCCGGAAGGTCGATATTATATTTTTGATCTGGTTGGCTTGCAGGCACAAACGGTGGATGGACAAATGATTGGCATCGTGAAAGACGTTCTTACAATTACCAATAATGATTTGTTCGTCATAGAAACTCCTGCTCACAAGGAAGTGCTGATCCCTTTTGTCGAAGAATTTGTAAAAGATGTGAATATTGAGAGGGGGCGCGTGTTGATCCGGCCAATAGAAGGGCTTTTGGAGTGAGGTTCCAATGCGAATAGATATTGTTACCGCCTTCCCTGAGCTAGTGAGAAGCCCTTTGCAGGAAAGTATTCTAAAGCGTGCGCAGGAAAAAGGCCTGGTTCAAGTTGTTATTCACGATCTGCGTAACTTTACCACGGATAAACACCACCAGGTAGATGATTACCCCTATGGCGGTGGCTCAGGAATGATTATGAAACCTGAGCCTTTTTTTCGAGCATTCGACAAAATTTCAACGGAATTTCCTTCCGAAAAACGGAAGGTAATTTTTATGTCTCCTCAGGGGAAAACATTTCATCAAAAAATGGCCAATGAGCTTACGGAGTGGGAACATCTGATTTTTCTTTGTGGCCATTACAAGGGTGTGGATGAACGGGTCATTGAGGCACTGGTTACGGATGAGATCTCGATTGGCGATTATGTTTTAACGGGCGGTGAATTACCAACGCTTGTTGTGATTGACGCCGTTGTACGGCTTATTCCTGATGTGATTAGCGATTTTCAATCGGCAGCCACCGATTCATTTCAACAGGATTTATTGGATTATCCCCATTTCACGCGGCCAGAGGAATACAGGGGACATCGTGTGCCGGAGATTTTGCTGTCGGGGCATCATCAAAAAATAGAGGAGTGGCGTAAAGAACAAGCTCTCAAAAAAACCTTGGAAAAACGAAAAGATTTACTGGAAAAAAATCATTAAAAGAATCAATAGAGTTTGGAGGTGACTTAAAATGGGCAAGTTAGAAGCAATTGGAGTTGATCAATTGCGATCGGATATTCCGGAGTTTGGATCTGGTGACACCGTTGCAGTTCACATAAAAGTTCGTGAAGGCGACAAAGAGAGAATCCAGATTTTTCAGGGCGTGGTTCTTCAAAAACGTGGCAGCGGAATTAATAAAACATTTACCGTTCGGAAAATTTCAAACGGAATCGGCGTTGAAAGAATTTTTGCATTTCATTCGCCGAATATTCAAAAAGTGAATTTGCTGCGACGTGGAAAAGTGCGACGAGCGAAGATTTTTTATTTGAGAGGGTTGCGGGGTAAAGCTGCTCGAATTCCAGAGAAACGTTGAATTTGTTTCTTTGCCTTTTTAAAAGCCGTCATTTCTTTTCACTGACGGTTTTTTTTACACGGTGAACCTTTTTTCTTGCTATTTCAGTCTTAATATTGTATATTAGGACAATAATTGTCTTAATTATCTGTATAGTGGAAAATATTAAAAAATGCAGTTGTCTCAAAGTACAGAATACGCCATTCACAGTCTGTTTTACCTCGCCGTTAATAATGAGAGGCAGACTGTTCTGGTCTCGGAAATCGCAAAGGCTCAAAATATTTCTGAGTCCTATCTGGCAAAGGTCTTTCAATATCTTGTGAAGGCAGGATTGGTACGGTCTTACCGGGGGGCAAAAGGCGGGTACCATTTGGCAGTTTCGACAAAAGAAATTACTCTGAAAAACATTGTTCAGGCTATCGAAGGAACATCCCATTTGTTTATCTGCGAACATGAGCGTAAAGACTGCGATTTCGCTGTGGATTGTTTAATTTCCTCTACAATGAAAAAAGCTGAAGAAAAAATGTACGAGATTCTGGAAGGGGTTACTTTGGAAGATCTTGTAAAAAACGCAAAAGAGCTAAAGAACCAAATGAAATGGCTGAATAAACCCGATATGAATTGAAGTAAGAAAATTGCTTAATGAGAGGAGAGCATTCACATGTCCGATAATGGAAACAATTTGACAAAGGAAAAAATTTTAGAAGAATTGAAGAAAGTGAAATATCCCGGTTTCACCCGTGATATTGTTTCGTTTGGAGTGGTAAAAGACGCAAAGGTTGAAGATGGCGTGGTCACAGTGACAATAAATATAATCACCAATGATGACACCACCGGCCCGCAAGTTGAAAAAGACGCCAAAGCTGTTCTGGAAGCCATCCCCGGTGTGAAAGACGTCCGGTTGGAAATGAATGTTCAGAAAGCCAAAGCGGCAAAAGACATTAAGAGCAAAAGCACGGGCGGCAAAGAAAAGTATTTATCTAATATTAAAAATAAAATTGCCATTACAAGCGGTAAGGGCGGCGTCGGCAAATCGACGGTTGCTTTGAATTTGGCGATTGCTCTGGCTAAGCGGGGAAAGAAAGTAGGTTTGTTGGATTCTGACATCTATGGCCCCAATCTTCCGATGATGGCGGGAGTTAAGGGAACGCCGGCCATGCAGAATGAAAAACTGATCCCGTTTGATGTCCATGGACTCAAATTGATGTCTCTTGGATTTTTGCTGCCGGAAGACACGCCGTTAATCTGGAGAGGACCTTTAGTGGCAAAAGCGGTTGAGCAGTTGCTGCGAGATGTGGCCTGGGGTGATCTGGATTATTTTATCATTGACATGCCCCCGGGAACCGGCGATGTTCAATTAAGTATCGCTCAGCTTTTGGATTTGTCTGGCGCAATTATTGTCACAACTCCTCAGGATGTGGCACTAACCGACGCAGTAAAAGGCGTTATTATGTACCAGAAAGTGAAAGTCCCTGTTATCGGGATTATTGAAAATATGAGCTATTTTGTATGTCCCCATTGTGGCCAGCGAACGGATATTTTCAGTCACGGAGGTGGCGAACGGGAAAGCAAACGCCTTGGTGTTCCGTTTCTCGGCGAGGTTCCTTTGGATGTTGAGATTCGAATAGGTGGGGATATTGGAAAACCCATTGTTGAAGAACGTCCCGATTCCGCGAACGCAGAAGGCTTTTTTAATCTTGCAGACAAAGTGATTGAATCTGCAGTTCAAGAAGAGGAATCCACCGCTGGTATTCATTTGAATATATAAAGACAAGAAAAACACGAAACAAATTTATTGTTTGGCCGTAACAAAAGTGTGGTATTTAAGTTATCTAATAATCATAACAATAATAGTTATTATTAACTAATTTTTTATAGTTTGTGTTGAAGGAGTAATTTTATGGTTGACGAAAAAGAGGTTTGGGAAACACTGAAAAATTGCTACGATCCCGAAATCCCAATTAATATTGTGGAATTGGGGTTGGTTTACGATATGAAGCTGGATGACGATGTTGTAAGAATCAAAATGACATTAACGGCCCCGGGCTGTCCCATGTCTTCTTTCATTATCGATGATGTTCGCCAAAAAGTGATGGATGTTAACGGCGTGAAAGATGTTTTTGTCGATGTTGGCTGGGATCCACCCTGGAATCCCTCGATGATGAGTCAGGAAGCCAAAACCAAACTTGGCTATGAAGATTAATGACTGCCAAGAGGAAATAGATTAGTGGCCGAAACAATTAAAGCCGTTGCCATGGTATCGGGCGGATTGGATAGCACCCTGGCCGTTAAGTTGATGGTTAATCAGGGGATTGATGTCTATGGCATTACGTTTTTAACGGGTTTTTGTTATGCCGATCCCCGGCGGGCACCAAAGCGGGAGAAGTCCCGCAAGCGCCCGGAACAAAATGAAGCGCAGCGGGCCGGTAATCAAACCCATGTTCCTATTGAATTCAGAGATATTTCAGAGGAATATATTCGGACGGTTTTAATCCGGCCGAAATACGGCTATGGGTCGGCAATAAATCCCTGTATCGATTGCCGGATTTTCATGCTGAAAAAAGCCAGGGAATATATGGATGAAATCGGTGCTCGATTTATTATTAC
>CAZIYL010000137.1:0-6827 GCA_964543425.1 uncultured Deferribacteres bacterium
TCCTATTTTTAGGAATCGGTTCGTCAAAATAATGTCAAAAATATTGAACTTATGCCTCCAGGCAATTTCTAACCCATTGTTAATTAAACATATGCCTCGCACCCCCCTAATCAATGCAAAGCCGTCCCTAATTTATGAAAAATAAAACCCTCCTTCTGCCCCAGACCCGCAATTAACACATCAATTTTCTATTAGGTTTGGGTTGAATTAATTAACCAACGCGCTAATGCTGCATCCGGGCACTGCATTCTTTTGTCTATAATGTTTTTTTACACCATTGAACATTTGATCCATCCCATGGGATATTTCCCGGAAACAAGATTTCGCGATTTAGGTTCGGGACCTGTTCGGAATTTATCTAAAGTCAAAGACATTTTCCCCGAAAACCGGCCAACCCGGAGCAGAAATTCCCCCTTCGAAAAATTGACCGCGTTATCTATTGTATTGATTTCATTCAAAATTGCGGTATTTTTAAAATATGACGCCTCAATTCTTTCCAATCGCGTTCTGTAATAGTCCCGACAGGCATTTACAATATAATCGGCATCGAAATTGATTTTTTGACCATTGAGAAAAATACGACGGGGCGCAATTTTAACGGGAAGCCGAAATTTGATTTCAGCCCCAGTGAGAAGCGACCGGATCGTTTCAAAATTCATTTGAATGTCAATTGTAAAAAATCCGTCTTCTGAGTTGATTGCATTCAGAACTTTGGAAATTTCTGTATCGTGTAATCCAAGTTCCATATCTTTGGTTTTTAAATATTTAAACGGATCTCTCTTAGCATCTACTCTTTTTTCGTTTCCGGTCAATGCGTTTAGTAAATGCCCCTCAATTGCAATGGCTCTCTTATTTTCCAAAGGCTTATCATACACTTTTGCCAGACCATTTAAAACAGCCGTTCGGATGGCTCCCTTAATAGAGCTGCCCGGAATAATGGGCGTTTTTTTCAGCAAATTTCTCTGATTCAAGTGAACGATAAATTGATTTTCAATGGAATTCATCTTTTCGTTATATTCCTCTTCTACTTCAGAAGAGACGGGAGTCACAAATTCCGTCACCTTTTCGCGAAATGCCTCATCCGAATATTTCTGTATGAGAAAATGACGGAGTGCAATAAAATTTGCATCTTTGTTCAATGAATTGAATTTTTCCAATTCACTTTGGTCCAAAAATCTAATTGCCCGTTGCAGGGATATCTTGAACAGCAATCCGTTCTGAATAATGTATTCATAAACGGGAATTTCCTCTCCGTTTCCTACATGGAGAGGGCTCAATATCTGACAGTCCAACATTAAATCTTCAAATTTTGGCACGAAAACTCTGGAGGTCCCTTTTTGAAAATTTCTTCGTAAATCTTCATATTTTTTTGTTTGAAAACTCATTCTATTCCTCCAAATGGATAGGAATTGGCAATGCGTAGCCGTAATGTACAATTTCTGGATTAGTCCCGTGAATATTTCTTTGTAATTTTCCAAATATCATTTGTTCATTGTAAGAAGGCATTTTAATGACGGCACCCGCTTGCAACATAACCACTGGTTTTTTAAAAGGGAGATAACCGGTTGCCCAATCGCCTCCCAATTTACCAAATTTTGTGAGGGGCTTGTAGTACCCGTTTAATTCATCTGAATTTTTGGGGATAAAGTTTGACAGGCTTACAAAGGCATTGGGAGCCTGACATTGGTCTAATTGATATGGCTCAACAGAGATAATTTCAATTTGTCCTTTTCCCACAGACTTATCTGCACCAAAGCCGCTAAGCTCAATAAATTCCACGAGTTCTGAGAGGATGGATTGATTCAGGGTATTTGATTGGATCAAAAAATAAAAGGACGGACCTTTGTTTGCATCATTCCAATAAAAAATCTCTTCCTGCTCAAAAAGTCCATTTCTTGCCAGAACGCGGCCGGTGAGTCGGTCGTAACTATTGTGTGTGACCGCCATTGACGTGCTAACAGGCTTTTCATTCTCTTTAGTAATCTTTTTGACAAAATAATCCGATAATTTTTTACCACTCAGGTTGTTCATATTGTCAAAAAACCATTCTTCGTCCACCAGGTTCTGCCTATTGATTTTCTTGGTCAAAAAGGCATTTTGCGGCAGTGTCAGCTCCTTTTCATTCACTTCGGGCATTGGCAGAATGGGTTTGGGAAATTTTCCCAAAGGAAAGGCATTGGAAATGAGAGTTGGATTTTTGTCAAAATTGTCCAGCCAATCTTTTAGAAATGGCTGCCCTTTTATATATTTTATGGCCCAGCAGATGTGCCCAAATAGAGTATCCGAATGAAAAGGAGTTCGAATGGACGATTTTAGTTGAAACACAACTTTAAATGTTTTCATCAGTACTGTCCCATTTAGTCCATCAAAGGCTCAATATCATATTCAATTTTAATTTTGCCATATCCTCTACTACCTGAACCACCCAAGGCGTCATTTTCCAACAAGGTTAGGGCCTGTTTTACATATTCAAAATTTGATTCGTCTTTATCATCAAAGGCACGGTAAATCAATTCCAGTTTAAATTCTGTGCCGGCCACAACCCGTTCGGTTTGTCTGGGATTTAATGCTGTCCCTGTTTTTCGATCAATGCTATTTTCCCATTTCCCTTCAAGCAGGTCATAAACGGTTAAATCATCATCGCTTGAATCAATTCTTCTCTTTAACTCTCCGGTTAAATAACTATCCCGAACAATTAGACGGGTGGGGCCGGCGGGATATTTTGGGTCCCCGGATCCAAATATACGACAAATTGGATCATCTTCTGCCCTGTTACCCGATTCCGGGTACCAGGGCTTTCCGTTATCTCTTACTTTGCCCAGTTTGTATTCCAATAGCGTGCGCATTTTCCCCTTAATGGAACTGCCGGGGATATAGGGTTCATTGGTCAAAGGATGCTTGATGACGGGATTATCAATTCCACCAATATGAATTTCCTGATTGCCCATTCCAATATGCAATCCTGTAAGCAATTTAATGGTTCCTTGAATCCGATAAATACGTTGCAGTTTCATTATTTCGCTCCTTTCCCATAAAAATATCCAACCACTGCTTCAAAAATCATTTTGAAAGCCTTAAAATCTTTTTCATTTTTGATGCTATCTACCATTGAATAAATCCATTCCTTGAAAACATCTGGGATTTTTCTGCTTTTGGGATTGGCAGCATAAGCAGCTTTTGATTTTAACATTAGAATTTGTGGATAAACCAAATCAAAATTTTTGGTTGATTTGAGTTTTTCTTCAATTGTTAAGACTTCTCCATAAAACCTTCTGATTTGTGCAGAGGTTAATCTCTGTTTGAAAAATTGTTCTGCTTTTCTTTCAGCATATTTATGAATTAGATCCGGGTCAATGTGCCCATTTTTATAAAATACAATCATTTTGGTTTCCTCCTTAGGACTTTGGTCTTTTAATCTCTGCAATGTACTTTGCCAGTCTCCCATTGTTTTCACCCTCCTCTATTTTTGTAAAGTGCGTAGAAAATCGGGATATGAATTTTTTTCATCTTTTCATTTGGAAACTTCTGAAGCTCGGCAAGTTTTCTGAGGTCGTTGCCAATATCCTTATTTTCGCTTTGCTTCATTGAAATATTTCTCCTAATGTCATAACTCAAATAGGAAAGGTACAACAATCCTCTTATATTCCCATTCTGCAAATAATCGCGATACATTTCTTGGTAATGAAGCAAGCGATAAAGAAAGCCCGAATTAATCCCGGTATTTTCTCCCGCCTTCTTGTTCTTCAAGCGGCTTGTAAATAATTTTTTATCCAGAAAGATAATCCAATCGTGAATCCATTGATCCCATTCGTTCCATTCCAGGAGCTCATTGAATAAGAAAAGACTGTTTTTGACGGGATTGAACGGCCCATTCATTCTTGATTTTGCTTTTTCCAAGAATTCTTCTACCAAGCGTGCTCCACGATAAATTGGGCTATTGGGCTTGATGAGCTCGATAGCAGCAGAAAGATGAATATCCTCATTCTTACATGTAAAAAGGGAAAATTCCTTGTTGAACATTGGAGCAAAATGAATTATATCCTGCCAATTACCAATGAGAAAGACATCATCTCCTCCGGCGTAGACTGTGTAAATGTTGGGGAAATGGGTTTCAATTAATTCATTTAAATAGCCCGAAAAGAAAAGATTGACCATGCGGCTGAGGGTAGAATACCGCGAAATGGACATATTTTCTCTTAGCCCCTTTCCGAAAATTAGCCCCAAATTGTCTACATCCGCTTTGAGAATAGCTAACAGGCGCACTCCAAGCGCCTGAGCAGGATTTTGTAGGTTTTCTTCGGGAATAGCAATATCGGAAAAAGTTTTTATGGCTTTTGGTTGGATATAATCCAAATTTTCACTATTGCTTCCTATACTCTGATAATATTTTTTATAGGCCGTTGCTTCCTGAAGAGTAAACCTCGGGACATGTTTTGCAATGAATTCCGCAGGGACAAACTGAGAGGAGTTTTGTGCCGCAAAAGATTTAAATCCCGTAATAAAAGATTTGTCTTTCAGATAATCCTTATATTGAGACCAATTTTTTTGCAGTCGGACCACATAAGTACTTGAGCCGATAGAAAACGGAAAAGAAATGCTGTCAAATGAGTTTTCCTGCGTAATCGTAAAATAATTGTTCTTTGTCAAATGGGTTCCAATATTTTGTTGACGATAGCACGAGTCACAAATTGGGGTGGATTCATTCTCTTCATCTGTTATGGTGCGAGTGGCGGGTTTTTTGCCACAAACGCGACACAATTCAGCATCCGGCTCTTGCATTTTGTTGTAATCATTTCCTACTACGAATGTGGCTTCATTCCAGCTCCGGGCTGTTATAAAATCAAATTTCTTTAGCTTTTTCTTTTCTAAATTATGAAGCAATTCCTCATATTTTTGAGCAAACCGTTTTTCGAAGAATTCATTTGCGCTCAGGGAAACAGACCAATCCAAATTGACAGTTAATTCTCCGTAAAATTCTTCCATGCACCAGGCACCGAGTTCATTTGAAAGATTTTCTAAATATTTTTTAATACTTTCCGTATTTGGTAACAAGAGCACAAAGCGACCCCCTGTTTCCATTAGGCTATTAACTGGAGTTAAGTTGTTTTCATATAGAATTTTGGTAACGATAATTTTGGGTAATAGAGTTAGATAGAACGATCGAGCTCTAAGCATTTTACTGACTTTTTTTAAATTTACATGAGCCAGATTAAAAATATAATTCTGGATTCCACTCAAGTCCCCACCCAAAAGAATAAATTTTTCTTCTTCGCGATTGACAGCCGCGTCTTTGCTCTCAATGTTTCCATTATGATAAAGATAAATACAAGAAGCAATGGCCGCGGTTGTTTTTAGGTGATCAAAGAGAGAAATATCCGGTCTTTCAGATGTTGAACTTGGAATGCACCAGGTATATTTTTCAAGCAAACTCAAAAGCGAATGGACGATATAATAGAAACCGGCATTTGAAATTGAGTCAAAATCCGATTCAAAATTATTCCACAATTTTCTGTACTCAGTACCCAGATCGTCCCCCAGTGCCGGGTAAAGTTGCCCTGCCTGCTGGGGAAAAATGAATTGTTTGTCCAATTCCAACTGATGAATATTATGCTTGTATTTTGCGGGAATTTCATTCGATTGCTCAAAAGAGATTAGTTCAAAAATAGGTTTTAGGCGAACAGTTCTGAAGTTAAATTTGGAAGATTCATCCTCCATCAAATCATCTTGTAAATTTTCTCTTTCCATGCCAGAAGAAATTCGGTCCGAAAATTGAATTAGGTGCTGGAGGGGAGTCGAAGGATTGTGGTGATAGCTGGCCAGATTGATGAAGTTATCCTGATCTAAGGCAGAAATATCGCCAAAGAATTGTTTTAAATACCTCTCTTTTTCTTTTAGAAATTGAAAAGTCCAGAGAGCGTGTTTATGGGAATAGCGATTATTGCGCAGTGGACAAATCAAATCAATGTTATTTTTTGTCTCGTTGTCCAAATATGTAGAATTTTTATAATTAATGTTTTTATCAGCTCGCTGGTAAAATTTCCCAATATCATGAAAAAGCGCACCAAGAACAACGGATTTAAATAAATCAGCATAATGGCTTTTCATTTTTGTTCTCCTAATTCAGAGGTGTTAGTAATCCTGTATTTTCCCAGCCCAAAACTGGTGTTTTTGCCGATATGCATATATTCACCCAACCGAAGCAGCCGTACAAAGGGAGATAACTCCCCTTCAAATGTAATTTTGCCCACCAATCCACCCAATTTCATCTTTGTTCGTTGGCGGTGAGAATAGCGGGTCCAATCATACCACGTAAGTTCATTTGAGACGGTTTTAATAGATTGAGATAATTCAATCAAGGCCTTATGGTTTAGCTCCCCCTGGCCATCTCCATGAAAATGATTAATGAGGAAATAGCGCCTGGTTAGAGCAGTTATAAGATCGGGAAAATTAAGTCGCGATACATATTTACCTTCTCGCTTAATTCGTACCGGAGTTTGAAAATTGAGTGTTAAGGATGAGGATGGAAAATGCGAATGGGATTGAAGCAGCTCATCGCTTGAAATGCGTACAAAGTTTTCAGAAAGAACATTTTCGGTCGCGTGAAAGATTGGTGTGGATTTGGTCGCAAGTAAATCCTGAACATCGAGCAATTCATATTTTCCTCGCCCTTTTCCGAGTCCGTATCGGCCCATTTTTTGAAATACAAAAACAAAATAGGGAAGATAGTCAATAGCTTTCCCAAGCAAAACGAGGTCAAGTGAAAATGTTGATTGGGGACGGATTTCCGTGGCAATGGCATCGAATTGCGGTTCCAAAATAAACGGATG
>CAZIYL010000138.1:0-6784 GCA_964543425.1 uncultured Deferribacteres bacterium
AGGGCTCATGCTCATTCTTATTGTCCGTATATCGCAGGAAATACCAGGAAGAATCCACGAAAGTGTCCATTGTGTCAGGATCCCGGTAAGCAGGGCCGCCACACTTGGGGCATGTCGTATGAATGAATTTCTCTGCGGAAGCCAGTGGAGATTTGCCTTTGGGAGTAAAATCAATGCCTTCTTTTGGTAACAAAACCGGCAGATCTTCTTCGGGAACGGGTACAACACCGCATTTTTCACAATGAATCATTGGTATTGGAGCACCCCAATACCGTTGGCGTGAAATGAGCCAATCACGAAGCTTGTAATAGACGGCAGATTTCCCGATTCCTCTGAGTTCCAGATTATTTACGATTTCTTTACACCCTTTTTCAGAAGTGAATCCGGAAAATTGATCAGAATTGGTCATAACACCTTTTTCAGTATAGGCGGCACCTTCATCAAGAACATTAAAATTCTTTTTTCCTTTTGGTCGAATAACTGTCCTAATTGGCAGTTTATATTTGGTTGCGAATTCAAAATCCCTCTCATCGTGGGCAGGAACGCCCATTACAACGCCGGTTCCGTATCCCATGATCACATAATCAGCAATCCAGATGGGAATTTTTTCACCGGTGAATGGATGTTCCGCGTAAGCCCCCGTAAAGATACCATCCTTTTCTTTTAAAGAGGTTCGCTCTATGTCCGATTTACTTTTGGCTTTTTCAATATAGTTCAGGACATCTTTTTCCTGTGGCTTTCCTTTAATCAATGCCGACACCAATTCGTGCTCAGGAGCAAAAACCATGAATGTGACACCAAAAAGCGTATCCGGCCGAGTCGTAAAAACTCTAACCGACCCGTTCAATTCATCGATTCGAAAATCAATTTCAGCGCCTTCGCTGCGCCCGATCCAATTTTTTTGCATAATTTTGACAGGTTCGGGCCACCGATCCAATTTTTCTAAATCTTCAAGAAGCCTGTCGGCATAATCCGTAATCTTAAAAAACCATTGCACCAGATCTCGTTTTTCTACGGGTGTATGACATCGGTAACATCTCCCCCCTTCAACCTGTTCATTAGCCAAAACGGTTTGACAACTGGGGCACCAATTCACGGACGCCTTTTTCCGATAGGCGAGGCCGTGTCTGTATAATTGCAGAAAAAGCCATTGTGTCCATTTGTAATAATCCGGGGCGCAGGTGGTTATTTCACGATTCCAATCGTAACTCAGTCCCATCATTTTCATTGTATTTTTTGAGACGGAGATATTGTTGTAGGTCCATTCCTCGGGGTCTATCCCATGCTTGATTGCCGCATTTTCGGCAGGCAGACCAAAGGCATCCCATCCCATCGGGTGCAAAATATCAAAGCCTTGCATCAGTTTGTAACGGGCAATCACGTCACCGATAACATAATTTTTCATGTGTCCAATATGAAGGTCACCGGAAGGGTAAGGAAACATTTCGAGGACGTAATACTTTTTTCGGGGGATCGGCTTAGTTTTGAAGAGATTAATGTCATTCCAAAACTGCTGCCATTTTTTCTCAATTTCTTTTACAGAATATTCGCTCATTTCCTCCTCAATTGTAAAAGATAGTCGGGGCGGGCGGATTCGAACCGCCGACCTCATGCTCCCGAAGCATGCGCGCTAACCGGGCTGCGCTACGCCCCGAACTCTAAATTAAAAAATAGAAAAAACCCCCAAAGACGCCATTGTTACGATAATGCCTGCCAACAATATTCCAATTGAAATCGCAAATATGGAATTTTTTAAATTCACGCCAAACAAATAAGCAGCGAGAGAACCTGTCCAGGCGCCTGTGCCGGGCAAAGGAATTCCAACATAAAGTAGAAGACCGATAATCTCGTATTTTTCGATCATCCTTCCCTTGCGCCTTGTACGCTTGAAAAGCCATTCAAAAAAGCGATCAAAAATATCCCAACGGCGCAAAAATTTTGTCACCGGATCCAGAAATAAGAGCAAAGGAATCACGGGAATAAAATTCCCAATATATGCAAATACAAAAGCTGTTTGCCAATCCAATCCCCCTCCTATGGGCGGATTGGACAGCGCCCAAGGAATCGCACCCCGCAATTCAAAAATTGGAACCATTGCAATGAACATCGTTACCGTTTCCTTTGGTAACGAATGAAAATAATGAACAAATTGTTCTAACAATCAACAATTTCCTAAGGTTTTAATTACAATATTGATAAAACGCAGTGTATCACTCAATCGATTAATATGGCTAATTTCTCCCGTGTAAGAAACCGAAATCGGGAGCTCCCCTACCCTTGCATGAAAATGCCGGATTGCCTGCAATAATATTTCCGTCTCAGTTTCATATTGACGGGTTCTTAATCGCAATTTCCTAATCAAATCCACAGACAACAACCGGTATCCCGACTGAGAATCACGGATTCGTCTTCCTGCCAAAACAGAAACAACCACGGACGTTAAGGAGTTACTCAAATACCGATCGAAAGGCATTTCTCCAATCGCAACTTTTCGGGTTCCAATAATCAGATCATATTTTCCCGTTTGATACAGAGAGATAAAATCAGGGATGGTGTCCGGATTGTGTTGTCCATCCGCATCAAGACAAATAACGTATTTAAAGTGATTGCGAATGGCAAAGGAAAATCCGGATTTTAATGCCGCTCCCTTTCCCCTATTATCAGGATGTGAAAGAACATGGACTCCATACAACCGGGCGATGGCTTCCGTGTCGTCTGTTGAACCGTCATTGACAACCAACACATCATCCGAAAATCGCTCATCGTTCAAAATGCGCCGAAGAAGATTTCCGAGGTATTGACCTGCCTGAAAGGCAGGTATGATAATCAAGCCATTCACTGACACCAAATAGCCTATTTCGTAAATTCTGATACGTATTTTTTAAAAAGATAACATCCCACGATCTTGAGTAAAAGTAAATGCGAAATCGGAATATCGAAATTAGAAACAAACCCAAATCTAACGGGGTAAAGCAGTTCGGATTTCGTTCTTCGGATTTTAACTCATCTTCACCCTATCGGTACTTAACAGCATGAACCTTTTAGAATACGTCATAGTATTTACGAAAATAACTACTAAAGCGCAACTTTTTAATGAATTGAGTGTTTCTTTTACACGGCTTTTTAATTCCCCTTAAGCATTGTCAACTTATTTCTCATAAAAAATATTGATATTAATATAAATAGATTTTTTTAAAATTTCAACTCAATTCTTTTTTCTACGATATTTTTCCGGCTGAATCAAGGGCGATTCAAAAATATTTGACTCAAAAATGAATTTTATGGAAATATTTTTGAACTTGTGAGTTAAAAGTATTTAATTGATTGTAGAGGTTCTGTGTCTTAAATTAGCTAAAACCTATCATAGCAGGGAATAAAAATTACTGCTTACGTGTACCACCTAAAAAACAAAACTAAAGGAGAGTTAAAATGCCGGAAATTATCGAATCCGTAGAAGCGATGGAGATTCTTGATTCGCGAGGGAATCCCACAGTAGAGGTGAATATTAGATTAAAAAACGGTGCGCAGGGACGAGCAGCGGTTCCTTCCGGTGCTTCCACAGGGATTCACGAAGCTCTGGAATTGCGGGATAAGGATCAGAAGCGATACGGCGGAAAAGGAGTCCTCAAAGCCGTTGAAAATGTAAATAAAATAATTGCCCCTAAATTAGCCGGAAAAGATGCCCTGCGACAGGCGGAATTGGATCAACTAATGATTGATTTGGACGGCACCCCTAACAAAAGCAATCTGGGCGCCAACGCAATTTTGGGTGTTTCTATGGCTCTGGCCCGGGCGGCGGCCAACGCGCTGAACATTCCGCTGTACAATTACCTCGGTGGTTCAAATGCCACGTTGGTACCGGTACCCATGATGAATATTATGAATGGCGGCGTTCATGCCAATTGGCAGGGGCCGGATTTTCAGGAATACATGATTGTCCCCTTTGGTGCCCCTTCTTTCCGTGAGGCATTTCGTTGGGGCGCCGAAACGTATCATGCCTTAAAATCACTTCTTAAAGAAAATGGCTATAACACGTCTGTTGGGGATGAAGGCGGCTTTGTTGCACAGGTTTCTACAAATGAAGAGCCGATTGAATTAATTCTTAAGGCCATTCAGAATGCAGGCTACAAACCAGGCAAGGAAATTTCCATTGCGCTGGATCCCGCTTCCAGTGAATTTTATAAAGATGGGAAATATGTTCTTCGAACCGAAAAAAAGGAATTGACAGCCGCTGAAATGATTGAAAAATATGCGGAACTGGTATATAAATATCCCATTATTGTTATAGAAGATGGTCTTGCGGAAGATGATTGGGAAGGCTGGAAACTGCTCAACGAAAAATTGGGCGCCAAAATTGAGCTGGTGGGTGATGATATTTTTGTCACAAATGTGAAACGCATTTCCCGCGGCATTGAAGAGAACATTGCAAATGCATCGCTCATCAAATTAAACCAAATTGGCACCGTTACCGAGACTATTGCGGCGGTGAGACTGGTACAAAAACACGGCTGGGGAGCTATGGTTTCCCATCGCAGCGGCGAAACCGTTGATTCTTTTATCGCCGATTTGACGGTAGCTTTGGAAACAGGACATTTAAAATCGGGTGCTCCTGCCCGGGGCGAGCGAGTCGAGAAATACAATCAACTGATGAGAATCGAAAAAAATCTCGGAAAAGCAGCCATTTTCGCCGGAAGAAACGCGTTTGTAAGATAGATAAAAAAGCCGGTTAGAATTTATTTTTAAAATAGCGATGCGGGGCTTGAATTCATTGTCAAGTCCCCTTTTATTTTTTCCACCCGGATTTTGACAGACCTGGCGTATTGGGAAGGAAAAATAATGCATTCGTCCGTAGATCTCATTTGCGTGAATTTAACCCTGATTCGGAAAACCTGCAATCTACGGCTAAATTGGGTCATTAAAAAATAGTTGTTTTAATCATATAGACCCTTGGTGAACCACGGGTCTAATTATTAGGAGGGGGTGCTGAAACACCCTATTTTGCCAGCACTGCCTACAGTGCTGGCTTTTTTAGGCCCATCATTTATGGCGGGCAAGGGAGCTCAAGTAACCAAATAGCATTTTAAAACATTATTCGAATCCAGATTTAATCAATTTGTCTCTCTCCTATTCCTTGGAATGGTAATCACAAAAGTTGTGCCCATTCCCTTTTCACTATTTACATCTATTTTCGCTCGATATTTTTCCAGTAGTTTGTGCGCCATGAATAGGCCCAATCCGGCATTGTGATTGTTCATTTTTTCCCGATTTTCCTCGGAACCCTTGGTTGTAAAAAAAGGAAGAAAAATTTTGTCCAGGTCCTTCGAATCAATTCCAGCACCTGTGTCACTAATCGTAATTTGAATTCCATGCTTCAGAGAACGGGTTGTCAGTTTTAATATCTTCTGGGAACTCTTGTCCATCGCTTCGGCAGCATTATAGAGAAACGCATCCATAATAAGAGAAAAATCCCCATAGCGTCCCAGAACTGTCGGCAATTGAGGCTCTAAGTCTACCACCTTCTTGAGATTGTAGTGAAACTGTGTATTAATATCCAGAAGCTGGAGCGTGTCTTGAATCACTTCATTTAATTGAATGGGAATTTCCTTGGAATCCACTTCCTTTTTTCTTCGATCCATTATCATAAAGATGATTTTCTCCATTTGATTGGAGGCACGGAGAATGCTGTTAATCTCTTCTTCATCTGGATATTTCACCCTCAGCATCTCTGTGAAGCCAATAATTGAAGTTAATGGATTATTCAGATTGTGTGCAATTCCGGTCGTCAAAATCCCGATCGAAGCCAAATGGTTGGATTCCATTAATTCCCATTCCATTTGTTTCTCTTTGATTTCCAATTGTTTTATTTCAGTAACATTCACTAAAATAAATAACTTATGTTTTGTATTTTCATAAGAAAATTCGGAATAATATAGCAAAATCGGCAAATTATTATTTTGAAGTTGAAGCGTACCTTCAATAGGAAAACTGTGATAATGTTCCGGAATGTGTAATAAAGGATGCAATTTTCCCTGTGCGGTCTTGAACATTGGCAGTTTCTGATAACCGATGCCGCCATCTTGTTCGAGACCCAAAACCCGGTTTGCCGCCCGGTTTACAAAAATGAGCCTTTCACCTTCAACTACAAAAACCATATTAGGAGAATGATTCAGAAATTGAAAGTAGCGTTCTTCGGAAATTTTTAGTTGTTCGAGTGTCATTTGAATTTGTCGATTTTTCTCGTCGATTTCTTTTAAATACGTTAAAACGTTCTGTGCCAGAATGCCGTATTCGTCATTTCTTTTCTCAACGGTTTTCAGGGAAGGTAATGTATTATGTTCTTTGTAATACGAAAGCGACTTGACCAGAGTTTGCAAAGGTTTGGAAAAGTGAGTTGCCAGCAATTCACTTATGAGCATCATAATTAGCAGATTTAAAACAATGAAAATACCTAAAAATCGGGCATTCGGCTGGAAGGCTTTCAATACGGGTAATAAATTTTCCATACCGACTAATTCAAAAGTCCCGCCTTCTAAAGGTTCTCTAAAAACGAAATATTTATGTGTTTTGTCAAGAGTTTCAAGCGGCTTTGTCTTATCTTCATTACGCAAAATTGAAAGTCCGGTAGATTTTTGAAAATCCCGCAAATCGAATAAATTTTTGCCAATTTTATTTAATTCTTTTGCAAAAATGATCGTCCCTTTTTGATCGATGAAATAATAGGTACTTCTCCTCTCTTCACTTCGGTTGGTTAATGCTGATCCAAAAATATAAGGAATATTTAAAT
>CAZIYL010000139.1:0-6716 GCA_964543425.1 uncultured Deferribacteres bacterium
ATTTATTATTGTTCATTATAATACAAGCTGTTAGATAAAACTCGCAACGGTAGAAATTTTATTTTTAAATTACTCATCCAAATTGCAACGAGATGAGATTCCTTAAGTTAGGTTTCCTATTCCGCAATCACTTTGAACATGTGGGGAAAGGCATTTGAAAAGCGTGTTTCGGGCGGTAATTCGATAATTGCCTTGAAATCACTGTGTCCCGCTTTTTTTTGCTTGTAATCAATGTAAACGTAAATGTCCTTTGTCGAAATGCTGTCAAGCAAACTTACGCCGCCTTCAATGGTAACTGTAATTGCCGATGGAATGATCCGAATCTGTTTATTTTTGGGTGCGTGAATCAGGTGAACAGGAATATCTTTAATGGTTTTTTCACCCAATTGCTGCACATCGATCCGATAATGAACCATTTCGGGAACAACAGACACATATTTATTGCGAAAACTTTTTAGACGCACGGTTCCGAAAACATCGGACTTGACGTGACTAAAAAAAAGTTTCCGTGTGTAAATTACGCTTAACGTATCCACCACACTTTTAGGGCCGGATACCCGCACTGCCGGCGGTTCCTTTTTGATTGCACCCACAATAGTGTACCCCGGTTCCAGAGAAACAGAAACGTTGGGAACCACCCGCAGCTTCTTTTCCGATTTCCTTTCCAGTTTAAAGACAATCGTATCCGGTCGAACAATTTTAACAACCTGAACGGAAGAGGTTGGGAGAATTTCCACCATCTCAGGGCGAAGTCGAAAAATGGCCATCCTTCGGTAGCGAGACAAATCCAATTGAATTTTCCGATCAGAGCTTTTGAGAGCAAACAGGGATTTTCCCTTTCCCCGAAATTTGACAAGCACTTCTCGTGGATAATCGTTAACAATCAGATAATTCGACCGAACATTTGTCGGCACAATTCTAACCGGGATATTGTATTCATAAGTGTTTTCAAGAGACACATAGAACCAGAGCAGAATAGCAAAGGCCAGAATGAATAATTTTATCTGATAGTCTACAAAAATCTTTCGAAAAATCGTAACCATGCAGGATGTACCTAAATTTTTGAATGGGCACGGAGAAAAGGCCCCCGCATCGCATTCGCCCTACTTTTTCAGAACAATTCTTCGTTTCCGATTGGAATGAGTAATCGCCTGTCCATAGCTAACATCCCCATTGTCGATGCGAATGTTAAAGCCGCAATCCGGATTGGTGCAAACCCAGGCTTTGTACATAATTGTCGCTCCATCCCGCCCATAGTCAGACAACGGGACCAATACTCCATCATGACATTTTTGACACTCCGGAAAAACAATTTCGTCCATCCTCACCTCCACAAGATTAAAATTCGCATCAATGAATCAACTGAAAAAACTGTCATCAAATCGGATTCACGCGCGAAATGTCCACCTTTTTGCTATTTTCCCAACCAACTTTTCTGAAATTTAACGATTTTTATCTGAAAAAGCAACCCAATTTTCCCATTGATTTTAAAAAGGTTGGTGACACACATCTAAATGAGAATTCCCGTCAGAATAGCAATGCCGTCTCCAAAAATTAACACAGGCCAATCGAATTTTTTATCGAAAAGCACGCGTACCCCAAGAATTGCCAAAATTCCCAGCCAATACCATCCCCCCAAAAAAGCAAAAAGCACCAGAAAAAATCGCTCTACATACCCTGGAATTCTTTCTCTAAATTCAGGGAAAACCAAATGTTTTCTTTTTTTCTTTTCCAATCGGGAATTTACAAATTGCTGAACATAAAAAACCAGAGGAGCAACAGCAAAAATCGCAAATATAAAACCCGAAAGTTGAATAATTAACGTTCGATTGGAATAAAAAGGCATGGCATAATCAATATGAAGAGTGGTGTGAATGCCCAAAAAGAAAATCGTTACCAGCCAAATAGTAATAAAATGCAAGAATTGATCAAAGAGAAAAAAAGTAATATTGTCCTTTAATACGCTTCGCGTCAACCAAATTTTTCCAGAATCATAAAAAATGTGAGAGATAAAAAGGACAAAAAGCACCAGCCAAAACGAGGGATACCTTAAAAAGGGAACGGTGAAAACGATGTTCATCACCGCGCAAATGGTAACATGCAGAAGAATTCCCCACTTGTACTTATTCTTATAGTAGAAAATCGTGTCTGTTTGTAGAGGAAAATCTCCCACTAAATGGGCTAAAACAAGCAGCCAGAAAAGGTCCATAAAATACCCTGACGCACCAGAAGTGGATTTTTAATAACAATTTAAGGAAAAACGAAAATTCCATTTTACAGCAACTTATTAAAAAGGAAAAGCCGTCTCAAGGATAAAAACCAATAGACGGCTGAACGCATTGCGCACAAAAAGCAATCTATTTTTTCACAACCCACACTTTTACTTTTGCTTCCACTTCGGAATGCAGTTTGATGGGAACCGAATAAATACCCAGAACCTTAATGGGTTCATCCAGGACAATTTTTCGTTTGTCGATCTCAAATCCCTTTTCTTTCAGGGCATCTGCAATATCCTGGGACGTTACGGAGCCAAATAATTTATCCTCTTCACCCACCGAAACCGAAATGGTTACCGATACATTGTTCATCTCGCTGGCTGCGTGCTCGGCTGCTTTTTTCTCACGATTTTTCTGCATTTCCAGGCTCTTCTTTTCCTGCTCAATTTGCTTAAGATTTCCGGCAGTTGCTTCCAATGCAATTCCTTTTGGAATGAGATAATTTCGAGCATACCCATTCTTCACAGTAACAATATCACCAACGGTACCGATTGAGTTCACATCTTGCTTCAAAATGACTTTCATTTCTATTCCACTCCTCACATTAGTTTGATTGATCTGCAACAAAAGGAATCAATGCCAGGTATCGTGCGCGTTTAATCGCTTTGACCAATTTGCGCTGATGGTGTGCACAGGTTCCGGAAATTCGGCGAGGAATAATTTTGCCCTGTTCCGTTGTAAATCTTTGAAGCAATTTTTCATCTTTATAGTCAATGTAATCGATTTTGTTTTCGCAAAAACGACAAATCCGTTTTTTCTTCATACGAATCAATTTCATAACCTCCTATTTCAATTCACTTTGTATTAATCCAATCAAATAACCACCGTTATTCGCTTGCAGGAGCTTCGGCCGGTTTTGTATCGGCTTTCTCCACCGCTTTTTTCTCGGGAGCTCTCCTCGTTTCTCTCCGATCGGAATTATTCGACCGGGAATAGTGCCTCTTGTAGAAACCACCGAATTTTTTGAAATCAGTAATTTTCCCCTTTTCCATTTGTTTGAGAGCTGTATCATCCAACCGAACAATTAAATTTCGTACAATGGATTCGTTTAAACGAAATTCCTTTTCCAACTTCGGCAGGACTTTTCCATTCGAATCGTAAAGGAAATAGACATAATAGCCGTATCGTTTTTTCTTGATTTCATAAGCCATTCGTTTTTTGCCCCACTGCTCAACTTTGCGAATCGATCCCGCGTCATCCGTAATCATCTTTTGAATTTTATTAACCAATTCCTCAATCCTGGTTTGATCCAATTGAGGATCTACAATAATTGTTGTTTCGTACAAACGTTGCTCCATTTAAACCTCCATTTTAGGCGCGCATAATTCTCTTGTTAAAATCCTACTGTTTCTTTCGATTGTATTTGTTCATTGCTTTTTCCAGGCCTTCCACAATAAAACTGACGATCGCCTCCTTGGCAATGGGGATAACCTGCTCCAAAAGGTTCATCTCCTCCCGGGAAAAATCCGAGAGAACAAATGACACCCAATTATCAATCGGTGTTTCCCTTCCAATGCCGACTCGCAACCGCGGAAAATTTTTAGTTCCGAGATGGGAAATAATTGACGCCAATCCATTGTGCCCACCGTCACTTCCGTGTTTGCGAATACGGATCACGCCCAGCGGAATTTGGAAATCGTCAACCACTACTAAAATATTAGAAAGATCATTTTTGTAGAATTGAACCGCCTGGCGAACAGCTAATCCACTGTTATTCACAAAGGTTAAGGGTTTAATCAGCGTAACTTTTTTCCGTTCCAGCAAGCCACTTGCTTGCAAATAGTCGCCTCTTCCCTGTTGAAACGTCAATCCAAACTCATCAGCCAACTCATCCACTACCATGAAACCGGCATTGTGGCGTGTGTTCCGATATTTTTTACCCGGGTTTCCGAGGCCAATTATCAAATAACGAGAATCCGTATTGTCAATCATATTTTTGGATATAAAGAACAATCACTTGAGTAAGCCTTTTGAACCATTCGACTTGTAAGTGAAATTTATTCTCCTTCCTCAGCTTTTTCTTCCTTACCATGAATCACTTCCGGTTCAGCCTCTTCTTCGCCAATTTCGGCCTCTTCTGTCACTTCTTCTTCAACCTTATTCGGATGGCTGACAGAAGCAACTGTGTATTCGGGATTGGTCAGAAATTCCACATTTTCCATTTGCAGGTCGGCAATCGAAACACTATCTCCAATATTCAAATGGCTAACGTCAATTTCAATATTTTCCGGAATATCCTTTGGTAAACAGGAAATTTCCACTTCACGTATCTGGTGTTCCAGAATGCCACCGAAATCTTTCACGCCAACAGCCTCTCCAACAAGAACAACCGGCACTTTCATGGTTACCTTTTCAGAAGCCTTAATTCCCAGAAGATCGACGTGCACGATATCATCCGTCACCGGATCTACCTGTATTTCGCGAACAATACACGGCTTTTTCCGTCCTTTACCAACCACCAGATCAAAAATATTGGCACCCGCCAGCAAAAGATGTCGGAATTCCTTTGCATCCAGTGTAATCAATTTCGAATCCTTGTGGGGGCTATAATAAACGGCAGGAATTCTTCCCGCCTTTCGCAATTGTTTTAGCTGGGATTTGGTACCTATTTCACGCAAATCCGCTTTAATTAGTACTTCGGCCATACAAAATCTCCCTTCTTACTTTTCGATATCGAATAAAATACTAATGGATTCTTCTTTGTGAATTCTTTCTATGGCCTGGGAAAATATGGGAGCCACAGACAATATTTTAATTTTATCAATCATTTTTTCTTCCGGAATAGGAATTGTATCCGTCACAACCATTTCATTAATCGGCGATGCCTCAATTCGCAAACCGGCATCTCCCGATAAAAGAGCATGTGTACACGCTGCATGAATTTGCTTTGCCCCGTTTTTTTTCATGGCGGCTGCCGCCCCCACCAGCGTTCCGGCCGTATCCGCCATATCGTCAACAATCAGGACATTTTTGCCGCGCACCTCGCCGATAATGTGCATCACCTCGGCCACATTGTGGCGGGGACGTCGTTTATCAACCAAAGCCAGTTGAGCGCCCAACCGCTTTGAATACGCCCTGGCCATTTTAATGCTTCCAATGTCGGGAGAAACCACTACCAGATTATCAATGCTTTTTTTGCGAAAATATTCCACAAATACGTACGATGAATACAGATGATCCAGCGGGATGTCGAAAAATCCCTGGATTTGCGGCGCATGTAAATCCATTGTCAGAACACGATCCGCACCGGCCGTTGTGATTAAATTGGCCAGCAATTTTGAAGAAATTGCCACCCGAGGCTGATCTTTTCGATCCTGACGGGCATAGCCGTAGTAAGGAATAACCGCTGTTACGCGCCTGGCCGATGCCCGTTTTGCGGCGTCAATCATGATCAACAACTCTATAATGTTTTCCGCAGGCGAGCAGGTAGGCTGTATCAGAAAAACATCCGCACCGCGAATATTTTCCACATACTTCACCCAGATTTCACCATCGCTAAATCGGCGAATCGACAAGGCCTCCAATGGTCGATTTAAGCTTTCGGCAATACGCTCAGCCAATGCCGGATTGGCAGTCCCCGAAAATAATTTTAAATCATTATTTGTTGTCATTGAAATTTCCCAATTACTCTCACAAACCGTCCCTGCCCATTAAAAAAGACAACACAATAAAGCCACCCCGCATCATCTCACGAAATTATTTATTGGACTGAAATATTTTCTTTTTCTTCTTTTGAGGCTTCTTCAGGCACTTCTTCTTCGAGCACCTTTTTGTAAGCATCCAAGACCACTCGTTGGATTTTGAGACGGAAGGCATTTGTAATAGGATGAGCAACATCTTTGTATGAGCCATCTGATAGCCTTCGTGCGGGCATGGACACAAACATGCCGTGGTTCCCTTTAATAATACGCAGCCCATGTACCACAAACACATCATCGAATGTGATATTCACATAGGCCTTTAAGCGCGATTCTTCCAACGGGGTGATGCTTACTTCGGTTATTTCCATTTTCTTCTCCCTGTTTTTTGATGGTTTCCCTCTTAACCCAGCATTACAGCAAATTTATTCAGAAAAACCGAAGAAAGCTATTTTGAGTGTTCCCCATAAGGACGCACAAAAAACTTCTGGTAAGGATGACTGTCAAATAACGTAAGGGCTTCTTGAGCCATTTTTTTCTGCTTAAAGAGTCCGAAAACAGCCGAGCCGCTGCCAGATAAACTGGCAAAGGAGCTTCCCGCTTGCAAGAGCCGTAATTTTATCTCCCTGAACTCGGGATATGCTTCAAAAACAAGCGATTCGAAATCATTCTTAAAGAAAAGCGGAAACTCTTGTAAAAAAAGCTGTTCCACAAAGTAACGGCTTAATTTAATATATTTTTTGATGTTTGTCAAGTTAATTTTGAGATTCTTGTAAGCCCATGCCGTTGAAACAGGACGGTT
>CAZIYL010000140.1:0-6691 GCA_964543425.1 uncultured Deferribacteres bacterium
CTTTGTGTTTTGATTACTCTGCAAATATATAACTTATCCTTAAATCCGCAACATAGTTATTAACAATCACTGCCAGGCAACTGTGCAAAGGTTAATTACACAGTTGTTGACAGCTAATAATTTTCACTTATTTCAGTGACTAAAAACACAATAAAATGTGAATATTATGGCGATAAAAGTACAAAATTCAGACGGATTGTCAAATCCTTTTGCAGGGGTTTGTTTTGTTAATGATTTATTTAAGGAATTACTCCAAGAACATCACGGATTTTATTGGGTAAATCATCCAATAGTTTTTTATAATTGTCAATTCCGACAATCGTTCCGTCATCATCCATACCAATATACAAGCAGCCGCCCTGTGCATTGGCAAAAGCACAGACAGATTTTAGATATTCATCTTTCCAAATTCTTTTAAACTCTGTATTTTGGTTTTCAATCATCATAATTCCACACTTTGAATTTGGTTCATCAAATCGTTGGCTTCTTTGTTGAGTTCTGCCAGTTCGCTGTGTATTTCTTTCATTCGGGCTTTGTAATCAAAATCTTCATCAATTTGTATGCTGTAACCAACATATCGCCCGGGGGTTAACGAGTAGTCGTTTTCTTCTATTTCGTCTAAATCAACAATTTTGCAAAGTCCTTCAACATCAACATATTTGTTTTCGGGAAACCATTTTAATAACTCTTTCCAATCGCCAATGCGTTGTTTGGCTTCTTTCAGAAATTCGGCAGTTCCTGTCTGGTAGGCTTTTAAAGGTTTATTTAGTTTATTCAACTTCTCTTTAAAAGGTTTCATTTTGGCAGATATTTCTTTCTTAGTAAGAGACGCAAGTCCTTGCGTCTTTACTATTTCCGCTTCCAGTTCTTTTATAAGCTCATAAACCTTTGGTGCGGGCTTTTCAAAAGTTTCAAAAATATCTTTTGCCTGTTCAGGGTTTGCAAATTGGTTGAAATCAATAGTTTCAGCAATAGCTAAATCATCATTTTTCAACTCACTTGCTAATTTTTTCAAGTTTGTTGCAAGTGTTTTATAATGTCCGTTTAGGGTTTCAAATTGCTCTTTTAGTGCTTTTTGGTGCTGCGTTTCGGCAATGCTAATTGCTTCATTATTTCCTCTGTAAAGTTGAACAATGGTTGTAAGGTTTAAAAGTTGTCCGTCAGAAAAATCGTTTATGGTTGTATTTACCACCCGATAAGTGTTTCGAGCATCGAGCATCAGGATTTTATCTTTGTTTGCTTGCGGTTTCCCTTTATCCAAAAACCATAAATGACAAGGCAGCGAACGGGTATAAAAAAAGTTGTTGCCAACCGAAACAATTACATCTACATTTTTGGTTTCAATGAGTTGCTTGCGTATAAGCTTTTCAGAATTTCCTGCATCGGTAGCCGAACTTGCCATAACAAAACCTGCACGTCCGCCACGACCTGAGCTTGTCGAAGGTTTAAGGTAAGAATGAAAATATTGTATCCACATATAATTACCATTGTCTGCTTTGGGCAGACCAAAAGGCAAACGCGGGTCTTCTTTTACATAATCTTTATTTTTATCAATCTTTTTTACATTGAAAGGTGGATTAGCCATTACAAAATCACACTTGCCTACAAGATTGTGCGGATCGCTGTAAAATGTATTGTCTTCGGCAATTTTGCCTTCAATTCCGTGAATGGCAAGGTTCATTTTTGCCAATCGCACATTGTTCGATTTTAGCTCTGTTCCATAAACCGTAATGGCTTCATTTATCTGTTTGTTAGTATGGTTTTTAATAAAATATCCTGTTTGCACAAACATACCACCCGAACCGCACGCAGGGTCGTGAATAATTCCGTGGTCGGGTTCAATAAAGTTTACAATCATTTGCACCAACGAAGGGGGAGTAAAGAATTCGCCACCTTCCTGAGCACCTGCACCACTCATTGAGAATTTCATTAGGAAAAATTCGTAAATTCTGCCAAATACATCGCCACTAATGTTTTTAACGGCATCTTTATTGAAAACACGGATAAGCGAACGCAATAAATCAGCATCAAATTCTTGATAGTTTTTTGGCAAAATTCCTTCAAGGTCTTTGTAGTCGGTTTCAATCAGTCGCATTGCATTGTTTACTGCTTCTGCAATGTCCTGGCTTTCGGGTAGATTTACCAAATAATCAAATTGAGATTCTTTTCGCAAGTACATTGCACCTGCACCTAAAAAATCATCTTTCGTAACCTCTCTCTTTTTCCCTGTTCGCGGGTTTATCGGTAAAATTTCTTCGATATAATTTTTAGCTTCCTCAAATTTGTTTTGAGCGTAGCGTAAAAGTATCAAGCCCAAAACAGGGTCTTTATATTCTGCTGCAGTCAATTTTGAGTTTGCACGCAAATTATCAGCTGCTCCCCACAATTCTGTCTCTAATCTTTTTATTTTTTCGTTTGTCATATTTTTAACGTATTAATTCATTGCTTCTGTTTCTATTGGGTTTACAATTTTATCAACGTTTTTAATCATTACCGGTCTTTTTGAGTACATTAGTTAAGAGCATACTCCTTTACGATTTTTGGTCTGTGTGACGGCTTGTACGAATTGCAAATGTGCATGCTTGTGCGGTGGCATTTCCTTTATGTTTTTATATGCTAACAAAATTTCTTTCTTTGTTCAATTTCTTTCTTTGCATGAAGCACAACGTCTGTGTATAACCAATTGCATATATATCGCTAAATTGGCGGTGCAAGCACAATTGCGATGCACTGAGCCAGTCGAATTGTTTATATATTTCTTTTATCTCAAAATAGTGAAAACAGTAATCTTGACCAAACTATTTTAACTAAAGCGTATAACGCGTGCATGAACACCCGTTCATGGTTGTCTGACAAAAACCGGCAACCCGTCATCTGATACGCGGTATCCGGCAACTCACAAAGAACCCGTTACCAAAGGGTTACCAATAATTCACCGTTAGGAATACCCCCTTCTCCATCAGAATGCTGCGTATTTCCCAAATCCGTTTAAAAAAAAACCTTCAGTCGTTTACTGAAGGTTTCAAAACCCGTACAATTAGTGACACCATTCTCAAAAAAACTGAATTAAGCACCTGATTTTTATAAAGGACGGAGCTACGATTCCTTGCCTTCGTTCTTCGTTAGCTCTTTGATTTCATCCCGGATGCGAGCTGCATCTTCAAACCGCTCTTCGTGAACGGCGCGCTGAAGCTGAATATTCAGTTCCTCCAATCGGCTCATTGCAGGCTGAGTTTCTTCTCCAACGGAGGATTCCATAATTCCGGCTTTCTGCATCACCTCTTCATCCACAAAAATGGGAGCGTGCATCCGAAGTGCCAGAGCAATTGCATCACTGGGACGGGCGTCCACTTCGCGATCGAGTCCATCCGCACGAAGGCTAATGATCGCGTAGTAGGTATTTTCGCGCAGGTCGTTTACCACAATTCGAGAAACATGCATTCCGATAATTTCGAGGAGATTCTTCATTAAATCGTGTGTTAGCGGACGCGGCGGTGTAATGTTTTCAAGCTGGAGGGCAATTGCCTGCGCTTCTGCAGAACCCACTACAATCGGCAACCATCGTTTATTGGTATCATCGCGCAAAATCACCACGAACCGATTGGTGGATGTATCGAGGGTCACCTTTTCAACCCGTACAGCGACAATCATAATGCCTCCTTAAAACAAGCTTCATCATTCCAAAAACCCACTTGATAATTATAAAAAATTATTGCTAATTATTCAAGTTTAATTTCCTTTAAACTGAGATCAGGCATCCATTGATTTTTACGCCATTCGCGATTTTTTGTGGGAACGGCTACTCTAATTTTCAAATTCCGTACTCGGTTCGATCTTCACTGCCAGAATTCTTCGTTTGGTAGCCTTCATAATTTGTATTTTGTAGCCGTCCACCATCAAAACCGACCCCGAAGGGGAGATGCCGTGGGTTCGTTCCAAAATGAGCCCGCCGATGGTTTCATAATTTCCCGTAGGCAGATTCCAATTCAGCTCCCGATTAAGGTCATTTATTCCCGCACGGGCGCCTGCAATAATGGTGTTGGGACCAACCACTTTAAAGAGTTTCGGCTCAAAATCATATTCATCCTGGATTTCCCCGAATAATTCCTCCATGATGTCTTCGAGCGTTACCAAACCGGCCGTCCCCCCATACTCATCCACAACAATGGCCAGGCTGATCCTTTTTTGCCGGAATTCCTGAAGCAAGTCGATGCACAGTTTCGATTCCGGCACAAAGTGAGCTTCCCGCAAAATTTCCTTCACGGAAGCAGGCTGTTTTAAAAGATCCTTTGCTAAAATGACACCCACCACATCATCGGCACGCCGCTCAATAACCGGATATCTTGAGAATTTGAAGGTCTGAACCGTCTGGACAACCTTGGGGATGGTGTCCTTCAGATCAATTGAGACCATATCGGTTCGGGGAACCATAATTTCGCGCACCCGCAATTCGGACAATCGGAAAACCCGAGTAATGATTTTCTGCTCCGATTCTTCCACAACGATACCCTTGGCACCTTCGCGAATCAGGATTTCCATATCCCGGCGATTAAAAAACTGGTGCATCTGCCGGGGATTGACTCTGAAAAAGAGCAGAAGAACTCTTGAGAATGAATTCACAACAACAATAAGAGGAAACATTAGGTAATGAAAAATGAGCATGGGAACAGCCAGAAAACGAACAACGGAATGGGCTTTTTCCCGTAAAATGGTTTTTGGCAGAATTTCAGCGAAGATCAAAACAATAAAGGAATTCACCAGAAGAATCACAAAGTCATTCAGAACGTTTTGAAAATAATAGGTAACTAATGAAGAAAATGTTACGATGGCAATATTATTTCCTACCAGAATTGTTACCAAGAGCATTTCCGGGCGTCGAATAAAAAGGTGAGCCTGTCGGGCACCGAAACGCTTTCTGCGAAGCCAGATTTCCGTTTCATAAAGTGTTACGGAAACAAACGCCGTTTCCGAACCCGAGAAAAAGGCAGACAGCAAAAGTGCCGTAATGAGTAGCAAAATCCGATTCAAGGGTTTGACATTCCTTCAAATTTTATTTGTCCTGCTGTTCCGTTAACCAGGGCGTTTCGAAAATCGGGCGCCTTGCCGGCGGGCACATCCACCTGAAGCCACACCTCCTCTCCGTAGTCAGAAGCGGACACCTTGGCCCCGAAGGCATTAATGCCCCGCATCACTTCATTGATATGGCCATAATCGACTCTCAATTGAAACCGCCGCAAGATGGGGACTTCGAGGATTTTTGCTCTTTTCAAAGCTTCCTGCGTGGCTTCCGTGTAGGCTTTAATCAGGCCGCCAATTCCCAATTTGGTGCCGCCGAAATAGCGGGTCACCACAACCAGGACATTCGTCAACCCTACTCCCCGGATTACCTGAAGGATGGGCTGTCCGGCTGTTCCGGCGGGTTCTCCGGCATCGCTGCTGTGGTAGCGGGCGGCATTGCGCACGCCAATTCGGTAGGCAAAACAATTATGGCTGGCATCGTGAAATTTCTTGGAAATCTGTGCCAGCTTGTCTTCGGCATCTTTTTTTGATTGTGCGGGAACGGCCGTTGCAATAAAGCGAGACCCCTTTATTTTTATTTCGGCCGTTACCGGCGAGTGAATCGTTTTGTAGATTTCCGGTGATGAAGAGCTCATCGTTTGAGTGTTCATTTTCAGGGAAGATTTCCACGGACAAGCTGCATTGGGTAGGCTCCGGATTCCTGACTTTTCAGATAATTCATGACCCGCCGCTGGTAGGCATGCCAACTGCGTTTATTTTTTCCAAATGACCGGTAATTTCCAAAGCTTGTTTCCAGAATTTTCTCGATGGCTTCGGCTGCGTCGGTTTTGCCGATTGATGAATCCGATTCAAGAAAACGAAGCAGAGACCGGACGGCCCGCCGATCGCCAATATCGCCAAGCGCACGAACCAATTTTTGAACAATCGGCTGAATGCGTTCAAAGCCGACCGGCTGTGTTTCCCGAAGGAATGTCGTTAAAACCATGGTGGCCCGGCGGTCGCCGATTTTCCCAAGCGCCACGATCAAATATTCCCGAATGTTGACATTCATTAAATTCCGCACCACCTGCGGAACCACCGGCGCTCCCAATTGAACAATTTGATCCACCAGACGGTACTGGCGCAGGTAATAAGAGTCCTCGGGCAAATAGTGATCCCGCCAGGCAAAATAATTATCGATCATTTCACTAATGTAGATTTCGGAAGCTACTTCGAGGAAAATATTTCTCCCCAGATTTTTCTTGTAAAAAGCTTTTAACCCGGGAATAGCCGGTGCGCCGATTTGCACCAAGACATCCCGGTAAGCATTAATCATCTGATTGTCCCCCAGCACAAAGTATTTTTGCAGGCGAAATAAAATGCGCGGCACGGACCAGGCTGATTTTGAAATGAGACTCGTGATCACCTTGTCCAGACCCACGTAATCTCCTTCGCGCACAAATACCTCAAGATCACTCAGGAGATTTTCAATCTCATTTATTCGTCGAATATCTTTAAAATTGTAAATTTTGGGTGTTTTCCGCACGAATCTATTTCCCTGCTTTTTGAATTTTGGATTCATTTTGATTTTTTCACTTTGATTTTTGGATTTCTCCCCATTTGCTTTTTCGATTTGCGAACGATCAGTATATTGGCTAATCGAACAAATCTAACACTTTAATATATTAAACCT
>CAZIYL010000141.1:0-6683 GCA_964543425.1 uncultured Deferribacteres bacterium
TGATTGGAACGGCTTTTAAAAATGGACCAAAAAGTACGCATTCTCACGAAGAACCAATTTATTATACTGATGAGTGTTTCACCTGAAACACAGTGTTAAGGAAGATGTTTCAAGCATAACCACTTAATAATCCGCTAATTAGTACTGACAATAAAATCTGCTTAACAAATCGTTTCATAATTCTCCCCCAAAAAACAATACGATTAATCTTTAATATCTTGAAAAATAAGAGGTTGTATTTCTGGTACATTTCTTGTGGTAACATTAATGGAATTTCTTTTTGGATAAAAAGGATTCAATTAGATGAGTGAAATGCTCGGAAATCAATATTTCATTAATGGGGTTTATGAAAAGGCGATTCAGGCTTACGAAGAGGTGTTGAGAAACGATCCCCAGAATTCGGATGTACTGGTTCATTGTATTTTGGCTGAATTAAAATTAGGGCTTTTGGAGAAGTCTCTTGTTCATTATATCCGGCTAGTGAAGCTTTGTCCCAATAAAAATGTTATGGAAAATGTTTATTTAAAACCGGTTTGTTTGCAGGTTCAAATGGAAGAATCGCTTTTCAAGGAAAAAGCAGACAGGTACCTCGCAAGGGCTATTTTGGATGGTCTTTGCGGCCGTAGGCACATTGCAAAAGAAATGTTTCGCTCGCTAAACGAAAATTTTGCCTATTCACCCAAAGTACAGGAACTCCTTAAGCAAGTGGAGGAAAAACAAAATCATGTTTAAAAAAGAATGGCTGTGGTGCGCATTGGCGATTCTGATGATGGTATTGGCGGGTTGTTCTAAACGGGAACCGATTCCATCCAAACCATTAAATGTGTCCATCGGTTGTGTGGATTGTCACACGGATCAGGAATTGTTGAAGAAAGTTGCCACGCCTGAGGAAGCGCCTTCCGGCGAAGCGGGGGAAGGCTGAGGCGGAGCGGTGGCTCCGTTGGAGCCATGGGAAAAAGTTTTGGTAAAACCCGACTTTTTTAGCGGTGTACACGGGAAAATTGCCTGTGTGGGATGCCATAAGGGTAACCATGAGGCTACAAACAAAGATTCTGCTCATGTGGGGCTGGTGGCCGATCCCACGGAAGAGGCACAGACCTATTGTGCCGGCTGCCACACCAATATTGCAGAGCATTTTGATAAAAGTGTACATTTGAATCAAAAGGGATATTTTACAATGTTTAAGGCACGGGCGGGAAAATCCATGAAAGACGATCCCAATTTGATGCAGCATTTTAAAAAGGACTGCGGGAAATGTCACACAACCTGCGGGCAGTGCCATGTCAGTCGGCCCACGAGCACCAAGGGCGGTTTTATCATGGGACACACTTTTCGCAAAACACCGGACATGATTAATAATTGCACCGCCTGTCATGGAAGTCGTGTGGGCGAAGAATATCTGGGGCAGCGTGAAGGGTACCGGCCGGACGTGCACTGGGTTCCCGGCGGCAAGCGCTGCGAATTTTGTCACAAGGATGAAGAACTGCATGGCACGGGAGTGGAATCGGATACGCGGTACGATGTGCCGAATTCGCCGCGCTGCGAAGATTGCCATCAGGCCAAGGCCAAGGCAAATATTTACCACACCATGCACTGGAACGATTTGCAGTGTGAAGTCTGCCATTCGCAGGATTATAAAAGCTGTAACTCCTGCCATGCCGGTGCAGGTGGGTTGGCTGAGCCGTCGTATATATCGTTCAAGATTGGAAAAAATCCCATTAAATCGGCCCGGCATCCGAAGGATTACGTAGTGCTGAGACACATTCCGATTTCGCGGGATACTTACGCAGCCTGGGGTGTTTCTGATCTGCCCGACTACAATTCATTGCCTACCTGGAAATACAGCACCCCTCACAACATTCGGCGCTGGACGGCTCGAACCGATACCGCCGGAAGCGGAGGCAATTGTGCGTTGAAATGCCATTCAGCCGGCAGCTTTTTTCTAAGGCAATCTGATGTGGCTCCGGAAGAACTGGAAGCAAACAGAAATGTGATTGTTCCGGCGGATATTCCGCCAAAGCCGTAAATCAAAAAAACGAAAATGAGGAGGTTCAACATGAAAAAAAATAAATTGACATTATGGATTGTTTTTTTGCTGGCAATTGCCATGGTGGGAAGCAGTTGCAGCAAAAAGAAGGACACGACGGAGGCAAAAAAGGCGTCACAGTTTGAAGTTATTGCCAATGCTGCCGATGGATATTTGGCTTCCGGGAAAGCACCGGTTATTACATCTTCTGCTGTTTATTCTAATTTGAACGATGGCAATTCGGCCAATGATCCCTATATACTGAGTATTCGTTCCGCAACAGATTTTACCAATGGGCATATTTCGGGAGCACACAATATTCCTTGGAGAGAGGTTGCCAAAACGGCAAATCTGTCAAAGCTTCCCACAGACAAACAAATTGTGGTGGCTTGTTACACAGGCCACACCGCCAGCCAGACGACCATGTTCCTGAATGAAATGGGTTACGATGCCATAGCCATGAAATTCGGAATGACCTCCTGGGATACAGTGGCGGCGCACACGCATATCTACCATTCAAGCGACCCTAATGACTGCCCCGATTATCCGGTTGAAACTGCACCGAACGTATTAGCAAAGGGAACCAGTTTTCCAACGGTTAATCACACAACATCCAGCGACACCAAAGAAGTTGTTCGGGCGGCTACCGATGCCTATTTGGGTTCGGGGAAGGCGCCCGCCATTCTTTCCACGGCATTGTACATCAATTTGAATGACGGAAATTCCAGCAATGATCCGCTGGTTTTGAGTGTTCGTGGGCATGCGGATTATCTCGCAGGGCATATTCCGGGAGCGGTTAATATTCCGTACCGGGAGGTGGCACGCGATACCAATCTGGCCAAATTGCCGACAGACAAACAAATTGTGGTGGTGTGTTACACCGGTCACACGGCCAGCCAGATTACGATGCTTCTAAACCAACTGGGATACGATGCCGTTGCTCTCAAATACGGAATGACATCGTGGACGGTGGATCCTTCAAAGAATCCATCTGTGGCAACCATTCGGGCCTATGATCCCAGCAGGGATTGCGGGAACTATCCGGTTGCAACCGGGAGTGGTTTGCTAAAAATTACGCACGTGGCGAATTGGTAATTCAAATTAAAATGTGAACAAGGCCCCGATTCAATTCAGCCGGGGTCTTGCGGCATTTTAGAAAGAAAGGTGGCTGAAAGTGAAGGCTAAAATTAACTATTTGGCGTTTTCTTTAGCCGCCATGATTCTTGTTGTCATGACGACTAATCAGGTAACATTTGCACAGTCTCAGTTGGACTGTAAATTGTGTCATGGAAAGGTTTATCAACAATGGTTGAAGGGAAGTCATGCGCACACTCAGATGGATGTGGCTACTGAATTGGCCGAAGAACGCGTAGGAGAATCCCCTGACACGGTTGTCAGCGGTTCCGATGCGGAAAATTGCATTGCGTGCCATGCCCCGCTGGCCGTTACCGTAAATGGGGGAATGACGGAAGCCCAGGCTCTGGGTCATTTCTTTACAACCACAAATGGAGTTTTTACAGATTCGACAACCGTGGCGGACACGACCAATTGGCCCCACAATTGGTGTACTACCTGCCACAATGTTCCGGCAGATCACCCGTCTTCCATGATGCCGGTGTTTGGTTACTTTAATTCCGTCACCACGATGTACGACACAGTGGCTAAAGTGTCATCTCTTTGTGGTCAATGTCATGGAAATCTCAATATCGGCGATACCGATCATTTGACCTACAATGCCTGGAAAATGAGCAAACATGCCTTGACGCAGGATGATGTGGCGGACGAATTGGCCGAAGAACGTGCCGGAGAAACACCTGATTCGGTCATTAGCGGATCGGACCCGGAAAATTGTATCGCCTGCCATGCCCCAACGGCCGTGTTGGCTAATGGAGGAATGACGGATGCAGAGGCGCTGAACTATTTTTTCACTACCGAGAATGGAGCGTTTGGCACAAATACGGCATCCAAAAACAAGAGTGACTGGCCGGATGTCTCGTGTAATTCTTGCCATAATCCACATATGCCAAACGAGTATTCTTATTTTGACTCGGAAACGAAAACCTACCAGGTTTTTGAAAAATCTGCCGAATTGTGTGGTCAATGCCACGGAAATCTTCAGTTTCCGGACACCGATCATCTGACCTACAATATTGAAAAGGGCGGAATTGCTATTGGAGTTCAATTTGAAGAAACCATGCCGGGTATTACCTGCACCGATTGTCACATGTACTCAAACGATGTGGATGGCAGCAATTCTGCCATGTACCATGGGCATACGTGGTCTGTCTTTGTTGCAGAAGAAGGCGGCAGTGAGACGGCATCTTGCACATCCTGCCATGCGGGAATGAATGCGGCCTCCTCGAAATCTGTCATTAAAATATTCAAGGAAGAAACCCAGGCACGTCTGGATTCGGCAGAACAAAAGGTTGCAGCGGCTGAGACTGCCATGCAGGGCAACACAGACGCACAGCTTTTAGCCAAGTTGGAAGAAGCCCAAACGAATCTTTTCATGGTTCAATCGGATGAAAGCGCCGGATTTCACAATCACAAATATCAAATGGATTTACTGGCGGATGTGATTCAAAAATCCAATGACATTCTGAACGCTACCGGAGTGGGTGAAGGAAATGTGGCCGTTTCTCCGACCAAATTTGAGCTGTTTCAGAATTATCCGAACCCGTTTAATCCGTCTACAAAAATTGCGTACGATTTGCCGCGCACATCCCGGGTCAGGCTGGAAGTTTTCAACATTCTGGGAAACAAAGTGTGCACGCTTGCAACGGGTAAGAAAAAAGCCGGCCGCCATTCGGTTGTGTGGAATGGCAAAGATGATCTCGGCAATGCGGCTCCAAACGGGGTTTACATTTATCGCATTCAGGCGGGTCACCGGGTAGATTACAAAAAAATGACCTTGCTGAAGTAACTGCGAGAGAATTGGTGAGCGAAAAGTGATTTCTTGTTTTTTGCCCGAGGGTTAACCCTCGGGCAAAGAGCGGGAAATATCCTGAAGGATGTCTATTTCCAATGACAGGATTCTTTAGAATCCTTGCCTGTTGAACCCCTGGTTTTACAGGTTGTGTAAAAATAAAGGTAATTTGCGTTTTGACGTTATTGAGAGCGAGCAATGGGAGCGACGTTGGAAATGCATCCACTGGCATGCAATTTCTTGCAAGGATTTGAAAAAGATTGCAGCGCCGTTCGCTATCGCAATGACATAATGAAAAGAATGCTATTTAGGAAACGCTCTACTAAGATTTGGTCGAAATGAAATGAAAGGTTCCTCATGAAACTAAAGTTCGGAATTCTTGTTTCATGCCTTCTGATTTGGTCGGGACAATTGGCCGCCTCTGTGCCTCAACTGTCCGGTTCAAGTGCCACGTCTTTTTTGGGATACAAAACCGAGAACGCTCACTACAATTTTTTTCAACAGGTGACGTTGGGCTATCGCCCGAAACCGGCCAGAAACTTCTCGGTGCACCTTAATTTAATGGGATTAACAGACTTAGGTCCCGAAAACGTGAAAACACCCTTTCAGGTGTACGGTGCATATTTGAATTGGAATCGCCTCTTGAAGAACCGCGTGGACATTTCTATCGGGCGGAAATTCTACTTTAACGGCGTCGGCATCGGTTACCTTGACGGGGGCTTCCTCACGGTTCGGCCGGTAAAAAAGGTGAGTGTCGCCATTTTCGGCGGCGTGGAAGTTCCTTACGATCGATCAGCCAAAGTTTACCGGCTTCAGGACGGCTACGTATTCGGGGGGAAGGTCGAGGCAAAAAGGATATTTGGCACCCGCATGGGGATCAGCTTTTATCAGAAAATGCGTTCCGGCTCCGCCTACTGGCAACTGGTGGGAATGAATGTCAGCCGTGCATTTGGCAGAAGCATTTTCTGGCGGACGAGGGTTTCCTTTAATCTCTTAGAATCCACGCTTCAAAAGGCGCTGGTAAATCTGCGATGGCTGCCGACGCCAAAACTGCTTTTTTATCTGGAGGGATTTTACCGAACTCCCCACATTTACCGCGATTCCTTTTTCGAGCGATTTAAATTAAACGCGCTGACCCAGGGCCGATTTAATGCCGTTTACTATTTTTCGAAAAAATATGGCCTTACGGGCGATTTGCTGTTGATTCAAAGCGAAGAAAAACAGGCGCAAAAAATCCGTCTCGGAGTGCTCACCCCGTACGGAATTATCGGATTTCAACAGGATTTGGGCGCTGCGGGATTTCAAACCAGACTTTATGCAGACGCCTCGTACGGCATTACATCCGGTCTGAAAGCCAGACTTTTACTGGATTTTTCTAATTACCAAATCAGTGATTGGTCAGAAAGCTACATCCAGATCGGCAGTGCTTTTCGGTTGGATTATCAGATTAAAAAGAAATTGCTGATAGCGCTGGAAGACCAATTTTACAATAATCGATTGTACAAAGTTGATAATCGAGTTTTGGGACAAGTCATATGCCGATTCTAAAAAGAAAGAGAATCATGAAAATTACCGGTTTTGTACTTTTTGTGGTTGGATTGTTGATGGGTTTGGCACTTCTTGCTGCTGCGGGTCAAAAAGATCACCTGATTTTTTCGCATCGGAAACACGTGGACGAAATGGGCATGGAGTGCACAACGTGCCATACAAAGGTGGACAGCAGTCTGAAGG
>CAZIYL010000142.1:0-6680 GCA_964543425.1 uncultured Deferribacteres bacterium
GTGGTGTGGGACAATCTCTTTTCCAGATGCTTGTACGCGCATCTGGAATTTATGCTTCGGAAAGAAGAGCAGCAGCGTCTGGCCTGGCAAATCACCGGCGTTTGGAACAAGGATTTTCACATCGGAAAAACAACCTGGAGCTTTCAGGGCTATTTTGATTACTGGAAAAGCGACGCCGGTCTCTGGTGGATGTCCGAGCCTCAGCTTCTGGTGAATTTGCGCTCTGTGGGAATCAGCAAGAGATTCTGGGCAGGCACAGAATGGGAACTAAACTGGTCGCAAAACGGAAGCTACAATCAAATTAATCCAACACTTTTTATTCGATACGATTTCAAATAGAGACGGGAATACGAAGAAACCTTTATGAAAGATTGCCCACGAATTTACACAAATTTACACAAATAAAAAATTAGAGGAGAATCCATGGCAGCCGCGTTTTTCGCATATAAGACTTTTGAGGATTTAAAAAACCACATTTCCGATCTTCATTTGAACATTCCACTGGAACCAACGCTTGAAAAAATTCTCCAGCCGGTGACTGTTGCGGATCGCACCGTAGGAAACGCTCTTGCCATCCACCCCATGGAGGGAACAGATTCCGAATTGAACGGCGAACCCGGAGAATTGACGTTTCGCCGCTGGAAGCGTTACGCAGCGGGCGGCAGCAAATTGTTCTGGGGCGAAGCAACTTCTGTTACCGACGAGGGACGAGCCAATCGCCGGCAGTTGTACCTCACCCCCCAAACTTACGATTCCTTTGCAAGGTTGGTGGAACAAACCCGCGCCGAACACCGCAAAGCCTGGGGCGATGACACGGATTTTCTTCTGGGATTGCAACTTACTCACTCAGGACGCTGGAGTTTCCAAAAACCCCTGCTTGCCGCTCACAATCCCATTGTAGATTTTGTCACATCCGTGAACCGGGGAAAACAGGTTCGGGTAGATAACTCTTACCCACTTCTGACAGACGACTATTTGGAAGCTCTCGAAGGCAAATTCGTCTCCGCAGCGGTTCTTTCACAAAAGGCGGGATTCGATTTTGTGGACATCAAGGAATGCCACACCTATTTGCTGGATGAACTGCTGGGAGCCCGGTCACGGGAGGGACGCTACGGTGGATCGTGGGAAAATCGTACCCGTTTTATTCGCAATGTTGTTACCAAAATCAGAGACGCCGCCCCCGGCCTTTTGATCGCTACCCGATTCAACGCATTCGACGGGATTCCCCACCTTCCGCAGGACGTGACGGAACGACTGCTCCGTTCGGTAAAAATCGTAAACGGATTCGGAATCAATCTCCAAAATCCCGCCGAAATGGATTTAACAGAACCTCTGAAATTTGTGTCCGAATTAAAATCACTTGGCGTTAAAATAGTCAGCGTGAGCCTGGGAAGCCCGTATTTCAATCCCCACCTGGAACGGCCGATGGAAAAACCGGCGGTAGGCGGATATCCGCCGCCGGAGCATCCTCTCTACGGCATTGCCAGGCATTTTGAGAGTACGGCAGCAATCCAAAAGGCAAATCCCGATCTGACCGTTTTGGGGGCCGGTTACAGTTGGCTGCGCCATTTTTTTGTATACGCAGCGGAAGCCAATCTTCGCGCCGGTCGGGTGTCCATTGTTGGAACCGGCAGAGGGAGCCTGGCTTACCCCGACATGGTAAAGGATTTGCTGGCAACCGGCCGCCTCAATCCCCGCAAGGCCTGCATCGCCGACAGTCATTGCACCGACCTGATGCGGGCAAAGGGAAATGAAATGGGGCAATTTGCGGCAGGCTGCGCCACCCGCGATCCCCTGTACGCGAAATTGTACAAACAGGCTTACCCCACCCGAAAGAAGGATTAGCCAGAGAATTCGCACGAATTTTTACAAACGTGAGAATTCGATCCAAATTGGTGTCAATTTGTGAAAATTGCTGGGAGATGATTTCTTGGAAATTTGCAAGAATCGAACACGATTTTTTTTGATTCATTTTTTTTCCTTGAATTGATTCTCAAAAGTCCGTATATTGCAGATGAATCCAAAATAATGAGGAGACACCTGTGGTTGTCAAAACCTTTAAATTAAAGCATCTTTCGCCTCAACAAGTCCTGACGCAAGTCATGACTGCCGGAGTCATCGGCTACCTGTTCAGTTGGGGACACAATATTGACGAAGAAAACAAAACGATCACGTTTACCATTCGTCACGGCGGAGGCGATGCTTTTATTGACGAAGAAAAAAAAGTGGCCAAAAATTTGGAAGAATTCGTCAAAGCCATCGACGTTTAAATCAATCAATTATTTGACATAATTAACTTTCCCCACAGAAAAATTATTTACCATGGAAAGGGGGCTTTCTATGCTTGCTAAAACACTAAGCGCTTCCGTTTTAGGCATTGACGCATTTCTGGTTGACGTCGAAGTAAATTTAGAAGGTAAAACTCCCTATTTTGCGCTGGTTGGTCTTCCGGATGGTGCCGTTCGTGAATCCCGTGAGCGTGTGCAGGCAGCCATCAAAAATTCTGATTTTCGATTTCCAATCAAGCGAACCATTATTAATCTTGCTCCGGCCGATATTAAAAAGGAAGGCTCCGCTTTTGATCTTCCCATTGCTATTGGGATTTTGGCAGCCTCCGGACAGATTTCTCTCGACCAGCTAAACAAATATCTTATTCTTGGAGAACTTTCACTGGATGGCAGTTTACGTTCCATTCGGGGCGGTTTATCCATTGCAATTGCGGCCAGAAATGCGGGATGTAAAGGGATTATTCTTCCGGCAATCAATGCGCGCGAGGCCGCCATGGTTTCCGGCATCGATGTGCTGCCGGTTAAATCCCTGGCAGAGGCTGCCGCATTTTTAAATGGGATCTATTCCATTGAACCCTTTCGCGTCAATATGGAAGAAGTGTTTGCTAACCAGCGAAATTATCTGATTGATTTCCGCGATGTCCGCGGGCAGGAACACGTAAAGCGGGCACTTGAAGTGGCCGCGGCCGGCGGACACAATATCATCATGATTGGTCCGCCGGGATCGGGAAAAACAATGCTGGCCAAACGACTACCTACCATTTTGCCGGATATGTCCCTTGAAGAAGCACTTGAAACCACCAAAATTCACTCCGTCGCCGGCATTCTTTTGCCCGATCATGCGTTTATTGCCACCCGTCCCTATCGATCGCCACATCACACCATCAGCGATGCCGGGCTGATTGGCGGCGGACAAATTCCCCACCCGGGAGAAGTCAGCCTGGCACATCACGGCGTTTTGTTTCTGGACGAACTGCCCGAATTCAAAAAGAATGTTCTGGAAGTGATGCGGCAACCGCTCGAGGATGGAAAAGTCACCATTTCGCGGGCGGCGCTTTCCATTACCTACCCGGCCAATTTTATGCTGGCTGCCGCTATGAATCCCTGTCCCTGCGGCTATTTAACCGATCCCAATCATGAGTGCACCTGCACGGTTCCACAAATTCAGCGCTACCGCGCTCGTATTTCCGGGCCCCTTCTGGATCGAATCGATATCCACGTGGAGGTTCCTGCCGTTCGGTACAAAGAGCTTTCGGGCAAACCCACTGGAGAATCGTCCGACCAAATTCGCAGGCGTGTTAGCCGCGCTCGTGACGTACAACTTCAGCGCTTTAAACATCGCAAAAACATTTTTTGCAACGCTCACATGGGCTCCCGCGACATTCGCCAATTCTGCAAAATCGATGAATCCAGTCAGGAGCTGATGCGACTGGCCATTACGCGCCTGGGACTCTCCGCCCGCGCCTACGATCGGATTCTGAAAGTGGCACGAACCATCGCCGATCTGGAAGACAAACCCGACATTCAACCTCCTCATATCAGCGAAGCCATTCAGTACCGCAGCCTTGACCGCGATTTCGTAATTACGATTTAGCGATCCCGGCTTTTCTCTAAGGAGCTCTGTAAAATTAAAAAAGAATAACAAAAAGAGCCCCTGAAAAAGAAAAAAGGTTTTCTATCTTTTCTCCGTAGAACTCGGTGCTTCTCTGTGAAACTCTGTGTCACTGCTTTTTAACCCACGGGAACATTTTCTCTATTTTTCAATAAAAATAAATATACCACAACGGGACAGCGATGAAAAACATTCGACTTATTCTGAAACTGCAAAATCAAATTTTCCTGAATTGGCTTCGCCGAGAATTTGCCACCAAAACACTGGTCGAAATCGGCTTCGGAATTTTTCTTTTGGGTGAAACCGCCGTTCATTTTCATCGGGACATTGGCTTCGTCTGGGTACACGCCTCTCCCAAAGAAGTGGCTGCCGTAGTTCAAAACAGCTTGTTTGGCATTTTTTTTCTGGCAACCTTTTTTTCCCAACTGGCAGCAATAAAAGCCATTCGCATTTCCTCCGGAGATGCCCTATTAAGCCTTCCATTCCGCGACAGAGATATTTATTTTTTTCGTGCAAATGATTTTCTGATTCGGTCGCTTCCGTGGTTTTTGACGGCCGTTTTTTTCTGGGCGATCGGTTGGTTCCGCTTTGCGGAAATTTCAATTGCCACGCATCTTTTTCAGATAATCGGAATCGGATTTCTACTCGTAAGCCTTTCGGAGATAATGTGGGCAATCGTCATGCTTTTTCAATTATTTTTCTCGAAAGCTTCTTCCATTTTACGTGCGATTGCATTTGTCGGTGCCGAAATTCTTTTATTCGTAATCCTGGCTCTTTTCCGCGAAACGGTTGTACCTGTTTTTCATCCGGAATTCCATTTTGATTTTTTTATTTTGGCGGCCATCATTCTGGGGATAGTACTGCTTTTTCAAATCAACTACCTCTTGTTTCGGGAAATTTTGAATCACGAACTTCATCTCCAAAAAAATCAATCGCGAAGGAGAAAAGTAATTCCCAAATTTTCATGCGTTTTTCCAAAAATACTGCCATCACCTTTAAAATCGCTAATTCAACTCACCATTCGGGCACAATTTCGAACCAATCCATTTGTTACGGGAGTTATTCTTACATTTGGCATTTTCCTTTTAATCGGATTTGAAATCAGTCACACAGCCACCGATTTTGTGGACAACACACTTTTTGGCATTCTGATTCTTTATATTGTGCTGTCTGCGGCATTTTTCGGAAATCAGAAGGAAAGTCAACAAAAAATCACATTTTACAAAAGCCAGCCTCTCTCGTTTGCAAATATCTGGTTGGGACACTTTGTGGGAATCCTGATGATTTACGAAACGCTTTCCATTGTTTATCTCGCTTCTCTCCTGATTTTTTTCGGTAATTTTTCGATTCCGCTTTGGTCGATCAACTTGCTCTTGCTTTTTCCGGTTTTCCTCAGTATTTTACAAACGAATTTTTATTTAACGCTCTTGCAAAATGTTAAAACAGGGGAGTATTTGTACATTGCCTTTTGGGCAATTAATTGGGTTTTCTGGTTTGTATTTCCATTTTTGCCCATGTTTTTTCTGATAGCAGGTGCGATTGCTGTAAAACCGGCTCGAACTCTATTTGAACAGGTCGAGGAATCATGGTAAAATTAAATCGGGTAACAAAATCCTTTGGAGAATTCAGAGCCGTGAATGAGCTTACCCTGAACATTTTAAGGGGAGAGATCTACGGGCTAATGGGCACCAACGGCTCAGGGAAAACCACCACACTCAAGTTGATTGTCGGACTTTTGCAGCCGGACAGCGGTGAAATTTGGTTGAATGACATTAATCGATTGGAACAACCCGTAAAGGCTCGAAAACGATTGGGGTACGCCCCCGAAACACCCTATTTGTACGATTACCTCTCGGGCTCCGATTACCTGAAATTTGTGGGGCAAATTCGCGGTCTTGATGGAAAAACCCTTGGCCGGGAGATTCAGGAATTATTTGATTTTTTTGATCTTAATAACGACGCTGATCACCTGATACGCAATTATTCCTACGGGATGAAAAAGAAAATCTCAATGGCATCCGCCCTAATCGCCCATCCGGATTTTCTGATTTTGGATGAACCAATCGAGGGCCTGGATGTTTTTATGACTGAAAAATTAAAAGAGCGATTGCGGAAGGCGAAAGAAGAAGGAAAAACAATTCTTCTGGCGTCACACGTACTGCCGTTTGTTACGGAGATCTGCGATCGCGTCGGCATTTTGCACCGCGGAAAACTTGTACAGGAATTTTCTCCGGATTCGACCCCGGCAGAAGAGAGAATACGGCACTTGCAAAAAATCTACGAAAAAGCCATTGAGGAGATTCCTGAAAGTTCAACCCTTTGAGGAAACTAATTTTTTTAAATCATTTTACATCGCGTCTTTGCGCCCTTGCGGTAAATTGGCCATTCGTGCAATCGCGGCAATTTTTTTAAGGAGAACACATGCAAAAAGTCGGTAAACAAAACTTTTTCCTCTGGCTCATCAAAAACATCAAAATTTTGCCTAAGCTTCTCAAACTCATTGGGCGGCTCATGAAAGATCCGCGGGTTAGATTTTTGCCCAAGGCTGCCCTTGTGGGTTCCCTAATTTATTTAATTTCACCCATCGACCTCATTCCGGATTTCGTGGTACCGTTGGTGGGTGAATTGGACGATATTGCCGTGCTGTACTTTGCGCTGCGCTATTTTTTCGCGTCTATTCCGCCCAACGTATTGCAGGAACATACGGAAGCCATCGAGAGAGGAAAGTAACATGTCTGTTTTGGATTCGATTTGTGCCCCGGAAGTCCGACAAAATCCGA
>CAZIYL010000143.1:0-6553 GCA_964543425.1 uncultured Deferribacteres bacterium
TCGAGAAGGCGGCCGAACCGTTGGTGCTGGTGTGGTTTCTAAAATTATCGAATAAAATGTTCTTTTGGCTCAAAGAAGAGCTTTTGTTAAAGTAAATTAATTTGGAGAGTGTTAAATGTCGGGTCAACGAATTAGAATTAAACTAAAAGCGTACGATCATCGCTTGATTGATAAATCGACGGATAAAATTATTCGAACAGCCAAATCCACCGGAGCGGCAATTTCGGGGCCAATCCCTTTGCCGACCAAGCGATCTATCTACACGGTATTACGTTCACCCCACGTGGATAAGAAATCACGTGAGCAGTTTGAAACGCGCATCCACAAGCGTTTGATTGATATTCTAAATTCGACTCCCAAAACGATCGACGCTCTTATGAAACTGGAATTGCCGGCTGGTGTTGACGTAGAGATCAAGGTGTGATTTAAAAGAAGAGTTGAGGAAAAATAGACATGGTTGGCTTAATTGGTAGAAAAGTTGGAATGACCCGAGTTTTTGATGACAACGGAAGGCATATTGCCGTTACGGTAATTGAGGCCGGTCCTTGTTTTATTACGCAGGTGAAAACGGATAAGACAGATGGCTATTCATCTGTTCAGCTCGGATTTAAGGAAAAAAAGAAAATTCGAGCCAAAAAACCTGAAATCGGCTATGCCAAAAAGGCTGATTTGATGCCTTTCTACGTGCTGAAAGAATTTCGCGATTTCGATAACATTGAAAATCTAAAACCCGGAGACAAATTGGATGTCTCTCTCTTTAATCCGGGTGATCAGATAAAGATAACCGGAAAGTCCAAGGGACGGGGTTTTCAAGGCGTCATTAAACGCCACGGTTTTGGCGGTGGCCCGGTATCTCATGGCCAGAGCGATCGTCTTCGTGCCCCGGGTTCTATCGGACAATCATCCTATCCTTCCCGCGTGTTAAAGGGAACACGGATGGCCGGACGCATGGGAAATGCGCGTGTGACGGTAAAAAATTTACAGGTTGTTCGGGTGTATCCGGAACAGAATATTATTCTTATTAAGGGGGCTGTTCCCGGTGCAGTAAATAGCTATGTTGAAATCAGAAAATAGATGAGGGTATTGTGAAAGTCGATGTTTATGGAATAGACGGAACCAAAGTAGCAGAAGATTTTGAGCTGCCCGCTAACATATTTGCTATTGATCCGAATGATCATGCGATCTATTTGGCTGTAAAAGCTCAACTAACAAACGCCAGACAAGGAACGGCTGCCACAAAAAATAGAGCGTTGGTTGCCGGCGGCGGCAAGAAACCTTGGCGTCAGAAGGGCAGGGGCACAGCACGTGCAGGTTCAACCCGCTCACCATTATGGCGTGGTGGCGGTACAATCTTTGGCCCGCAGCCTCATCCGTATCTGATGAAGGCGAATAAAAAAGTTAAAAGGCTGGCCAGACGTTCCGCATTTTCTTATCGTGCAACGGAAGGGAATGTCAGGGTTGTGGATGATTTTACGGTTGACTCGGCAAAGACAAAAGACATCTACGAGATTCTTAAAAACCTGGGAGTTCAAGAGAAAAAAACGCTTTTACTGATATCCGGGGCGGATCCAAAATTGTTATTGGCGGGTCGCAACATTCAGAAACTGCGGATTCAGGAAGCGGTTAAGGCTTCTGTTTACGAATTATTGGATAATGAAGTGATTGTTATTCAGAAAAGTGCTGTGGCCAAATTACAAGAGGTATTTGGAGAATGAAAGATTTATATGATGTCGTTATAAGACCCATTTTAACGGAAAAAATGACAAACTTGAAAGACATGCATGCTCAGTACGCATTTCAGGTTGATCTTCGGGCAAATAAAATCGAGATCAAGCAAGCCATTGAAGATAAGTTTGATGTAACGGTATTATCTGTGCGAACAATGGTAATGCCCGGAAAACTTCGCCGGTTAGGGCGCTATGAAGGAAAAACAGCGAAATGGAAAAAGGCAGTTGTCACCCTTAAAGAGGGGGACGTTATTGAATATGTGGCCGGTGCTGTTTAAATAAAGGTTTTTAGAAGGGAAATCGGAGGAATCCATGTCATTAAAGAGTTATAACCCGGTTACACCATCGTTGCGTTTCCGGAAAATTGTTCGATTTGACGATGTTGCGGACGACAAGCCCGAAGCATCGTTGGTGAGACCCCTCCACAAAACGGGTGGACGGAACAATTTGGGCCGTGTGACGATTCGGCACCGTGGTGGTGGGCACAAGCGTAAATACCGTGTAGTCGATTTTAAGCGGAATAAAGACAATATTCCGGCTCGTGTGGCAGCCATTCATTATGATCCGAATCGTTCTGCTAATCTGGCATTGCTATTCTATTCTGATGGCGAAAAACGGTATATTCTGGCACCAAACGGCATACAGCCAAATGATGTTCTGATGTCAGGTGAAAATGTGGAGATTCGGGTAGGAAATGCCATGCCGTTGGGCAATATTCCCCTGGGTTCTTTTGTCCACAATGTGGAATTAAAACCTGGAAAGGGAGGACAATTGGCTCGGAGCGCCGGTTCATATGCCCAACTGGTTGCAAAAGAAGGTAAATTTGCACATCTGAAATTGCCTTCCGGTGAAGTACGGTTGGTTCATTTGAATTGCCGGGCAACGATTGGTCAGGTGGGGAATCCGGATCACGAAAATGTGTCTTACGGGAAAGCCGGAGCCATTCGTTGGCTTGGAAAACGGCCTCATGTTCGTGGCGTTGCCATGAATCCTGTCGATCACCCCATGGGTGGTGGAGAAGGAAAAGCCTCCGGCGGGCATCATCCGACATCTCCCTGGGGATGGAAAACAAAAGGGTGGAAAACCCGCAAGAAGAAAAAGTCAGACGATTATATTGTAAAACGACGCAAATAGTTTTTAAAGAGGTGCAAGAATGCCAAGATCGGTAAAAAAGGGTCCTTTTATTGAAGAAAGACTTCTGAAAAGAATTCAGAAGATGAATGAAGGTGGACAGAAAAGAGTTGTGAAAACCTGGTCCCGACGTTCCACCATTTCGCCTGAGTTTGTGGGACACACACTGGCGGTGCACAATGGCAGTAAATTTATTCCTGTATTCATAACCGAAAATATGGTGGGGCATAAATTGGGCGAGTTAGCGCCTACTCGAACATTCCGGGGGCATGGCGGGAAAAGAGAACGATCGGTGGTAAGAAAATAGGTTTTTTAAACTGGCTGGAGATTGATTGAATGGAAGCATTTGCCTTAACAAAATACGTTCGGATTTCTCCTCGAAAGGTTCGGCATGTAGCGGAACTAATTCGAGGTAAGAATGTAGATGATGCAATTAATATCTTGATGTTCACCCGAAAGTCGGCTTCTTTGCCGTTGGAAAAAACACTGCGTTCGGCAGTTGCGAATTTGGTGAATAATCAGGAACAAATGGTTCGAATTGAACCTGAGGAACTTTACATCAAAGAAGTGCGCATCGAGGAAGGCCCAACTATGCGAAGGTTTCGTGCAGGTTCTATGGGGCGTGTGATGCCGATACGAAAAAGAAGCAGCCACATTAAAATTACTGTAGCTGAAGAGACTGATAAAAGAAAATAAGGGAGGATTCACTTTTGGGTCAAAAAACTAATCCTATCGGATTTCGATTAGGTGTTATTAAGACCTGGAATTCGAATTGGTTTGACGAGAAAAATTTTGCAGATAAGCTTCAAGAAGATTTGAAGCTGCGCAAATATATTCGAAATCGAATGAAGAATGCCGGTATTTCGAAAATTCAAATTGATCGAACTCCCAAGCACATCACAATCACTATTCACACGGCTAAACCCGGAATCGTGATTGGACGTAAGGGTCTTGAGGTTGATAAGCTGAAAGAAGAACTCCAGCGGGTAACTGGAAAAGACGTTCAATTAAATGTAAATGAAATTAAACGCCCGGAATTGGATGCTTATTTAGTAGCCGAAAATATTGCCCATCAGTTGGAAGCAAAAATTTCCTATCGCCGTGCCATGAAAAAATCAATCATGGCGGCTATGCGAATGGGCGCAGAGGGCATTAAAATAATTTGCAGTGGTCGGTTGGGCGGCGCAGAAATGGCCCGAACGGAACAATATAAAGATGGCCGCATTCCACTGCACACCTTACGCGCGGATATTGATTATGCTGTATCGACAGCCATTACAACCTACGGATGCATTGGAGTAAAAGTGTGGATTTGCAAAGGTGAAGTTGTAGGCGCCTGAGGAATTTTTCGAGACAATTTCGATAATAAAAGGAGTGACGTAACTCATGTTAATGCCAAAACGTGTGAAATATAGAAAAGTGCAGCGAGGCCGGATGAAAGGCAAAGCCTATCGCGGATCCAAATTGAGTTTTGGTAGCTACGGCTTGAAGGCTTTGGAATCTGCCTGGATTACCAGTCGGCAAATCGAAGCCGCGCGTGTAGCGATCACTCGACATGTACGAAGAGGCGGGAAGCTCTGGATACGAATTTTTCCTGACAAACCCTTTACAAAAAAACCTGCTGAAACACGAATGGGAAAAGGAAAAGGGGCTCCTGAGTATTGGGTGGCTGTTGTAAAACCGGGTCGCATTTTGTTTGAATTGGAAGGTGTACCGGAAGATGTGGCAAAAGAGGCCATGCGGTTGGCATCGCATAAATTGCCCATTAAAACAAAAATTATAACGGCTGAAGAAAGTGTGGGAATGTAATTATGAAAATGTACGAAGTGAATGAATTGCCGGTTGAAGAACTTCGCATTCGCCTGGAGGATGCCAGGGAGGAGCTGTCGAACCTTCGGTTTCAGAAAGTCCTTGGCCAATTGAACAATCCCATGCGAATCGGAATTGTTAAAAAAGACATTGCTCGCCTTGAGACCGTTATTCATGAATATGACCTGGGTAATCGTGAGCAAGTGGCAACTGAAAATACTGAAAGCAATTAGGAATCGGTGGGAAAATGACAGAAAATAAACGTGGAAATCGTCGTGTCATTGTCGGCACTGTTGTTAGCGATAAAATGGATAAATCACGTGTGATTAAGGTCGAACGATCTGTGAAGCATCCACTTTATAAGAAATACATCAAGCAGACAAAGAAGTTTATGGTTCATGATGAAAAGAATGAATCACATGTTGGAGATGTTGTGAAAGTGATGGAGGCTCGACCCTTAAGCCGGAAGAAGCGCTGGAGATTGAGTGAGATTATTGAACGTGCCAAGTAAAAAAATATTTTGGCTGTTTTGAGAAGGGCAAGAGGAAAAAAATGATACAGGTTCAAACAAAATTAAATGTTGCTGACAACACGGGCGCCAAAAAAGTTATGTGTATTCGCGTGCTCGGCGGTACACGAAGGAGATACGCCAGCATCGGAGATATTATTGTCGTCGCGGTTAAGTCAGCCATACCTGGTGGCACTGTTAAAAAAGGTGATGTTAGTAAAGCGGTTGTTGTTCGAACCAGGAAAGAAGTTCACCGCCGGGACGGATCGTATATCCGATTTGATGAAAACGCAGCCGTTTTAATTGACGACCGTTTGGAGCCGCGAGGTACTCGTATCTTTGGCCCCGTTGCTCGTGAACTGCGAGAAAAAGAATTTATGAAAATTATATCATTAGCACCGGAGGTGTTGTAAGGTGGGACTTTTTAAGAGTAATAAACGAGAACCGATTTCAAAGTTCAACATCCGGAAAAATGATATTGTTCGTATCATTACCGGTGAAGATAAGGGACTTGAAGGGAAGGTTCTAAAGGTATTCCCTAAAAAACAACAAATTATTGTTGAGGGAATAAACTTTATCAAAAGGCATACGAAACCATCGCAAGATAATCCGCAGGGTGGAATTATCGAAAAAGAAGGCCCGGTTCATTTTACGAATGTGATGGTTATTTGTCCGAATTGCGGAAATCCAACCCGAATTGGTATCAAGGTGTTGGAAGATGGATCGCGCGCAAGAGTTTGCAAACATTGCGGCGAAATGATTGTCGTTTCATAAAAAGATTTAATGAGTGTGGAGAATCTATTCATGGATTATGTTCCTCGGCTAAAAAATATTTATAAAGAAAAAGTGGCACCTGCTTTACAGAATAAGTTCAAATATAAAAATATTATGCAGGTTCCCCAAATAGAGAAAATTGTGATTAATATGGGAGTGGGCGAAGCTACCCAGGAACCCAAAACCCTGGAATGGGCTGTAGCCGATATGATGGCGATTACCGGACAGAAGCCGTCCATCCGAAGGGCAAAAAAAGCAATTTCAAATTTTAAATTGCGTGCCGGAATGCCCATTGGCTGCAAAGTGACGCTTCGAAAAGAGCGCATGTACGAATTCCTGGATCGTTTGGTCAGTATCGCAATTCCAAGAATTCGGGATTTCCGGGGAATGCCCGACAAATCATTCGACGGGCATGGGAATTACACGGTGGGTATTCGGGAACAAATTATCTTTCCTGAAATCGATTATGATAAGGTGGAAAAGGTTCGTGGAATGGATATTACCATCTGCACAACCGCAAAAACCGATGAAGAAGCGTATGAATTGCTTAAAGAATTTGGTTGGCCTTTTATCAAACGTTAATGAAGAAGGAGTATTGAGTCTT
>CAZIYL010000144.1:0-6533 GCA_964543425.1 uncultured Deferribacteres bacterium
GGCCGGGATGAAATCAATGCCAATGATCTGGCTGTGGACAAGACGCTCAATCCCCACAAACCGGGTTTGTACGTCATGGTTTTTCAGCGAAAAGACAACGGCAAGGCGGTTAAGGCTGTCTTTAACAAATTTGCCCTGATGTCTCCGAAGCAATTCAAAGCAATGAAAGTTTTTTTGCAGAAAACCTTGATGGGAAAAACAGATAAAAAAACAAAAGAGGAAAATACGAAAAAAATTCAGTCAATGGTGAAAAAAATACTATTGAATACTCCGAAAGGTGTCTATACGGTTTCGGGATTGAAGGGGTACGCGTTTCCTGTTAAGGCCGAAAATGAATAGTGCCTTTGGGGAGTAAGTCTTCATCCAACCGGCAATGGATTGTTTGTTTAATCTGGCAGAGGCAGGATTTTTTGCCTTTCGGTTCGTTGAAGAATTTGGAAACGCAAAAATGCGTTTTTTGATGCTCTATCGTTGCGATTTTTGTCTAACAGCTTAATATTGTGGAAAATATTTAGGTACGATCCATTCACAACAATTTATTGTCGTGAATGGATCGCAAAACTCGCTACGGGGCTTTAGCCTGATTCTTTAGATAGTTTATTGCGTCAAACTACGCTAACTGATTGTAATTCCTTTAAATCCGTGACCCAAAGATCGTGCGTATGAAATGAGTCATTCTCTGAAAGGGTTGCAAAAACCGTTGAAACGGTTAAATGGATTTTATTTTTTCCAACAGCCCACGACTTAAGTCGTGGGCTGTTGAGGCAACAAAGAAATAGTAACGGTTTCAATGGTTTAAAATCGCCGCGTCAGTTTGAAATATCCTCCAGGGATATTAATCAATAATGCCGTCGAGTTCGATGAAATATCTCGATGTGTCAAAATATTATTACAAGCTAAAAGCTGTACTTTATTTTCGAGTAAATCATGTCATTGTTATGGTACTGCCCGAACATGCCCTGGGTGCCGGTGAAAATATTGGCACCTAACAAAATATCAAAGCCATCGGCCAAACTGTATGTGATTTTGGGCCGAATGAGCGAAGCCCGATTGTTGAAATCGTAGTACATGAAAAAGGACAAATTCAGTGTTTCGTTCAGATACGTTTTTGTTGCCAAAAATGTGGCCATATTTTGGTAGTGATCGTTTTTGATGAAGTCGTTGTAGTCCAGAATAACCTGTTGAATGAATTGAGCGCTGGTGTGCACGTCAAAAATCGTGTAGTCAAGTCCCAGTAAATAATGCAGATAGTTTTTCTTTACGGTTCCGTCGGTCAATTTTGGGTTTCTGGAATTAAAATACTTTCCGGTGTAGTAGGCGCCTTCCCCACGCAGGACAACCGGCCCCAGTGTGGTGCTGAAACTGCCGCCGCCAATTGTCAGGCGGTGATGTTCCGGGTAGATCTTTAGACTATCCAAATGATGGGTGCTCGGATTAATTATTTTGTACACGTGCAGGGTTGGGTCGTCATCCCATGCATATGCTCCCATGATTTCAAAATCTATTAAGCCCGTTAGTGCGGAAAATTTGGCGAATAGTTCGCTGTTGTCCAGCGCGGGATTCACTTTTTCCCGTGAGCGATCAATGAGAACGTGCGAGGGAGGCACAGGGAATGGGGGCATTCGAAACCAAATGGATTGTTGCTGCGGAAATTTTGTTGGAATAAAGGCGGGCAGCCAGACCACCTCAAGTGTGTTGTTTCCGAGATAGTAATTTGTTTTTACGCCCGTCACGCCCATTCGGATTTCGTCAAAATCCCGCAGCAGGAATTCCGTGAGATCCTTGGGGGAAACAATATCCGTAATGAAGACGCCGTCTGCCTTTCCCCAGATAATCTGCTGCTTCCCGATGCGGAGATCCATGGAATTAAAATAGATGTCCAGATACGCCTCCCGCAACCCAATTTCGGGGTGTTCGCTATCCTGATTGGGGTACTGGTACATGTACGGATTTACCTTGAATGCCACCTGCCCCGCATTCTTTTCAACATTCAGGTTGAACGTGTTCTGAATGATGGCAAAGTCTTGATTCCCATTGAGCAAAACGCCCGTGTAATTTCTGGCATAACCAGTCAACTTCAACCCCTGTGCCTGAACCCCGGCTGTCAAGAAAATCAACGCAAACAAAAACACAAAAAGCCCGGCAATTTTTTTCTGCTTCATCTTACAACCCTCGCTTCATCATGCGTTCGGTAAACATGTTATTTCGAATGCCGCTATTGATTTTAATGTGGCTCAATTTCATAATGGTTTTATGATTGGATTGGGCGTTGTCCATTTCAACCTGCTCGAGCATCCAGTACCCTTTGATGTTGGCGTATTTCTGAATGTGCAGGGTTTTCAAATATTCGCCATCTTCATCCCAGAATTTTTTCTGTAGGCCAATCCATTTGTCTTTGATTACCCAGGTTAGCGTTTTGGAATACATGTAATCTTTGTCCTTGGGGTGACTCTCAATTACGTAGCAATCCTCGCCGTTGAGTTTTTCTTGGCGCAAAATCTTGTGGGTATCATCCGTTGGCTTGCGATCGCCCAAATCGTCGTAGGTAAAATCCGAACCCATAAAATAATCGCCCTTGCTGTCGCTGGAAATACGTTTTACCTTTTTTAGGGCGGGCAGGTAAATCCACTGATCGTCGTCCTTGTTTGGGTTATCGTAGCTCCAGTTCATGAATGAGGTGTTGCGCACGTCGGCCGGTTTGACGAAGAACATGATTTTCTTTTCCACCTTTCCAAAATCCTTAATGTACTGGTGAATTTCCCGTACGCGTTGATTCCCGCTGGAACTAATCAGCACCATCGTTAAATCGGCTTCCATTTCTTTTGGAAATGGACGATTGTACACTTTTCGCATGACTTGCAGGCCGGTGAGCTTCGGTTGAGCAAACCCGGCCGTTGTCAGGGCAAATAAAATCCACAAGAATAAACTGCGTTTGATTTTCATTCTACACCTCCGAATTTTTAATTTAATGATTCGTTCGTTTAGCTCATATTAGTTGCTGAGCATATTCCAAAACGCTTGCTCCAATTCGAATTAAGATTTTAATAAGGAAATAAAAAACAGGAAAACGATATCCATCTGGCGAATGCATGCATTTTTTATAGAGATTTTTCCGTTCTCTTTTTTAACACCCACCCCCTGATTTATTTTTATAACCGGCATTGAGAGCATCCATTTCCCCCTCCCTGCCCGCAGGGAGGGGGACAAAGGGGGTGGGTTACGAATTAGTTCGTTGACCCATTTAACTCTGGTCGAAAACAACTTCCAATTTCTTTTAAAATCAAAACTCCCTCTTCAAATTCTGTTTATCCCGTTTAAAATAAATATTCGACGCATAAAGAATCACAAACATAATCGTCACCGTTCCGATGAAACTGGTCAACATGTTCAGCGACACCAGAGCTCCCAATGTTCGGTTGGGCGGGAACACCGAAAACAGCAGCACCAAGAATCCGGCAATCACGACGACTGCATTGAACAGAATTGCCCTGCCCGAATGGTGCATGGTGTAGTGGCTTGTTTGGATTTTGTCGTGTGTTTCCGCGCTGTAAAATCGGTACCGGTCAATAAAATGCACGGCGTAATCGATCCCGATGCCGATGGCGATACTGGAAATCAGCGCCGTGGTGGTGCTCAGGGGAATATTCAGCAGTCCCATGACGCCAAAACTGATGATCGTGGTAATCGCAATGGGAATCGAACCGATCAATCCAATGCTGATTTTTTTAAACATGAGTGACAACAAAATCACCACAATGACCAGGGACATAATCAGACTGTAAATTTGTCCCTGCAAAATTAAATCGGTGAAAACCAATGCCTTGTACCCGGAACCTGCGTAGTGCATTGTAATGCCCTGTTTTTCAAATTGGGGTTTATATTGATTAATAATGGCAATAGTGCTCTTCAACGCCTTGGAGCCGTCGCTTTTCAATTGAAAGGTGATGTTAAGCTTTTTGAAATCTTCCGTAACCACCTGCCACAAGTTTTCGGGGTTACCGGACATTTCGTACAGAAGCAGGTACTGCGCAATCAAGTCCTGACTGCCGGGAATGGCGTCGTATTTCTCACTGTCTGCGTGCATAACGCGGTTCATTCTCCTTAAATAATCTGCCAGCGAAAAAGAATTTCCCACAACGGGCAGACTATCTTCAACGGCCTTTTGCATTTTTGCAACCCATTTTAAGGTAGAAGGATTTTTGAATGTGTCGTCTTTTTTTCCCTCAAGAACAACATTCAATGTGCTGGTGCCTCCAAAGTGTTCATTGATGAAGCGATCCGTAAGCACAATGTCGCTGTTTTTCTCAAACTTGGAAAGGAAGCTGGAATTAATCCAGACTTTGCTCATGCCGTAAACGGAGATGCCGGTAATAAACAGGGTGAGGACGATGGTCAGGGTTTTGTGGTGAACCACGCCGTCGGCAAAGCGATGAGCAAAATGAGCCTCTTTTTCTTCAAGATTTTCGTTCTGCGTTTTCTTTTTAGCTCGGGGCAACCCAAAAACCAGAATACCCGCCGGGATGAGCAGCATCGAAAGCAGAAACGCCGCCAGCACACCAAAGGCTGTAAAAATGCCAAAATCCTTAATGGGGTATACCTGGGACGTCAGCAAAGAGACGAAACCAATAACCGTTGTAACGGCCGCCATCATAACAGGCTGCCACATTTCGTGAATCATGTTGTCTACGGCTTCACGCCGCGTGGCCTCGGGGTGTTCCTGTAGGTGCAAATACAGATGGCTGTACAAGTGCACGCCGTACGCCACGCCGATGGCAATCAGCATGACCGGGATCATGGTGGAAACGGCATAAATGGGAACGTGCAGTGCGGCCATCAATCCAAAGGCCCAGATTGTGCTGAACAGAACAACCAGAAGTGTGAAAAGTGTGCTGCGCATATTGCGCAGCACCAGGTACAGCACCAAAATGATTACCAGAATGACGATGGGTACCATCCGTTTCATATCGCGGGGGCCCAGATAGGCCATAGTACCTTCCACAATGGGTCGACCAGCCACGAAAATTTTTTCCGGTCCTTCGTATTTCTTGGTCAGATTTAAAATGCGATGATAGAAATCCTGCGAGAAGATATTGTTGTCAATACGGGCAATAATAACCGTGACCGTTTCATCCGTGGAAACCAGACGGCTGAAAACCATCTCGTTACCCTCCACCTTTTTCTTGATCTCCGCCAATCCGACCGAATCGGTGGGCACGCGCCGGTAAAACCGCGTCACATCCAAATTGCTTTCCTGTCCCACAATATTGTCTGCCGTGTAAAGAGAAACGACATCATTTTTCTTGATTTCTTTCATGTGCTGCAATTTTTTTGTTATGTCTTTGACTTTTTTTAGTGTCGTAGAATTAAACACACCGTCCTCATTTTCGAGGGCGATAATAATTCCATCTTTGATGTTAAACCATTTTTCCGCCTGATTGCTGTAGACGAATGCCGGATGTTTTTCGGGCATGTACTTGTCCAGATTGGTTTCCATGCGGGAATTTTTCTTCATAATCACAAAAAAGGCAATGGAAATAATCAGAATGATCAGCAGTACCAATTTTGGGAATTTTAGCAATTTATTTAGCAGCTTTTCCACTGAAGTCTCCTGTCTCAATAAAGTATGTAATAATTTACTTACAAACGAATCTAAAATATCAGCTCTGCGGCTGTGAGTGTAATAGAATTTTCAAAACCCTGCCTGAATTTCCCCTTAGAAGTGAGAATGAAAAGGAATATTCTGCTCAGATGATTCAATGCTTTTTATAAAAACACCGAATTTATTTTCACCGAACAATCCACAGAAATTTGTGCAAGCCCAAAGAATTAATTTGCGATCATTTTTTTGATGGATAAAAATAGAGCCATTCCCTTTTTCTGTAAATCAAAATTATGGCCAAACAGATGCCATTTGGCAACAATCAATCGAATAGCTCCCAAAATAACAAGAGCGATTTGCTCAGGGGCCATATCTGTCCGAATTTCATCTCGTATTTGCCCTTCTTCCACAATTTTTTCGATAATCTCTTGATTGGCTTTCATGATAGAAACGATGGACTCGGCCAATGTTTTGTTATTCTGAAAAATTTCTTCGGCGAATATAATGGCGGCAAGAGCCGGCTTTATTGAGAATTGCTCAAAATGTTCTCGGAAAATAATTTCGAGTTTCTCAATAGCGGAAAAATCCTTGGCGGCGATGTTTTCAAGAAGATGGTTCTTGCTATCCTTGAATATCTCCAGAATTCCCAGCAGGATATCCACTTTGCTTTTAAAATGGCGGTAAATAGCACCTTCCGTAACGCCAACTCTCGCCGAGAGGTTTTTGATGGTCAGGTTTTGAATTCCCTCGCTGGCAATTAGCTCGATGGCGGCGTCGATGATTTTCTGTTGTTTGTTTGTAAATGATGCCATTTTTATTTTCCTTAAAGTAAGTAAATATTTACATATACTCAATATATGTAATAAAATTGGGTCTGTCAAGTTTTTTTTCTATTTTTTCGTTCGGTCTGCATTTAATTGAAATAGAACCCTGC
>CAZIYL010000145.1:0-6524 GCA_964543425.1 uncultured Deferribacteres bacterium
TGCCCATTTTTACACACAAAGTTTTAAGAGGCTACGAAAAAAATCAGGATTTGGTCCCGATTCAATTGAAGAAGGGGCAAAATGTGCTTCTTGCAAAAATTACTCAGGCGGGCGGCGGTTGGGAATTTGGTGCGCGTTTGCTGGATGCCCGAAAACACATTATGACAGGCATTAAAATTGGGGAGAAGTAGGGCAGGGTTGAAAAATCACGACAATTCATTGTGGTGATTGCCTTGAGAAAGACCAAGCCAGGAATCGGGGAAGTCTCCTCTATCAAGAGGGGATTTAGGGGTGTGCTTTTCCAATCTTTGCTTGTTGGTACAATTATTTGGAAAAGGACAGAATAACACACCCCGTCCCCGGCTCTGAAGAGGGGATTTTTGCGGGGTTGCACGGATATGAGCGGTGGGAAAGACTCAACGCAAGTCTCCATGCTGAGTCCTGTTTTTTAATTCTAACTAACGGTGATTAGATGTTACGTGTTCTAACATTATTTTATCTTCTGGGGATGGGAATTGCATTCTCGGCGTTGCTGGTTCCACTTTTTAAAAAATTGGCGCTTCGCTGGGGAATAACGGACCGCCCCAGCCAGCGGAAAATCCACGATCGCCCCAAACCGCTGTTGGGTGGGTTGGCAATCGTAAGTGCTTTTTATTTAACCATTGTGCTTAACCTGACTGGTGTGTTTTTGTTCAAGGATATGCCATTTGTGTCGCATTTTTTGGCTCCCTATCTGGAATTGTTCCCAAGAATTCAGGCACGGTTTTTGGAACTCTCTTGCATCGCAGGCGCCGGTTTGGTGGTTGTCCTTCTTGGGTTGATCGACGATATTCGGGGAGAGACATTCCCGTATCAGGTAAAATTTCTGGTGCAATTTTTATCGGTAGGAATCTTGTTTGCGGGGGGAGTCAGGACGCAGTTTATGCCCGGCCAGGTACTGGATTTTATCATTACCGCTATCTGGATTGTGGGTATCGCTAACGCCTTTAATTTAATGGATAATATGGACGGTTTATCTGCCGGTGTTGCGGCCATTGCGTCTTTGCTTTTTGCCGTTATTGTTTTTCGCCAGGGACAGTTATTTACGGCATTTATTTTTGTTGCCTTGGCCGGCAGCTTGCTTGGTTTTTTGCCTTTTAATTGGTACCCATCTAAAATATTCATGGGAGATGCCGGAAGTCTATTTATTGGTTACATGTTAGGTACGCTGACGGTTGTGAGTTCTTACATCACCCCGAAAAGTCAAACGGTGATTCCGGTTATTATTCCGTTACTGGTTTTGAGTGTTCCAATTTATGACACTTTTTCGGTAATGGTCATTCGATGGCGGGAGCACCGGCCGCTGTTTGTGGGTGATAAAAGACACTTTTCTCACCGATTGGTGGCGCTGGGCATGCGGCAGACGCAGGCTGTTTTTTTTATTTACGTTGTAACTCTTACAATTGGAATGGCGGCACTTTTACTTCCCGGTGCAAAAGCTTGGGAAAGCTGGGTGCTTTTGGTTCAGTCAATCTTAATTTTAAGTTTGATTACATTTTTAATGCACATTAATAAACATGGAGGTTAATTAGGAATGAATATTTTAATTACCGGCGGCGCCGGATTTATCGGTTCACATCTTGCCGAGGAATTGCTGAAACAGGGCCACAAAGTCTGGGCCATTGACGATCTTTCGACCGGACGATTGGAAAATGTAAAGCATCTCATGGGAAATCCCAATTTTAAAATCGCAATTGACACCATTCAAAATGAAACGGTCATGGATCGGTTGGTGAGCGAAAATGATATGATTTACCACCTAGCGGCTGCCGTTGGCGTGGAGCTGATTGTGAAACATCCCGTGAAGACAATTGAAACGAATATCATGGGTTCCGAAATGGTCTTAAAATTGGCAAATCGGTATCTCAAAAAGGTGCTCATTGTCTCAACATCGGAGGTCTACGGAAAGAGTGAAAAGGTCCCGTTTAGTGAAGACGATGACCGTCTGTTGGGACCCACCGTACGAAGCCGTTGGTGTTATTCGTCATCTAAAGCCATTGACGAATATCTGGCACTGGCGTATCATAAGGAGAAAGGACTGCCCACAGTTGTCGTGCGATTATTCAATACGGTTGGTCCCCGGCAGACCGGCCAATACGGAATGGTAATCCCGCGAATGGTGACGCGGGCTCTGAAAAATGAACCCATTCTGGTTTACGGAGACGGCACACAAATTCGCTGTTTTACATACGTGGCCGATGTGGTTGATGCTTTGATTAAACTGATGAAAAATCCACGGGCAGAGGGCCAGATTTTTAATGTGGGTGGAAATGAGCCGGTCTCGATTATGGATTTGGCGAAGCGGATTAAAAAACTGACCAACAGCAACTCTTCGATTGAAGTTATTCCTTACGAAAAGGCTTACGAGGAGGGGTTTGAGGATATGAAAATCCGTATTCCGGATTTGTCAAAAATCAAATCTTACATCGGCTACGAGCCTCACCACACGCTGGACGAGATTCTTAAAAATGTAATTGATTATTACCGTACCGAGTTAAATATTCCTGCAACTTAATTCTGAAAAAGTCTAAACCAAAATAGAAAGAAAGCAGTTCTTTATTTTGGCATTACAATAATTGAATTTTAAAGGGCGGTAAAATTGCCGCCCTGTTTTTTATCGATCCAAAATCAATTGCAAGTGACTAAAGGCAAAAAACGTGCTTGAATTTTTGGTTCATCTGGATACACTACTTTTCAATCTTTTCAATCAAACGCTCACGAGTCCTGTTCTGGACTGGCTGATGCCTCGTTTGACCAATTTGGACAATTGGAAACTCCTCATTTTGCTGATCTGGATTGCCCTGATGGTTTGGGGAGGCAAAAGGGGACGAGCAGCCGCTCTTTTACTCATTTTGACCATCACACTGAGTGACCAGATGAGCAGTTTTGTTATTAAACCGCTTGTCCACCGAATACGACCCTGCCACGTGGTGGAAACGGTGCGATTGCTAGTGGGCTGCTCCGGCAGTTTTTCGTTTCCCTCGTCCCACGCCACAAACAGCATGGCAGCCGCCGCCCTATTCGGGGGATTCTACCACAAATACCGATGGTATTTTTACACGCTGGCCGGTTTGATTGCCTACTCTCGCGTGTACGTGGGAGTTCATTATCCGTTTGATGTGATTGCCGGCGCGATTCTGGGATTTTTAGTTGGTTGGCTGGTGGTGTTGGGTTACAACAAATGGCTAAAGGAACGGGTTGAAATAGGAACAGAAAAAAATTAGCCGCGAATTCATGAAGAATTTTTTATTCGTGAATCCGCGGCCTTTTTACAATTTCATCTAATCGATTTTCCTCAGCGCCTGTTCCAAATCGTCAATTAAATCCTGAACATGCTCAATTCCCACGGAAATACGGACAAGGCCAGGCGTGATGTGCGCTTCTTCCATTTCTTCCTTGCTCATTCCAGCATGGGTCATTGAAGCCGGATGCTGAATCAGCGTGTCACAATCACCCAGACTTACGGCGAGGCTGGCCAGATTTACGTGATTCATGAGGGCTTTTCCCGCTTCAAAACCACCCTTCATTTCAAAAGAGATAATGCCGCCAAAATCCTTCATTTGCTTTTTGGCCAGTTCATGTTGGGGAAAGGAGTCCAATCCGGGATAAAGCACGGTTTCAATTTTCGGATGTTTTTCCAGCCATCCGGCCAGGGTCATCGCATTGCTGCAGTGGCGTTCCATTCTCACAACCAGGGTTTTTAATCCCCGCAAAAGAAGCCAGGCGTTAAACGGGCTCATTGACCAGCCGAAATGGGTGGCAGCATTATTTGCCGAATCAATAAAATCTTTTTCGCCGCAAACAACGCCTGCCACCACATCGCCGTGGCCGCTGATATATTTTGTGGCGGAATGAAACACAATGTCCGCTCCGAATTCTTTCGGTCGCTGCAAATAAGGGGAGGAAAAGGTGTTGTCCACAGCCAGCACTGCACCCCTTTGGTGAGCAATTTTGGCAGCCGCCTCGATGTCGATAATTTTCAGCGTTGGATTGGCGGGCGTTTCAATTAAAATCAGGGTCGTATTGGATTTAATTGCCGATTCCAGTGCCTTGGTGTCAGCGGCATCCACCCGGATGACCTCAATTCCCAATTTTGGAATATCCTGTTCCACCAGATAGTGCGTTCCGCCGTAAACGGTGTCATCCACCACAATACTGTCTCCCGCTTTGGCCGCGGCAAGGATTACATTGGCTACAGCCGCCATCCCTGAACCTGTGGAAATTCCTGCCGGAAAGCCTTCCAGTTTGGCCACTTTGCTGGCCAGAAGGTCGGTATTTGGATTTCCAAGCCGCGTGTACATGTATCCTTTTTCTCTGCCGCTAAAACGGGCGGCCCCTTGTTCCACATTGTCAAAGGCGAATGTAGACGTCTGGTAGATGGGGGGTGTAAGAGCACCAGTTAATTTTTCGGGGTGCTGCCCTCCGTGGACAACATCCGTTTCAAATCTAAAAGACATATTGCCTCCTTATTTTAAATGATTGATTTTTATTAAAAATGCTTGAGATGAAAAAAAGTTGATTGAGAAAATAATGGAAGAGGAAATCAACGCTAAAAGGATTTCCGGGAAAATTTGGAATTTGAATGTTTGGATAATTGAATTGAGATGCTTGAATAAAATGAGGGTTTGAATAAAATAAGGCTGCTAAATAATTTTTGCTTTTGAAACGCCTTTTATGGGAGATGGAAATCCTCCAGGTACGAAAGCGCCAACAGCTTTCACGCCAGCGGCCAAATTTTAATTTGATTGATTTCATAAAATTCACTAATTTATAGGAGAATTGTGTATTTTGTTTTCCTCTCCATCAAAATAGACATAAATAAGTTAGAGGAATTTCTGAAATTGTCAAGATAAAAGTGAGGTTTTTTCCGTTTAGGCAAATTTTTTTTAACCGGTATTATTCAAAAATTTTTACCGGGAAGACGCTAAGGTACGAAGAATATTGTAATTGGGACATTTTGTAATTTTTGCGTATGTGAGTTTTACAACTTCTTTTATTTATTGAATTTTTGTGTCTTTTCAACGCATGAATTTTTCAGGTTGAAGGAAGATAAAAACGGTATTTGAACCATTTGTGTGGTTTCTACGTAGTTAGTAATTTGTATTGTGATTGGAACTTTAAGTCTTTGAGTTTTGGCGACTGGGTGGTTAGTTGCCGAATCGCGAAAATAATTTTGAAGATTTCTTTGACGTAAGGGAATAATAAAATAGAAACAAAGGGCCGCGCTGAAGAGAAACGACTGATCCAACTCGCAAAATCCGGCCAAAAACAGGCCATGGATCAATTGTGCCGATTATATCTTGATCGCGCGTATCGATTTGCCTTGAATTTAACGCAAAATGCCCCTGCTGCGGAGGATTTGGTTCAGGAGGCCTTTGTGGAAATGTTTCGCAGTTTGCACCGTTACGATGCAAGTTTTGCATTTTCAACCTGGTTCTTTCAGATTATTGTTCATCGTTTTCAAAAGCTCCAACGCAAACACCGGCTTTTATCCCGGGTCTTTCCATTTTTTGCGAAAACGCCTGTTGCTCCGGACAGCTTTGCTGATTCCGAAGACTCCCCGGAACTGGCACTAACGCGCAAAGAGGAAAAAGAAATCCTGCTGCAAGCAATTCAGAAATTGCCGGAAGAACAACGTTTAGCCGTCACTCTGTACGACTTGCAGGGATTGCCGCAAAAAGAGGTTGCGGAGATTTTGTCAATTCCTGTGGGAACAGTGATGTCGCGGCTTCATTATGCCCGACTAAAATTGAAAGACCTGTTGGAACCCTATTTTAAGGATCGCTGATGACCTGCAAAGAGGTTCGCGAAAAATTTACGGCCTATTCTGAGAATTGGCTGTCGCCCGAAGAAACCCGCAAAATGGGAGCACATCTTCAATCGTGTGCCAAGTGCCGTGCCGAATTTCAGGCGTATTCGGAAACGGTTGGGGCGCTGAAAAAGCTTCATCCGGCAGAGCCACCGGCTCTTCAAAAAGAATTTTTGTTCCAGAAAATTCGGCAGAGGCTGCGTTCAAAAAGGTCTTCTCCAATTGTTTACAGGAAGCGGCGGAAATTTGCGTGGCTCATTATGACAGGAGTGGTTGTTTTGTTTATGATCTGGAATTATCGTTACAAAGAAAACAAACGCTTTCCGGCCGCATCCGGTTTTCAGCAAAAACAGGAAAATGAGTTTTTTCTGGAAGAATACGTCTTGTCAACTCAACTAAGTCCGGTGGGACAGCAAGCTTCTTTGGCAATTTTGGCACTGGACGAACCGTAACCACTTGCAGCAAAAAGAACAGCCCGCAAATGTCTCGAATTCTTGTCAATTGATTTTGTTGAATTAAAATCTCTACCGTTGCGAGTTTTGCAAAAATGATTGAAAAATATTCAATAAAAATACGTTAACCCGCTGCACCCACAGTTAACCGGAAATGGTTAAACTCAGTAACGAGGGAAGTCCCCTCTATCAAGAGGGGATTTAGGGGTGTGTTATTATTAAAC
>CAZIYL010000146.1:0-6434 GCA_964543425.1 uncultured Deferribacteres bacterium
AACAGCCAACCCCGAGCGCCTGCGGGACATGAACAGCAAGGTCACGCCGGACGATCTGGCCAATGCCATCGATTCCCTGCAAACCGCAGGATTTCCACGAAAACGAATCGAGGTGTACATCCTGGTGGGACTTCCTGGTCAGAGCCCCGACGAAATGATGCGCAGCATTTTATTGGTGCACCAATTGGGGGTGAAAATTCGGCTGGCCAATTTTTCGCCCATTCCAGGAACGGTGGAATGGGAGCGGGCGCGAGAGGCGGGTCTTATAGATGACAACACCGATCTCCTCTGGACGAACAATTCGATTTTTGGGTACCGGGCGGGGGAAGCTCACCAGAAAAAATTGGAGGCTCTGGGAAGGCTGGTCAAGGTATTGAACCAGTCAGTAGATTTGGAGGCCAATCTTTTGGATGAAAATTTTGTCGGGGCTCTTTTCAAAAAATGGGCTTCGAGTTTTTAAACAAAAACTGCCACAAAAACACCAAGGCACAAAGAATTATTTCTTTGTGTATTCGCGTCTTGGTGGCAAAAATAAGGTAAGAAACAAGAATGATTGCACTTTACGGAAAAACAGCCCTGATCACGGGTGGTTCCCGGGGAATTGGGCGAGCGACGGCTCTGATGCTGGCGGAGGCTGGCGCGGATGTGGCCTTTACATACCACACACACAAAACCAGGGCCGAAGCCGTGGTCAAGAATATTCAATTCATGCAGCGGAAGGCCTTTGCCTATCCTTGCGAGGTTTCGGATTTTGAAGAGGTGGGCGCTGTGGTCGAACAGGCCATCGCTGACCTGGGCAAAATCGATTTTCTGGTAAACAATGCAGGCATCTGGAAATACGGGGCAATCGACCAGATGAGTCCCGAACAGTGGCAGAAGACACTGGCGGTCAACCTGAATGGGGTGTTCAATTTTACCCGTTGGGTGGTGCCCCACATGAAGGCGCGAAAAGAGGGGCGAATCGTACACATTTCCTCCACAGCAGGCCAGCGTGGAGAACCCTTCCATTCGCACTACGCGGCTTCCAAAGGGGCAATTATTTCCTTCACCAAATCGCTGGCTGTGGAATTGGCGGACGACGGTATTCTGGTCAATTGTGTAGCGCCCGGATGGGTGGACACGGAAATGTCCGAAACCGCTTTAAAGGAACAGAAGGAAGAAATTTTACGCACCATTCCCTTGAAACGCCCTGCCCGCCCGGAAGAAATTGCAGGAGCGGTGCTTTTTCTGGTTTCGGAATACGCCAGCTACATCACAGGGGAAATCCTGAATGTGAACGGGGGCAGTGTTTTATGCGGGTGAGAGAATTCTTTTTTGGTGAACTCAAAAAAAGGGGGAGCGAGCCCGGTATCGGGCAAATATTATTTGAATTTTGGCAGAAAAAAGTCTATATTTAATACCGGAATAATTTGACGGGGCTTGCGGTTGCCAATCCTGGCTGTCCAAATTAAGAGATCTTTTCCTTCGATTATTTCCGTTCTTTGGAAGTTCCGTGTTCCTTGCAGGACTCCTTTTTAATGGTTTTAAGCACCTGGCGATGAAAAATCGCCTGTTCAGCAATGGCCTGTACTGTTGGAAAACGCCACAAAATCCCCCCGATTTTTTTGCTCGCTGTATCCCCCATCCGACATTTATTTTCTTTCTTAAAAATCTTATTCGGTTATCCAACAAATTGTCTTTTTATACGATTTAACCATTTTGCAAATAACATTGATGGGAAAAATTCGCCCTGTTGGGACCTTTTTGTCCCTAAAATTGAAGATTGCGCACGAGGAAACACACATTCCCAGGTTCCTGGGAGCAAAGAAGAAACAATTAAACAAAAAAGGAAGGTATGCATGAAGACATTTGTAAAAAGATTCATTTTTTTGGGGGTGATTGCCACATGTGCCGTGGCAGCACAAGCCCAAATACCCGGCGTAGCAGGTAGCTGGTTAATGACGACGGCCGAAATGAAAGGCAAAGTGAGCCATCCTTACCAGACGGCCGATTTTCGAAAAGACGGTAAATTGGCAATGATGGGTATCGAGGTAGGGAACTGGAAGGTTGATCCCAAAGCCAACCGACTCATTTTTCAGTCCAAAATGGACAAGGATTTTAACGGCGCAGCCAAAATAATCAAACTGACGGCTAACGAATTGGTGATTGACAAAGACGGATCTAAATTCTACTATTCAAGGGTCGATCACGACGCCATTACCCAGGCCAACAAAAACTCCGGGCTTGCCGGCGATTGGAATATCCTGGATTCAGAATACCCGGTGGCATTTCTGAAATTTACCCTGCCGGATACGTTTGTTCTGTATCAGGCTTCCGCGAACGAAACCGACGAAAGACAGGGAACCTGGATTTTTAATCCAAAAGAGAATTCCATTATTTTTATTGGTTTTTCCCATCTGTTGCGAGGAAAACATCAAATTATTGAACACACAGCTGATCAATTGAAACTGAAGAGCAACGGGAAAACCATTCGGGTGAAACGATTTCCGAAAAACCTTCCCCCAATTGAGCGCCTGTCGTTTAAGGAAGACGATTTTCCGGAAGATCAGGACGAAAACTCGTCTCGTCTGCCGTGGCAGGATTTTGACCAAATGGCGGACTTCCTGAGTGGAATTGCGTCGGTTCAGTATCGCAGGGGAACCCTGGTTGAGAAATTTCACACAATGGCATACACCCGCACAATTTTGTCCAGAATAAAAACAAATGCAAAAAAGCCCGGTGTGGAATTTACAAACCTGAGTATTTCTGAAGGGGATACCTCGCAGTTCTCACAGAATTACAAGGGTGGATTAAGTGGGCGCTACAATAACTTTTTCCCGAAAGATGAATTGCAGCCCTACCGAATTCTTGGAACGGAGAAGATTACTGTTCCTGCGGGCACGTTCCTGTGCACCGTGGTAGAAGGCTTTGACAGCGATAAAAAAGTAAAATACTGGATGATCAATGAAATGCCCGGAATTTATGCCAAAATAATTGAAGAAGAAATCGACCCGTTTAACAAATTGACATATCAAATTACGGAGCTTGAAAAAATTAATAAAGGAAACAATCCCTAATTCAGCCATTCGTATGAAAAAAACACACATAAATTTGGAGGAAAATATCGTGAAACGCGTATCATTCTTAATCATTCTTATTTTAGCTGCCTCTTTTTCTTTTGCCCAGACACCGGGTACTGTGAAATGGACGTTTAAGGCAGGTGATGAAATTTTCGGGACTCCTGCTATTGGCGCAGATGGCACCATTTATGTTACCTCCAATGACCATTACCTCTATGCGATCACCCCTGAGGGACACGAAAAGTGGAGATTTGATGCGGAGTACGGGCTCAAAGCCTCACCCGTCGTGGCTCCGGACGGTACAATTTATATTGCCCGGGTCGGATTGGGTGCCCTGATTGCGGTCAATCCGGATGGGACAAAAAAATGGCAGGTGGACGCAGATGGCTGGGTGACGGATTCACCGGGGCTCATGGCTGATGGTACCGTCGTTTTTGCCACGACCAACCAGAATTTTTATGGTGTCAATCCGGATGGCTCCGGCAAATGGACGATTCAACTGGGCTGGAACGAATATTCCAGTCCCGCCATTGGGGCGGACGGGACGATCTACATTGGTCTGAACAGCGGTGGGTTATACGCCCGCAATGCCGACGGGACGGCCAAATGGAATTTTCGCGACGCAGGCAAGGTGCAATCTTCTCCGGCCATTGGCGCTGACGGAACGGTTTATGTTGGTTCGTATGATAAAAATCTGTACGCCATTAATACGGATGGCACCCAGAAATGGGCATTTAAAACCGGCGGGATGATAGTGTCTTCCCCTACCATTGGCCCGGATGGCACCATTTATTTTGGTTCGTACGACCACAATTTTTACGCTGTCAATCCGGACGGCACCGAAAAATGGTATTTTACAGCTAACGGATTGGTCGCATTCTATTATAACGATTCGCCAACCGTGGGTGCAGATGGCGTGGTTTACGTTACCGCCGTCGACACCGTTTTGGGATTCAATAAATGGCTCTACGCATTTAATCCCGACGGCACGGTAAAATGGACGTTCCAGAATGGTGATGCCATCACGGGGGCGCCGGCAATTGGCCAGGATAGTACGATTTACATCGGGCAACCGGACGGAACGCTTTATGCGCTCTACGGCACCAGCGCCGGGCTGGCGCACAGCCCCTGGCCGCGTTTTCGTCATGACAATCAGGGCACGGGAAACGTTGAAACGCCCACTGCTGTAAAAGAAATTCAGGTGCAAATTCCCAATGGATTTTCAGTTTCGGAGGCCTACCCCAATCCATTTAACCCGGTCACGACCATTCAATTTGCCATTCCGCGGAATGCGAGGGTTCACCTTGCAGTTTTTAATGCAGCCGGGGAGTTAGTGGACGAACTGCTGAATGAAACAAAATCCGCGGGCACGTTTCGGGTTTCCTGGAATGCCTCCCGATTTAGTTCCGGTGTTTATTTTATTCAGGTCAGTGCGGGGGCTTTTAAACAGATTAGAAAAATCTTGTTGGTGAAGTAAAGTTCGCTTTTTCTCGTAAAAACGATAAAAGTCCCGACAAAAATTCGAACTTCAAATGCCTTTGGAGATACTACTAAAGCCGTTTCCCTATCCGGGAAGCGGCTTTTTTTCGGGCATTTTTGAATTTGTAAAAAGGACAGGGCTTTTGGCTTTGGATCGAATTTCTTGCCAAGTAGGGAATAAAAATCCTGAGACTTTTGCAAAACTCGCAACGGCAGAGTATTAAATCTTTGTGTCTTGGCATCTTTGTGGCACATGAATTTTTTAGTCTAAATCGAATAAAAGAGCGCTTTGTCAACAAAACCAGGGGGCCTATTTTCCAAATCGTTTCAGATTGTTTTTTCGAAATGTCCATTCCGGCGTTCTCAAAATTTCACCGAATCGAACCGAATACCAGGGGCTTAGCTGAGTATTGTTTGGATTTTGCAGAATTTGGATTTCCTGTGCCGGCATGTAGCTCTGCGCAAGAAGAAATATTTTTTCTCCTGTTTTGGGATTTTCAGCCAAATCTACCACAATCACCGCGTGCCCCGGTGAGCCGCCTTCAATAAAAATGTCCCCGATTTTCAGTTGGCCAACGGAAACGGACTGAAGCTCAGAAGAAAGGGACAGCGTTCCCGCGTAGGTGAAAACCGCTTCGAGGTATTTCCAAAAGGTGGCGTACGAGTTGGACGGTTGGGCGCTATGTACCCAGTGCACGTGATTTCCGCGCACCACAATGCGATCGCCTCGCATCCAGCGGGAATAGTCCGCTTGAAAACCGTTTGTAAAATCGAAGTGAATTTTATTGAATTGTTTGTTCCGCCACAAGTAATCAGCGCGCAGGTGAATGACGGCGTCGGCGCACTGGTGCAGGTTTTTGTGTCCGATGGGCAAATTCACCACGGCCACGTAAACGCCGTCAGCCGGTTTAATGCCGCCGTCGTACAAATGAACGGGCGTTCCGTTTGGCTTCAGAGCCAGGTGACGCAGGTAATCGGCAAAGGAATTTTTGGGCACGGGAACGCTCTGAAATCCGGGCGGCGTTAGGATGCGGGTGGCAAGGGTGGTTCCGGCTGGATGAATAAGCGAAGCGGTTTGACCCCTGCTCCATTGAAAGAACCCAGCGATCAAGAATGTAAATACTGCTCCAAATATGAGTTTTTTCATGAAATTAGTCTCCGGCTGATTTCCGCTGAATGCATATCCGATAAAAGAAAAGGGAGAAAATAAAGAATGCAAATGGCCGCGAAGCAAATGCGCGCGGTTTCATTTTTTCGCTGCCTTTACATTGGCGTTCGCTCAAAAAAATGGAGCCACTGGATTTTTTGTGGATAGATTTTCTCATTATCCATTACGAAAGACGCTTGCATGGATCGGTAATGAGCCAATCTTCCGTAAATATGAACTGCCCAAGTTTGGAAAATATTTGTTTTACAAAACCCCAATTTTTTTTACAAACAGCCAAAAGAATTAGAACTCAATCAAGAATTTCCCTTCTCAATCCGCTTTTGGAAGATTGAACCCGCCCAAGGCCATTGGTGTCAACTTAAATTCGGAATTTGGCAGAATATTCTTTAAAATATAAAGCCTGTCGTTCCTACGGGACTTTAATCAATTTTGGCATCGTTGCACTACAAACATTTCGCCCCACTGGGGCTTTGCTGTAATCCATTATTTTTAAATTGGCTCATACAAATTCAAAAAGAGCGCCGTTAGGTGCGACATGTTATTTTGTTTTTATTATTTCATGAAAAGAAAGATTTTTCCAGGCAAGAACAGTGTATTTTGGAAGGCGCGGCCGACGATTTTGCCGGGCTGGGAGGCAACCGCGTTCTCTACTCCACCAACACCGGAAAACGGGATCTCTACCTGTCCGAAGATGCCGGTGCGTCGTGGACGTACATCGGCGATGTGGA
>CAZIYL010000147.1:0-6382 GCA_964543425.1 uncultured Deferribacteres bacterium
CAAATTTCAGTCAGCCGAGTCAGCGACTCGACTTATAATTTGTGCCGGGGAGTTTTTATTGCGTTTTTCCCCTTTTAAAAGCAATGTAAAACGGAAATCCCGTGGCAATCAGAATAAGCGTGGCGAAAATTCCACCTGCCGGATAGGCGATAAACGTTCCGTAAGCCAGATAGAGCTGAGTTCCGATAGCAAGAATAGCCATCAAGCCGACCAACGGCGATCGGAAAGAGGGGTGGTAATCCTTCCGTTTACGCAAAATAAAAATCGTTCCGTAAATCAGAGCGTTTTGTAATACGTAAGACATTGTAAAATAACCCAGCAAATTATTAATATCTCCGAAAAAAATCAACAAAATGGCCACACCCGATTGCAGAAGAATAGAAGCGTCCGGTGTTTCGTAGGTGGGGTGAACATGCGCAAATATCCTAAAAAACAGACCATCTTTGGCCATGGCATATTCAATTCTGGGCTGAACCATGATGCAGGCATTTGTAGCCCCAACCATTGAAATGAAAGCGGATACAGCCAGAAATCCAGCCGCAATTGAAGCCATCCAGGGAAGGAATTGAAACGGGTTGGCAAAACTCCCCGAAAAGGCAATTAGTTTTTCCTGCGGCAGCAATACGGCTGTGGCAAAGGCAATCAGTGTGTACATGGCCGTAATGAGAATCACCGATCCGATGAGCGCTTTTGGAAGGGTTTTGCGGGGATTTTTAATTTCACCGGCCATGTAGAGAATGTTGGCGAACCCGGCGTATGACCAAACGGTGGCAGCCACACCCCCAACGAGAAGCGATCCAAGCCCATTGGGAGTTCCTGCCCGAGGCTGCCCCAATAGATTTTGCGATTTAAAGAAGACGAATCCCGCAAAAATAAGGAGGAATAACGGCGCGAGTTTGAGCAGCGTGAGCACAATTTGCACATTGCCACCGCTTTTGACATCTCTGTAGTGAATGGCCGTTAGCGACACAATAATGCCGATGGCCAGGACGCGGGCAATGACCGGATTATTGAAAAGGGGAGAAAACAGCGCCAGAGCCGAAGCGGCGCTCAGGGAAATAATCGAAATTGACGGGGCGTCAGACGTCCAGAAAACCGTCCAGACGTAGAGAAAAGCCAGAAAATCGCTGCCTGATTTCTTCAGGTAAAGATAGCCGAATCCCTTCTCGGGATAAGCCGTTCCCAATTCTGCCAGAATAAGAATCTGCGGGATCCAGATGAATCCGCCAATCGCCCACGAGAGAATGGCGATCCCCGGCGAGCCGGTTACTTTTGCCACAATGGGCAGATTCATAAAAACACCGGATCCAATGACGGTTCCGATAATAATGGCCAGGGTGTGGTTCAGGGTCAGTTTTCGTTTGAGTTCAGCCATTTGGGTCCGATAGTTGTGATTGCCAAAAATTGGTTAGAACCGCCGTTTACCGCAGGATTTCACGCACGGCTGGTGGTTGATCAAAAATCTTCAGAACGGGGTAAATGCCCAGGTTTCGGCTCCACTCGGCGGTCAGATAACGGCCAAAGAAATTCCAGACCAGGAGCCCGTCGTCGCTTTGGGGTTCCAGCAGGGTGGCAATTAGCGGTGCCAGAGGCTGGTCCATTCCCACAAAATAGCTGCCTATAGGAAGGGTGTCTGTTTCGGTGGTGGTGGCAACAGCAACGTGTGTCAGCCAGTGCCCCTGAAATGGCCATTTACTGGGGGAAAGTTTTGTAAACCGGAATTTTTGAACCCGGAGCACAGCCGGGGCACCCAGTTTTTCCACAACAATGCCGTGCTGCCGAAGCTTGGCAATAATTTTTGGCACGGTTCCGGGCAGAATGTACCCTCTCGGGAGCGGAACGGATTTTGTAATGGTAAAATCTCCGTAAAAGGGCGGGTGGTAAATTTTGGTTTCCGACAATTTTCGGTAGTGCTTTTTGCCGCTTGAATGGGTGATTATCGTAAAATTGTAGCCCTCAATTTTCAATGGCTTTTTAAAAGGAAGTGCCTCAATTTGGGTTCCGAAACGGTTGTGCGTGGTGTCCGGTTTTGCTCCCGCCGCAATCGTTTCGCGATCGACACGATGAATCAGGGTTTGCATTTCCCTACCGTGATCGTGGGTGTACCGGAGGATTTCACGCAGAAATTCATAGGCGACTTTTACGCGTGTGCGGTAATCGGCGTAGGCGTAATTCTCGTCCAAAATAGAAAAGCGATTTCGCAGTCCCGCGTAATTGGTACTGTAACGTGCCCTGTGGTCAAATGTAACCCACCCCGCATTTGGGTTTGTGCGATCTTTAAAATAGCCGTAGGGTAGAGAGGTAATATTTTTCTTTGTTAAAAGATTTTTCTGAATCGCGGGAAGCATTTTCTGCCGGACGTAATCGTAAATTTCGGGATTCATATTGGGATTGTGGGGGCCTGCCCAGGTAAGCGGCTCGCGGTGATCCGACCCGTTGGTCGTGTGCATGTCCACAAAAAGCATCGGATCCCATCGATCCCACACATTTTCGACAAGGCCGGTTACTTCGGGCGTTTCCAGTTTGACGAAATCCCGATTTAAATCCAGACTCTGGCCGTTGTAACGAACGCCGACCCCTTGTTGGGGCCCCACCTGATTGGTGCGGTGCGTTTTACTGATCTTGTCGTTGCCGTCCGGATTGAAATCGGGGACCAATAGCAGAATCTGATTTTCGATCAGTGCGTGTTGGTTTCCAATGAGAATGTCCCGCATGAGCGCCAGCATGGCTTCTTTGCCTTCCACCTCCCCCGCGTGTATGTTAGCCTCGGCGTAAACGATTGGTTTTCCGAAGGCATTTGCCTGAAGCGGCGATTCCGGCGGCGGGGTTCCCAAAATAGCCATGACAATCGGCTTTCCTTCGGTGCTGATCGCAATGGTCGTGAGCCGGATTTCCGGGCTTGCTTTTTGGAGCTTGTGAAGAAAATCAAGTACCTCCGTAGAAGTAGAGGTTGCCGTGTGCCGGCTTTTTTCGGCAACAGTTTGAAACGATTGTGAAAAAACGGCCGATGCGAAAAAAACTGAACAAATAAAAAGGACGAACATCTTTTTAAACATAGCAACATCCTCCAATTTGTGGGTCGCCGCGAATTCACGAATTCTATTCGAATGCTTTTCTTGCTGTTTTAGAATCTTTGTGACCATTTATTTTCTAAACCACAAAAAGTGCCAACAGGGTGTACAACACCGCGCCAATCCCGGCGGCAACGGTGGCCAGCGGCAATTGTGTGGTCACATGATCCATTAAATCGGTGCCGGTGGCCAGGGACGACAAAATTGTGGTATCCGAAATAGGGGAACACTGATCGCCGTAAACGGAGCCACCCGTAACGGCTGCAAAGCACAGCAGGTTGTAAAAAGGGTCGGGATTCACGGCGTAGGCCAACGGCATGGCAATGGGGAAAACCACCGCGTACGTGCCCCAGGATGTTCCCGTTGAAAAGGCAATCACCATGGTGGCAAACAACAAAATGGCCGGCAAAAATACCGGATTGATTAACGCACTGGTCGTTCGGATGAGAAAATTGGCCGTTCCCACTTCTTTTGAAACCGCTCCCAGGGTAACAGCCAGTCCCAAAATAATGGCACCAATAGTTACCCCCTTGCAGCCGTCCACAAATCCTTCCATAACTGTTTTGAGGGGCATACCTTTGTAAAGTGCCAGGAAGATGCTGGTGAGCACCGCCAGTACAAAAGCCTCGGATACGTGGAGTTTTCCGTACAGAACATACGGCCCGATGGAAACGGCAAGCAGTACGCCGATTGGCAGCAGAAAATCCCATGAACTGGGCTTGTAGTCTTCCGGAATTTTCATAGAGGTTAGTTCCTTTGAAATCAGCGGTTGGGCGCCGTCGCGGTCCAATTTGCCGGTAGTTTTTACCCGATTCATGGCCGCTTTCATCTTTTTCCCGTACCAGGGAAGCTTTTCAATCGAAAACAAGAAGGTGAAAAGAATGGCAAAAATGGCGTAAAAATTAAACGGAATGGCCTTGAAAAGAAAGGTTTTGCTCACATCCAGATTGGCAAAAATCGGCGAGGTTCCAACAACCAATCCGCCGATGTAAATCGGCCACACGTTGAATGGCAAAAGTGTAGCAATGGGGGAAGCAGTGGAATCGATAATGTACGAAACCTCCTCGTGACTTACGCCCTGGGCATCCGTGATGGGCTTGGCTGTGGAGCCAGCCAGAATGGTGCTAATGGTTCCACCCTGGTGAAAAAGCAGTCCAAGAAGAAAAGCAAAAAATTTGGCTGATTTACGTCCGCGCACGATTTTTCTTCCGGCCAGTTCCGCAAAATATTGGGCACCGCCGGTGCGTGTCCAGATACCAATGAGTCCCCCGAGACTCCACAGGTAAACAAGGAGAATTTCGCCGTACTTTTTGCTTCCGATGGAGGGAATGAGAAAATCCTGCACAATATTGTAGTGGCCGCTGATAATTCCCCCCAGGAAAATGCCCAGGAAAAGAGAGGAAATCACTTCACGCGTGAGGAAGCAAAGAATGATCGTGAGAAAGGCGGGCAGCAACGACCACCAGCCGAAATCCTTTGCGGTTGTGTTCAAATGAATGAGAGATGTTTGTTCCCGCAAAAAGATAAAACCGACCAAAACGAGAGCTGCTGTTATCCACTTTACGTTTTTGGACATTCTAATTTCCTCGTTTTTGCAGAATTAGCAGGTTTTAAGCAATCGGCGCTAATCCCAAAATTATTGACGAGATTACTGGAGTGTTCATTTGTGACGTAAACGAATTACTCCGTTGATGGATGAATTTTACAAAAGTTATTCCCCAACACAAGACTCAACCCATTGATTTTTCCGGGTTCGGGATTTTCAATTCTCCTTCGGAAGCGGCTACTACCACGGCGGCAGCCGTATCTCCGGTAATGTTGATCGTCGTACGAAACATATCCAGAATGCGCTCCACCCCCAAGATGAGAGCAATTCCTTCCAGCGGAATTCCAATTTGTTTCAGGACAATAACCAGCATCAGCATCCCGACACCCGGAGCGCCGGCCGTCCCAATCGATGCCAATGTAGCCGTCAGAACAATAATGAGCTGATCGCCGATCGTCAGGTGCATTCCGTAAACCTGGGCAATGAACAGGGCGGAAATTCCCTGGTAGAGAGCCGTCCCATTCATGTTGATGGTTGCGCCCAGCGGAAGCACAAAACTGGCAATGTCGTTGGGAACGCCGAGATTGGTCTCACTCACCTCAATGGTTACGGGGAGTGTAGCGGAGCTGGAGCTGGTACTGAATGCCACCAATTGAGCGGGCAAAATCCCCTTTAAAAACTGCATGGGTTTCATCCCCGCCAAAGCACTAACTACAAATGGGTACGTAAAATTCAAAAGGAGAAGCCCTGCAATTGTGAGAAGGGAATATTTCAGCAAAGATACCAGAATTTCCATCCCAAAACTGCCAATCACACTGGCGATGAGAGCAAACACGCCGTAAGGTGCTACTTTGATCACAATGTGAACGGTTTTGATCATGAGATCGTTAATGGCATCCATAAAATCGACCAAAAGCTTTCCCTTTTCGGAAGGAATCATGGTGGCAACCGCACCCCCGAAAATCGCAAAGAAAATAATTTGTAAGAGCACGCCTTGGCTCAATGCCTTGAAAGGATTGGCGGGAATGATGTTCAGAAACGTGTCCACGATGCTTGGTTTTGCAGCACTGGCTACCTTTGATCCGGCCTGGGCGCTGTAATTTTGCATGAGCGCGGTTTTAATATGTTCGGGAAGCCCGCTGCCGGGCTGGAAAAAATTGGCGAGAACAAGTCCTACGCCAACAGCAAACGCCGTGTAAAGCAGATAAAAAAGCAGCGTTTTCCCGCCGATTCTGCCCATTTTGCCGATGTCTCCCAGGCTTGCCGTTCCAATAAAAAGCGAGGCAAATACCAGGGGCATCACAACCATCTGGATCAATCGAATAAAAGCAGTGCCAACCGGTTTAAATTCTACAATAGATTGGTGGAGCAAAAGACCGGCGACGGTTCCAAGGATTAATCCCAAAAGAATTTTTGTGTAGAGTTCCATTGAAAATGATTTTTCAAAGAGAAAATAGAGAAAAATCAATAAGATGGTATTTCTCAAAAGCTGGAGGATTGTAAAAACAGTAGAAGATAAAGAAGCCGTTGGAAGAATGAAAAGAACATAGGCAATTCCTGCCAAAAGAACTGACAAAAGGAAATACGGTACACGGATCGATTTTTCTGAAGCCATTCGGAAGTCCCGTTTATTAGAATTGAAGCTAAAAAAAGGCAATATTTGCGTATATTCAAAATCTTGTTAATTATAATAAAAATTGAGAAATAATCAAAGATAAAAAAATAAATTTTTATTGATTCTTACGGCAATTTATTTTAACTTTTA
>CAZIYL010000148.1:0-6310 GCA_964543425.1 uncultured Deferribacteres bacterium
GAAATCTCCCGAACATCCTTTTCTTCCCGGCCTGCATATTTTTCAATAAAAAAATGCGCTAACAGCGAAATATCTTCCTTTCGTTCGCGCAAAGGTGGAATCACGATTGGGAAAACGCTCAGTCGGTAGTACAAATCTTCCCGGAATTCTCCCTTTTTAATAGCTTCTTCCAGGTCTTTATTGGTAGCAGAAATTACCCGAACCTTCACATGAATCAACTCATTTCCGCCCACGCGTTCAAATTCACGCTCCTGAAGGACCCGAAGGATTTTCACCTGAGTCGACGGACTCATTTCAGCGATTTCATCCAGAAAGATGGTGCCGCCATCCGCTTGCTCGAATTTCCCGATACGGCGCCCGGATGCCCCGGTAAAAGACCCCTTCTCGTGCCCAAACAACTCGCTTTCCAAAAGGGACTCCGGCAAAGCCGAACAATTTACCGCAACAAACGGCTTGTTTTTTCGCTTTTCGCTTTCAAAATGGATGGCCCGGGCAATCAGCTCTTTCCCCGTGCCGCTCTCGCCCTGAAGCAAAACCGTTACATTGCTGTCGGTTACTTTCTTAATCGATTTAAAAACGTCCTGCATCGGACCGCTTTCGCCAATAATATTTTTAAACTGATAGCGCTCCTGCAATTCCTGCCGCAAGCGGTCAACCTCAGCCTTAAGACTGCTGTTTTCAATCGCATTTTTAACGGTCAGCCGAAGCCGGTCTCCCGAAAAGGGCTTGGTAATAAAATCGAACGCACCCAACTGCATGGATTTAACCGCTGTTTCGATGGTGCCGTGTGCCGACATCATGACCACGGGAATTTTGGGATTCTCCTGTTTGATTCGGCGAAGCGTTTCAATTCCGTCGATACCAGGCATTTGGATATCCAGCAAAACAAGATCGGGGATGGTATCCTGCATTATTTTTAAACAGGATTCCCCATTCGCCGCAGAAATGATATCGTAAATCTTATCCTTTCTCAGATTGATTTCTATCATTTTACGGATATTAACGTCATCATCGACAACCAAAACCTGGTAATCCTTTGCCATCAAAAAATCCCCTTTCCATCAATTCCAATTGAATCGATTATATTTGGGCACGTGAAGCCCCTCCATTTTGCCTTTATTGAAATAAACATCCGGATTTTTAAAACTGAAGCTTTCCCACAAGTCACCAAAACGTAGATAATTGTCTCATTTTCTTTACAAATTTATTGTAAATTCGGTAATAAATCAAGCAGATTTTCTTCCCCGCGGACAATTTGAATGGATATTCTCAGGAACCAGAAGTCGGGAGCAATTTTTTCCAATTTGACCGCGTCTTTTTCCGTACAGAGAATGTACTCCGTTTCCCGATTTTTTGCCTGCCGACGAATAAAGTTGATGTCTTTCCCCGTAAATTGATAGTGGTCGGGAAACGATTTAAAATATTTGATGTCCACATTCAATTTTTCGAGAGTACGCCGAAAGGATTCCGGATTGCCAATGGCACTAAAAGCAGTGACAGCCTTCTCTCTAAAAAATTCCAACGGCCGTTGTTCCGAGCGATCGACCCTGCTAAATTCCTCGGGTTTGTGCACGCTTTGGACAACCGGTGCGTGTGTGCAATGAATGAGCTTGCGGAGCACCTCTCCCAGATTTTGCGCTTCGTCCACGCGGGTAAGCCAGACAAGAGATGCCCGTTTTAGTGCACTCAGCGGTTCTCGCAGCCATCCCGCAGGCAAAACATGGCCATTCCCGAACGGGTGGGCCGCATCCAGAACGGCAATTTCAACCTGTTTGAAAATGGCGCGGTATTGGAATGCATCGTCCAGTAAAAACACATCCACCGGTTCCTTTTGCCAAAGAGCCAATCCACCCTTCCATCTATTCTTATCGACAGCAATAGGAATGCTCTTTAGGTTTTGGAAGATAAGATAGGGCTCATCGCCTATTTTTTCAGGAGCTACGTCCGATTCACCTTCAAAAACGAGAATCCTGTTTTTGGACACCCGTCCGTAGCCCCGGCTGAGAATGCCGACTTGTTTCCCGCGGGCCCGGTACAAGCGGCTCAGAAACATCACAATCGGTGTTTTACCCGTGCCGCCCACCGTTAAATTTCCAACACTCACAACGGGAGCCGGAACCCAGTGCACACGAAAAATCCCCCAATCGTACAAACAATTCCGAAAGCGAATCACTACTCCGTACAGCCACGACAGTGGGAGAAGCAGCGGCAGGAGCCATTTAAGCCTGGAAAAATTCATCGGCTTGCTTTTCCACTTGTGTCAGTCGCTTTTCAATTTCCGGAAGGAATGCCAACACCTGTTCGGAAGACCAATCCCGTGGGATGTAAATAGGATCGCCATAAACAACAACGACCCTGGCGAAGGGATGGGGCAGCAAGAAGCGATCCCAACTGCGGAATTTTTTTCCAGAGGAGGCTGCAAACGACATCGGCAAAATCGGCACGCCGCCTTTTTGAGCCAGAAACGCCGTGCCGGGTTTCATTTTGTGGGCAGGGCCGTTGGGCCCGTCTGGAATATTGGCGCCGCTCCCGCCATTCTTCAGGATCGAAATCATTTCGCGAAAAACTTTCTGCCCACCGCGCGTGCTGGAGCCACGGGCGGTTTTGAATCCAAGCATTTTTATCGTGCGGGCGATCATTTCACCATCCCAGTGCTGGCTAACGATTACGGTTATTCCCTGAGAACGATGAACGTAAACAGGAAGAAAAATGCGTCCGTGCCAGACGGCTATTAAAAAATTCTGCCCGTTTCGTCTTAATTTTCGAACATTTTTCCAACCCAGTTTGTAAAAGCGCAGGGTTGAACCAAGCCCCAAAAACACGGCCCATCCCAGAAAAGAGGCCAGGTACACCTGGAAGCGCTTCGAAAACGGAATGTTTTTCTTCTCTTTCATGATTGTTTCACCATTGACAGGGCGATTTCAGCCACCCTTGCAGACGCCCCCGGGGCACCAAGTTTTTTTCGAATTCCGGAAAGGTCTGTTTGAATGCGCCGATACCTTTCAACATCCGAAAGAATTTTTTCGATTGTCGGCGCCATTTTTTTACTAGTAAAATCGTGTTGAATGAATTCAGGAACAATTCGTTTTCCGGCCACAATATTTACGAGTCCGATGTGATCCACGGAAATAAGAAGTTTTCCTATCAAATAGGACAGTTCCGAAATTTTGTACACCACGGCAAAGGGGGTTCCGTACAGTGCGGCTTCAAGGGTGGCCGTTCCCGAGGCAACCATCATAAAATGGCTGTTTTGCATTAGCGCGTGCGTTTGCGGCGTAAGAATCAAATCGTTCGAAAGAAAGGAATCGTAAAAAGAGGGTTCAAGCTGGGGAGATTGACTGACAATTCCCCGCAATTCGGGAAAGGATTTTTTTAGATGCAGGTAAGTTTGAATCATTTCGGGAAGCAGCTTTTGCACCTCCTGCGGGCGGCTTCCGGGCAGCAGGCCAAAAATCCTGGTATCTTCCGTCAATCCTACCGCCGATAAAAACTGAGAGCGATCCCAATCAAACCGCAAACTATCCAGAAGAGGATGCCCCACGAAGGTAACATCTACTCCGGCGTCGCGGTAAATTTTTTCTTCGAAATCGAAAATAACGGCCATTTTGTCAACCAGTCTTGCAATTTTTGCAACACGTTTTTTGCCCCACGCCCAAACCTGCGGGCTAATGTAGTACAGAATCGGGATTCCCCTCATTTTGGCCTGTTTGGCAAACCGAAGATTAAATCCCGGATAATCAGTTAGAATCAGCAAATCGGGGCGCCTGGCATCCAGCTCGCGGGTAAGGTGGGCGTGGACGTGCCGGATGAAGGGAAAATGGCGAACCACTTCGGTAAATCCCAAAATGGCCATTTGGTTTGTGGAATAAAAACAAGTCATTCCGGATTCTGCCATTCTGGGGCCGCCGATTCCCACAATTTCGGCGCCGGGATCGCGTTGGAGAATCTCGCGCACAAGCACCGACCCGTGCAAATCCCCGGATGTTTCTCCTGCAACAATCATGATTCTTGGCACGGGTTCTCCTTTACGAAAAAAGTTTCCAGCGTAGCGAGAGAACAAGTGCAAATGTAACAAAGCTGGTAAGTGTGCTTTTCTCCGATCGAAGCGCTGCGCGCCAATTTCCGGAGCGCTGGTCACGATCGGCCCAGGGAGTAAGCCGCGGTAAAAATCTACCGACATGATTTTTGTACAATTGATATTTGTAGCCAAAATGCTTGGACAAATAGTCTTCTTCCAGGGAAACAATCAGCCAGTACTGGATTCCGAAAAGCAGAATCACCAGGATCAACATCCAGGGCATCCAGGCCCAACTGGCCACTGTAAATCCAATTGTGATTAAAAAATTTCCCAGGTACAGCGGGTTTCGAACGTAGGCAAACGGGCCGGACGTAATGAGATCATCCCCGCCGGCGCCGCTGGTCGTACGCGTGGCGCTCCCTGCGTGGCTCACCCCCCAGATGCGCAGCATCTCTCCCAGAAGGGCAATTCCCAATCCAAGTAAAAACGCCGGCCATGTTGGCGATGCCAGAATTAGAACAATTAAAATCAGTGGGATTGGGGTATAGCTGCGATTATTAAAAACTACTTCTCGAATGTCCAATGGTTTTCCCTTTGCCGGTTAATGTAAATTCGCGAAATGAATCGTTGCATGATTTTATTGGTACAATTTTGCGTGATTGTGAACCTGTTCCATTATTTTAAGAGCTACATCCAGCGCCTGCCGGCCATCTTCCCCTGTTACGGGAGGCAAAGTATCCGTTTGAATGGCATTCACAAACGCTAAAATTTCCTGCTTTAGAGCATTGGAATTTTCCCGAGTCCGTTTCTCGTAAAGAACCTTTTTGGGAAACCCTTCGGCCCCTGCCAGTGCAAAAGCAAGTTGATTTTCCGCATTGGGTTGTTTTTCATCTTCAAGATGATAAATTTCGGCCTGCTTCTGAAGAAAATCCAGCGTTACGTACGCATTTTTCTGAAAGATTCGCATCTTCCTCATTTTCTTCAGAGAAATTCGGCTCGCCGTAAGATTTGCAACGCACCCATTTTTAAAGCGGATTCGGGCGTTTGCAATATCGGCCTCGCGCGAAGCTACTGCCACGCCCGTAGCGTCAATCATTTCAACGGGACTTTTCACCAGCGTCAGGATTAAATCAATATCGTGAATCATCAGGTCCAGAACCACAGCTACATCCGTTCCGCGGGGATCAAATGAAGCCAGCCGATGTGTTTCGATAAACATAGGCGAAAGCGCTTCCTCCTGAATTGCAACAAATGCAGGGTTAAAACGCTCAATGTGTCCAACCTGAATTTTGGCTCCCTTCGCCCGGGCAATTGCCAACAGGTTGTCGGCTTCTTCACTCGTCGCCGTGATGGGCTTTTCAATAAAAATATCCTTGCCTGAATTCAGAGATTGCTCGGCAATTTCGCCGTGAAATTGTGTGGGAACAGCGATAATAACTGCTTCGACGCTTTTAAGCAATTCATTAAATGATGAAAACGCCGGGATTTCTAATTCGCCGGACACCGCCTTTAGGCGCCGGGGATCACGATCGTAAATACCGATTAATTGAGCCTTTGAAATCTCTTTTAACAAAGCCGCATGTAAACGCCCCAATTTTCCAACGCCAACAATGCCGATACGTACTTTTTGCACAAATCCTCCCGGAAAGGGTAAAAATCAAATAGCTGTTTTTTGCATTGCTTAAATGTAAAAAAGATTTTGCCAAAATGCAAGGATAGGAGAGAAAAAACAGATCGGGATTGAGATTAAGATTGAGAGGGTGATGGGAATTAGGGCGAGGAGGGGGGAAATAAATTCGGTTTGCAGCCGGCTCTTGCGTACAGACTCATTATCGGAGGAACAAATGCCCAATCACAGAAAATGCGCCGGTCATTGAGCTGGTTGAAATGACCAGGTTGCCCTGCAAACCCCCATTAGTCCAAATAAAAACACCCACGGATTTTGTAAATTTGCACGGAAAATACAAATATCCATCCTGCGTTGACGCCACTAAAATTAAATTTGAATGGTCGCTGAGCCTTTCGAAGCGACATTTCAATCTTGCATTGGTTCGAATAAAAGCTCGGGTCATTTCGATAAGCTCAATGACCCTTAAAAATAGTTCATACCAAAATCAGTTCGATCAAAACGTCATTCTGAGCGAAGCGAAAAATCTCTTGCCATTCCATTTTAATCCTACATTAGTGCGATTAAAACCACTTCGACAAGCTCAGTGACCGGCGGATTCAGAAGTTTCAATCCTACATTAGTGCGATTAAAACCACTTCGACAAGCTCAGTGACCGGCGGATT
>CAZIYL010000149.1:0-6279 GCA_964543425.1 uncultured Deferribacteres bacterium
TCGAGAAGGCGGCCGAACCGTTGGTGCTGGTGTGGTTTCTAAAATTATCGAATAATTTAAACTGGTAAATGTAAATGCGAGATATTATTACGCTTGAATGCACAGTCTGCAAAGAGCGAAATTACACGACGACGAAAAATAAGCGTAAACATCCCGAGCGAATAGAAATTAAAAAGTATTGCCCGAGATGCAATAAGCATACAATTCATAAAGAAACACGTTAGAAATTGACAGGCCTGTAGCTCGAACGGCTAGAGCACCGGACTCCAAATCCGGGTGTTGGGGGTTCGAATCCCTCCAGGCCTGCTACTGCTCTTGAAGTGAGGCATTTTTTGGAATACCTGTCGGAGTCAATTTGGTGACGCCTTTCTTTTCAAATTGACTCCTTTTTTTTGAAACGTGTGTGTGGCAGCTTCCAAGGCTGACGTGACGCAAAAATTGGTGATTAATTATTGAGGACTTCAGCGAGGTTTTGCAAAAAATCCGTTGGTAGAGTCTGCTTTTTTTATGGCTGGGATCCATGGGGAGTTGTAATTCACGGGAATTATGAAAAGATGATCAACAGTTGCAAGGGAATGGAGCAAAATGTTTGAGAAAATTAAGAAATTTTTAAAAGAAGTACAAATTGAAATGTCACGAGTTATTTGGCCTTCAAAAGAGGAACTGTGGCGATCAACTTGGATTGTTATTTTTATTACATTCGCTTTTGCAATTTACATTTTTGTTGTTGATGCGATTTTTAGATATGTGTTTAATTTAATCTTTAGCGCCTAAGAATAAGGGGTGATTCTCTCGTGGAAAAAAAGTGGTTTGCCCTGCACGTACTTTCGGGACACGAACATAAAGTTAAGCAATATATTGAGCACGAACTCAAAGATTCCGGACTCGAAGATAAAATAGAACAGGTACTTGTTCCTTCCGAAGAAGTGGTTGAGATGCATGCCGGAAAAAAGAAAATTAAAGATCGTGTTTTTTTCCCGGGTTACATTTTAATCAAATTGGAATTGGACAAAGAAGTCCAGCAGTTTGTCGTTAATGTTCCCGGCGTTACGAATTTTGTTGGAACCGGCAATAAACCGCAGCCCCTGCGCGATGATGAGGTTCGCCGCATCATCGGCCGTGTGGAAGAGAGCAAAGAACGCAAACAAATGGCCATTCCGTTCAGAATTGGGGATCCTATTCGTGTTACCGACGGGCCGTTTACTGATTTTACCGGATTTGTTGAAGAGGTGAATGAAGAGAAAAACAAGTTAAAGGTAATGGTCAGTATTTTTGGTCGTTCTACGCCAGTCGAATTAGATTTTCTACAAGTTGAGTTAGAAAAATAGAGAGGTAAGGAACTGATATGGCAAAAAAAGTAATTGGTATGGTTAAGCTGCAGATTCCTGCCGGAAATGCAAATCCATCTCCGCCTGTTGGCCCTGCTCTTGGACAACATGGTGTGAACATCATGGAATTTTGCAAAGCATTCAATGCTAAAACGCAGGATAAGCAGGGATTGATAATTCCGGTTGTAATTACCGTGTATGCGGATCGTTCCTTCACGTTTATTACCAAAACGCCGCCGGCAGCTATTTTGCTGCTGAAAGCAGCGGGTCTGGAAAAGGGTTCAAGTAATCCGAAAGCCGAAAAAGTGGGAAAAGTAACCCCAGCTCAGGTAAAGGAAATTGCCGAACTTAAAATGCCGGATTTGAATGCGAATGACGTTGAAGGCGCCATGCGCATGGTTGAAGGAACCGCCCGAAGTATGGGCATTTTAGTGGAAGGTTAACAATAATCGCAAAAGAGACAGAGGCAGAGAATGAAACGAAGCAAGCGTTACCAGGAAATTGCGAAGAAAGTTGACCGCGACAAAACATATGAGCTTGAGGAAGGTCTTCAATTAGCAAAAGAGACCGCAACAGCCAAGTTCGACGAATCCGTAGAGCTGTCAATCCGTTTGGGGGTTGATCCAAGGAAGGCAGATCAGATGATTCGTGGAACGGTGGCCCTACCTCACGGCACAGGAAAAACCGTTAAGGTTCTGGTGCTGACCAAAGGCCCCAAAGCAAAAGAAGCTGAGGATGCCGGGGCCGATTACGTGGGTTTTGAGGAGTACATCGAAAAGCTTAAATCCGGTTGGACGGATATCGATGTAGTCATTGCAACTCCCGATGTAATGGCACAGGTTGGCAAGTTGGGGCGAATTTTGGGACCTCGGGGATTGATGCCGAACCCCAAAAGCGGTACTGTGACGATGGAAGTGGGTAGCGCTGTAAAGGCAGTAAAAGCGGGTCGGATTGAATTCCGTGTGGATAAATACGGAATTCTTCATATTCCCGTTGGCAAAGCCTCTTTTGAAATTGATAAACTTGTGGAAAATGCTAAAACCTTTCTCGAAACCGTGTTGCGATTGCGGCCAGCAACTGCAAAAGGCCAATATGTACGGTCAATTTATTTGACTCCTACTATGGGAGTTGGCATTAAGTTAGATAGGAATGCAGTTTTAGCTGAATTGCGATAGGTGGTTTAAACGATTTGAATGAAAGGGAAAATTCTGATGCCGAGGCCAGAAAAAGTAAAAGCGGTTGAATCTATTGCAAAACTCGCAAAAGAAGCCCAGAGCATATTCATTACCGATTATACCGGTCTTACTGTGGATGAAATTACCAACTTGCGGCGCAAGTTACGGGAACAATCCATTCAGTATGTGGTTGTGAAAAACACATTGGCACGATTGGCCTTTCGGGATGCAGAGCTTGATTATGCCGTGAATTATCTGAAGGGCCCCACTGCTTTGGCGTTTGCAATGGAGAATCCGACAGCGCCAGCCAAAGTGTTTGTGGATTTCATCAAAAAAACTAAAAAGGCGGAAGTCCGTGCCTTTGTAATGGAAGGTCAGGTCTTTATGTCTGACCAACTGGAGGATTTTGCGAAATTGCCGTCGAGAGAAGATTTGCTTTCGATGACATTGGGCACCTTAAATGCCCCGATTGTTGGATTGGTTGGCGGCTTGCAGGGCATTATTCGCAAAGTGGTTTATGTGATGGATGCGATTCGCGAAAAACAGGAACAAGGGTAATTATAAACGAATTTTTTTTGATTTAAAATAATAATGGAGGTAAATGAATCATGGCTGAGAATAAGGCAGAAGCTGCTGTAAAAGAAGTAAAAAAAGCGACAAAAACAAAAGCAAAAAAGGAGAAAGAAGTGAGTTCTGAAAGCAAAATAAATGACATTATTGAAACTGTCAAGGGATTGACTGTTTTGGAACTTTCTAAATTAGTAAAGGCTCTCGAGGACGAATTTGGCGTAACCGCCGCCGCTCCTGTTGCTCAAGTTGCTGTTGCTGCTCCCGGAGCCGCCGGTGCCGAAGCTGCCGAAGAACAAACAGAATTTGATGTTATTCTGAGTGGTTTTGGAGCAAACAAGATTCAGGTTATTAAGGTTGTGCGAGCCCTGACCGGACTTGGCTTGAAAGAAGCAAAAGATCTGGTTGACAATGCGCCCAAACCCGTTAAAGAAGGTATTTCCAAAGATGAAGCCGAGAAGATTAAAAAGGAAATCGAAGAAGCGGGTGGTACGGTAGAAATTAAATAGTTTTGCTTTAAAAACAGTAAAATTATTTGGTTGAGTTCACTCAGTTTATTTTTGTATGAACATTTTGTTCATTTGTGACTAATGAAAGAGAGATTGATGTTAATATGACAGAATTGCAAAATGGGAGAATCTCATTTTCAAAGATCAAGAAAGCGGCTGAAATTCCCGATTTTCTGGAAGTTCAGCTTGCTTCCTTTGAAAATTTTCTCCAGGCAAATGTCCCTCCCAACAGGCGGGAGAATAAAGGGTTGCAGGCGGTTTTTACAAACATGTTCCCAATCATGGATAATAAGGAAAATTACATCCTTGATTTTGTGGAATATTACGTGGAAAAACCGCGCTACACTGTTGAAGAATGTAAGGAAAGAGGTGTTACCTATTCCGGTCCCCTGAAGGTGAAACTGCGGCTTTCCTATCGGGAATCTGCTAACGAGGGAGAAGATTATCAGGATACCGTGGAACAGGTTGTCTATCTTGGCTACATTCCCCTGATGACGCCCAGAGGTACGTTTATTATTAATGGAGCTGAGCGAATTGTTGTGAGCCAGTTACACCGCTCTCCGGGTGTTTTTTTTGATGAAAGCCGGCACCCAAACGGCACAAAAATTTACTCGGCCAGAATCATTCCCTTCCGTGGTTCGTGGATCGAATTCGCCACCGATATTAATGATATCATGTATGTTTATATCGATCGTCGTCGCCGATTTCCTGTCACTACGCTTTTAAGGGCACTTGGTTATTCTTCTGATGAAGAATTGCTCGAGTTGTTTGATTTGATTGAAGAAGTTCCGATCAAGGATGGCCTGGAAGCGTCCAAGAAATATTTTGGCCGGAAGGTATTTACCGATATCGTGGATAAAAGTACCGGTGAGGTATTGGTCGAAAAAGACACAATATTGGACGAGCCCATTTTCGAAAAACTCCAGCAGTATGAAATTCCTGTGGTTAAGCTTGTGAAGCAAGACCTCGCAAGTCGCCCCGATTTAATTGTAAATACGCTTCAGAAAGATGCCACCCGATCTGAAAAAGCGGCTCTGGAAGCCATTTACATGCAGTTTCGCTCGGGAGACGTTCCCGATGCTGAGGCTGCCCGCACGATGATTGACAGGCTGTTTTTCAATCCCAAACGATATGATTTGGGAGAAGTTGGCCGTGTGCGTATGAATAAAAAGTTGAATTTGGATATTCCTGAAGATCTGACGGTTCTTACGAAAGAAGATATCGTTGCGATCATCAAAATGCTCATCGATTTGTACGCAGGGCATCGGGCACCGGATGATATCGATCATCTCGGCAATCGACGCGTGCGAACGGTTGGTGAGCAACTTTCCGCTCAAATGACATTGGCGCTGACCCGAATGTCCCGAATGATAAAGGAACGAATGAATCTTCGGGATGTGGAACGACCCACACCGCAGGATCTCGTCAACGCCCGCACCATCTTGTCGGTTATTACGGCATTTTTTGGTACAAGCCAATTGTCTCAATTTATGGATCAAACCAATCCGTTAGCAGAATTGACGCACAAGCGGCGTTTAAGCGCACTTGGCCCCGGTGGCCTCACGCGTGAACGAGCCGGATTTGAGGTGCGTGATGTGCACTACACGCATTACGGCCGACTTTGTCCGATCGAAACTCCTGAAGGGCCAAACATCGGGTTGATATCATCGCTCACAACCTATGCGCGTGTGAACGAGTTAGGTTTTGTCGAAACTCCTTATCGCAAGGTTGTGAAGGGTCGCGTGACGAACGAAATCATTTATTTGTCTGCCGAAGATGAAGATAATTACGTGATCGCACAGGCCAATGCTCCCATCGACGAAAAGGGAAACTTTCTGCGGGATCGAATCAAGGCACGACATCGGGGTGAATTTCCGATCGTTTCTCCGAAAGATGTCCATTTTATGGATGTGTCGCCATTTCAGATGGTGAGTGTTGCGGCATCGTTGATTCCGTTTTTAGAACACGATGATGCAAACCGTGCACTGATGGGATCCAATATGCAGAGGCAGTCTGTTCCTCTGCTAAACCCCGATTCTCCCTTGGTGGGAACGGGCATCGAAGCGAAAGCTGCCCGCGATTCGCGGACATTAATTATCTCAAGCGTGAATGGCGTAGTGGAAAAAGTTTCAGCTGATGAAATTGTGGTTCGGAAAGAATTGCTCGAGGGTGAAAAACCCACTCTTGAAGAATTGCTTGATTTTGATCGAACGGATGTCATTTCCTACAAATTGCAGAAATTTTCACGCACGAATCAGAACACAATGATCAACCAGAGGCTATTTGTCCGGCAAGGACAACGGGTTAAAAAAGGACAGGTTCTCGCGGATGGTTGCGCAACTAAAGGGGGAGAATTGGCTTTGGGAAGAAATGTTCTGGTAGGATTTTTGCCGTGGCGAGGGTACAATTACGAAGATGCAATTATTCTCTCGGAACGCCTGGTGAAAGATGACGTCTACACGTCCGTGCACATCGAAGAATTTGAGCTTAAGGTGCGGGATATGAAACGCGGAGAGGAAGAACTGACGCGGGAAATTCCCAATGTGAGCGAAGAAGCCACAAAAGACCTCGATGAGAACGGAATTATTCGAATTGGTGCAGAAGTAAAACCGGGAGACATCCTTGTGGGCAAAGTTACTCCCAAAGGAGAAACGGAACCCACGCCTGAAGAAAAATTACTGAAGGCGATTTTTGGCGACA
>CAZIYL010000150.1:0-6273 GCA_964543425.1 uncultured Deferribacteres bacterium
TGCCGGGGAGTTTTGAATCGGGAATTGTTTTTATTTCCACTTGATTTTTCAGGAATCTTTCCTTAATTTACTCAAGACAGATTCGGAAAACTTAATTTAGGCGAATTATGCGAACAAACAAAAGCAATAATTTGCAACAAAAGCAATCTTTCACAAATATATTCAATTCATTTTATCGATTATTCAGAATTTTCTTGATCCACCCCCTCCTTCGAAAAGGAAGTCAGAGTAAAAGACCGATCCACTTTTGGGTTCGACACCCCAAAACGCGCCCTACAAAAAGAACAGGCTTTTGTTCAACAGAAACTGGACAAGATACTGCACAGTCCCCATTTTCCTGTTCTCAATTTTAAAATCATTTACGGGATTTTCATTTTAATCGTCGTGCTGCTGATTTTTTGGTTTGGATATCATTTGGACAAAGAACGCCGGCGAGGGCCCCTTGTGTGGGAAGAAAGTCGAAGCGGCTTTTTATTTGCCCTGCCCTGGATGCTTGGCTTTTTCACATTCATTTTGGGCCCGATCATCGCATCCATCTTATTCAGTTTTACACACTACGATGTTTTGCATCCGGCAACGTTTGTAGGCCTCCTGAACTACAAAGAACTATTCTCATTTACTCGAAATTCATTTACCGGGAAAATTGTACCCACGGATCCCCTTTTCTGGAAAAGCCTGTGGAACACGGCCTACATCACAATTTTCGGTGTTCCTTTGAGTATCATCATCGGACTCCCAATTGCCTTGTTTCTGAATCGTGAAAGCAAAGCCATTGGAATTTACCGCACACTTTACTATTTGCCATCGATCGTGCCAATCGCAGCAGCAGCAATTCTCTGGCTCTGGCTGTTGAATCCTTCTACGGGGCTTCTGGCAAAATTTTTGGGACTATTCGGAATTACCAGCCCCAATTGGATGGCGAATCCGCACTGGACAAAGCCTGCCATTTTGCTCATTTTGCTCTGAGGCGCAGGCGGCGGAATGGTCATCTGGCTGGCAGGCTTGAAAAATATTCCGAAAGAAATGTACGAGGCAGCCAAAATTGACGGCGCCAATGCGTGGCAGCAATTCTGGAGAATTACCATTCCTTTTCTGACGCCGTACATTTTTTTCAATCTGATTATTGGAATTATCGGTTACCTTCAAATTTTTACCCGAGCCTACGTGATCACCGGTCTGAACAGTCCCGATAATTCCTTGCTCTTTTACGTGTACTATCTGTTTAACAACGCCTTCATGTATTTTAAGATGGGATATGCCTCTGCGATGGCGTGGATTTTATTTGTGATTATTCTGGCGCTCACGCTGATCAATCTGAAACTTAGCAAGAAATGGGTGTTTTATCAGGAATGAAAAGCAAAATTCCAACAGCTTCCATTTTCAGACAAGTCATCTTAATTCTCGGTGCACTTGTTTTTTCCATTCCATTTTTTTGGATGATTATTACCTCATTCAAAATGCCCCAGCAGATTGTGTCCGGCACAAGTTTGCTCTCCATCCTTATCCCCCATCCTGTTCGTTGGGCCAATTACAAAGACATCTTTCGACTTGTGCCATTCGCCAAATTTTTTCTGAACACGACCCTCGTGACCCTTTCCAGCATTCTCGGTGTAACATTCGCCAGTTCATTGGTGGCATTTTCATTTGCACGACTAAAATGGCCCGGGCGAAATGCCGTTTTCCTTGTGCTGCTCGCCACAATGATGCTGCCCTATCAGGTCACAATGGTACCGCAATTCTTGATTTTTAAATCGTTTGGCTGGATTAACACATTAAAACCCCTCTGGATTCCTTCTCTTTTTGGAACCGCATTCTTTATTTTTCTGCTCCGGCAATTTTTTCTGTCCATTCCAAAAGATTTAATCGACAGCGCCCGAATTGACGGCTGCGGATATTTCCGAATTTACTGGGACATCATGCTTCCATTGGTCAAACCCGCTCTGCTGGCCGTCGTAATTTTTCAATTTATGAACGCCTGGAACGATTTGCTCGGCCCCCTTATTTACATCCACAGCCAGGATTTAATGACACTCAGCATTGGTTTGCAGATTTTCCAAAGCTCCCGCACAACCGAGTGGAATCTCGTAATGGCGGCAGCCTCGCTTATGACATTACCAATTGTCATCGTGTTTTTCATTGCACAGAAATATTTCATACAAGGCATCACTCTCACGGGATTAAAGGGATAGGCAATCTCTGTTTCATTCGAAAAGCATAGGCAGTCTATTTCGTAAATTCCGGTACGTACTTTTTGGAAAGATAGCATCGGGCGATCTTGAGTCAAAATAAATACGAAATCCGAATATCGAAATTTGAAACAAATCCAAAATTCAAATAACGCAATTTCCAAAACAGTAACTAAACGGTTCTGTTGCCTCGTTTTAAATTTTGGTCATTCGAATTTGCTTGGGATTTCCGATTTGGAATTTATCCTTTTTGTCTGCGAAACACACGAAAAAAATAGGCGCGAATGCACGAATGATTTCAAATTTGCCTCACGTCCCTCTGCCTCTGCAGAGAGTTTTCTTTTCTGGCGGATTTTGATTCCCGGTCATTTCAGTACGTTTGCCTTCGGCAGCCACTCAATGACCGGTTTTCCCCTTACGCCGCTGCATCCCTGTGCCATTTTTTTTGTTTGGGTCATTGGAATTTCGAGAATTGGAATTTGTTTGGGATTTTGGATTTCGTGCTTCGAATTTTAACTCATGTTGCCTATTTTATCACCAACAGTATCAACCTTTCAGAATACGTCACACTATTTACGAAAAGAACTACTAATCGTTATTCGAATTTTTTCATTCGCGCATTCGCGGCTTTCCTGATTTCTTTTGCAGTTAGAATAACCGTAAAATTGGGTAAAAAAATATATTTTGCGAAGAATCGTAAGCCTGCGGCCCCGCAACTCGATCCGCGGCCGTCATTTTCGGAACTTGCCTCAGGCTTTTTCGTAAAACCAATTAAATCCGAAATCGCTAAAACAGCTTGATATTTTTTTTCAATTTCTGTATATTGGTGGAAGTTTTTTAATCAATTGTTGGGAGTCTCCAAGACTCCAAAACAAGAAAGCGTTTTGGGAATTTCATTTGTTTTTCACGTTTTGGAAGCGATCAAATAATTCCCGGGGGGCTTGTATTTTGGTGGCTGTTTTTGTGTTATTCAAATATTACAACCGAAACCCTATTAAACTAAAAAAGGCAATTTGTATGAAAAAAGCATTTTGGGCCTTTCTATTTTTGGCACTCTCGGCAACACAAATTCTGCAAATGCCCTCCCTTTTTTCGCAGCAGCAAATTTCATCCGAAAAGCGCGAGTTCCGGATTGCAAAAGACCTTTTTCAGGATAATCTCTATTCCGCCTGTATCGTTCAACTGAATGATTTTCTCAAAAAGTATCCTGCAAGTCAATATGCCAACAACAGCCGATTTCTGCTTGCAAAGGCTTATTTTTTTCAACAACGTTATGCGGATGCCATTCAGACATTCAAAAATCTTTTGAATCTTCCAAATACGCTCTCGTACACGGAGGAATCTCTTTATTATCTCGGACTTTCTTATTTTCAATCAAAGGACTACACAAATGCCGGCATTGATTTTGACAAGCTTGTCAAGAACTTTCCAACGAGCAAGTTCATTGACAAAGCGCTCTATTGGCTGGGGGAATCCAGCTACCGAACGGGAAACAAACGTCAAGCGCTGCTTCTTTTTCAACAGGTTACCAGCCAATATCCCCAAAGCGATTACGCCGACCACGCCTTGTATTCAAGCGCATGGATTTACGAAGAGATGGGTAATTTTCAGAAAGCAAATGAACTCTATTCCCAATTAATCAAGAATTACCCGGACACACCGCTGCGTGAATCCGTTATGTTTCACCTGGGGTTTTCGGCCTTCAATATTCAGGATTACCCCCGGACGGTCGCCATTCTTGAGAAGGCAATCTCCGATTTTCCGAAGAACAAGCTCGTCCCGCAGGCTCTGTTTATCATTGGCGAAGCTCAATTCCAACTGAATCACTACCCTGAAGCCGAAAAGGCTTACCAAAAGATTATTCAAAATTACCCCAAAAGCGCTTTCGTTTCAAAAAGCTACTACGGACTCGGCTGGGTGTTCATTCAGCAAAAAGCCTGGCAAAAGGCAGCCGGCAGCTTCGATTTGCTGGTGAGCAATCATCCTGAAAGCAAGCTGGCACCCAAAGCCTATTTCTACAAGGGACAAAGCTTTTTGAGCGCCGGAGACACCGTTAAAGCCCGTGCCTCTTTTTTGAAAATTTCCGAAGCCTACCCAACCGATTCTCTGGCCGCCGATGGAATTTACCAGGCGGGTGTCCTGGATTTCAAGGCCAAAAAATACGACCAGTCGCGCTATTTTATGCAGCAAATCCTTGAAAAATACCCCAATCACCATCTCATCCCGGACGTCCTTTATCTGCTGGGCGAGATTGCTGTGGCTCAAAAAAATTACGAGCAGGCACAGGCCTATTACGAGCAGATTCTGGAGAAATTTCCTTCTCAATCGATTGCTGCGGATGCCCTTTTTCGAAAGGGGTGGTGCGATTTCCAAAAAAATCAGTTTGACTCGGCCATTCAATCATTCGATCAATTTCTCTCAATCTATTCCAAAGATCATCCCACGCGGGACAGGGTGCTGTTCTGGAAGGGAGAGGCTTATTTTCATCTCAAAAAATATGATCAGGCATTTCAGGCCTACAAGAAGCTCATCGATTTCAAGTCGAGTTCGGAAAAGGCTCCAGACGCATTTTACGCAATGGGCTGGATTTTGCTCCACAACAATCAGCCAAAGCAGGCCATTTCCTATTTGAATGAAGCCATCCAGCGATCCACCAATCCGGATGTTCGCCGGGATGCCCTTCTGAAAAAAGGTGACGCATTTTACAACCTGCGCCAGTACAATCAGGCAATTGCTTCCTACAACAAGGCACTAACAGAGTTTCCAAACAGCGATCAGGCGCCGGAAGCGCTATTTCAAATCGCCCTTTCGTTTTATCGGCTTAAAGATTTCGAATCGGCTGCCAAAAACTTTCAACGGATTATTCAGACGTATCCGAACAGCACGTTTACAGAACAGGCAAATTTTATGATCGGAAATTGCTACTTCCGCCAAGGACGCTACCGGGATGCCATCAGAGCCTACCGGAGCTTTCAAACCAACTTTTCAGGGAGTTCTCTCGCTGCCAATGCACAGTACAAAATTGGGGATTGCTACTACAATCTGGAGGCTTACCCTGAGGCCATTTCGGCTTACCGGCAGGTGATTGAAAAATTCCCGAGAAGTTCTTTAATTGACGATGCCATCAGCGGGATTCAATGGGCACTGGTGCAGCAGGGCAAGGTAAAACAGGCTATCTCCGTTACAAACAACTACCTGAGCTCCGTTCCCGATCGGGAAACGGCGGCAGCCATTCTCTTCCGGCAGGCGGATCTGCTTTACAATCTTCAAAAATACAACGAAGCGGTGGCAAGTTATCAGAGCATTCTCTCCCGGTATCCAAACTCGGCCACGGCAAAACAAGCCTGGCTGTGGATTGGGCTGACGTATTTAAAAAAGAGTGATTTGGCAAAAGCAGAAAGCGCCTTCTTACAGCAGCTTTCATTTGCACCCAAGGCAAAGGCATCCGCTGAGGCTCTTTTCCAATTGGGCGAATTATCTTTTCAGGAAAAAAACTGGCAGAAGGCTATCGACTTTTATCAGAAATTGCTTCGGGGATTTCCTAACCACGAATTGCTTTCGCAGGCAACCTACAAATTGGGAATGAGTTATTTCCTGAACAAGGATTATCCGGATGCCTGGAAAACCTTTGAAACCGTTGCAAATTCCAATAATTCACCCGATCTGATCAATGCCAGCAAAATCGGGTTGGCTCGTGTGGCACTTGAACAGAAAGAATTTGACAAAGCGCTTGGAATTCTCGATGACGTGCTGGCCAGCACAAATGGGGAAATTGCGGCTGAAGCACAATTTTATCGCGGGCAGCTTTTCGAAGCAAAAGGTGAACTTGAAAATGCCGCTCTGGAATACTTAAAGGTTAAATACCTGTATCCGGATGCCGTTGACTGGGTGCAAAAAGCCACCCTTCAAGCCGGGAAGGTCTACGTGCAAGCCGGGAAAAAATCGGAGGCGCTGCGAATTTTCCGATCACTGGCCAGGTCTGCTCCGGACAAGCAGTTTCGGATTTTGGCCAAACAGGAAATCCGGAAAATCAAGTGAAAAAAACTTACCACGAATTGCACTAATTTACACAAATTAGGTTCATTTA
>CAZIYL010000151.1:0-6253 GCA_964543425.1 uncultured Deferribacteres bacterium
CACGTGGTAAGCGGTGCCGACGATATTCGGGTAAAGACAACGGACGGGGTAACCCACAAGGCCAAAGTTATTGGCACCGACGCCAAAACAGACATTGCCCTTATCAAAATTAAGGCCAAAAATTTGCCTGTGGCCAAGTTAGGAGATTCGAATAAATTAAAAGTCGGGGAATGGGTGTTGGCCATCGGCAACCCGTTTTCACAACAATTGCACCAAACGGTTACCAAAGGAATCATTAGCGCACTGGGGCGATCTAATTTGAATCTTTCCTATTATGAAAATTACATTCAAACAGATGCTCCGATTAACCCCGGAAACAGCGGCGGGGCGTTGATTGATTTGAATGGGGAAGTGATTGGTATTAACACGGCAATTGTAGCGCCTTCAGGTGCATTTGTAGGTATCGGATTTGCCATTCCAATTAATATGGTAAAAAATGTAACCCATGATTTGAAAACCAAAGGCCATGTGGTTCGTGGTTGGTTGGGTGTTCAAATCCAGGGCATTGATCAGGATTTGGCCAAAGCGCTTGGTTTGAAAAAGAATCAGGGTGTGGTTGTTTCTGAGGTTACCAGTGGCAGCCCCGCAGAAAAAGCCGGCATTAAGGTGTCCGATGTGATTTTGAAACTCAACGGGAAAAGCGTTACGGGGCCAAGTAACCTGGCGTTTATGGTGGCTCAGATGGTGCCTGGTACAAAAGTGAATTTGCTGATTATGAGGAACGGTAAAGAAAAAACGACTAGTGTAAAACTGGGTCAGCTTCCGGAAACACAAAAAACATCAAAAGTTAGTAGCAAGAGCCAGGAAATCGACTTTGGAATGGAAGTGTCTAATTTAACACCTGATCTGGCGAAAAAGTACGGCTACGAAAAGTCCAAGGGCGTGTTGATTACAAATCTCGATCCGTATGGTCCTGCGGCTAAGAAAGGCTTGAAAGTGGGAGATTTGATTCGGGAAGTCAATCGAAAACCGGTTAGGAATGTGGACGATTACAAGAAGGTTATTTCCAAGCTCCATTCGGGAGATGTAGTACTGCTTCTGGTACAGCGGGGCAAAGATAATTTCTTTGTGGCCATTGAAGTTCCAAAGAAAAAATAACAAGACTGTGGGTATTTCTTGAATTGCTCAACGCTCAACAAAGGAGGCCGGCGGAAAACGCCAGCCTCCTGATAATTTTTAGGAATGCAATCGGCGGATGTTCAAAACCCATTAACGGCAGATTGGGATATTTAAATGGCTAAGCAGTTTCGGAAACAGATTTGGGTCGGTTTTTTTATCATCTTCCTTTTTTCAACAGCCCGTGCAGATTTTACGCACGCCAAAGATCCTACGCTGGTGGACTACTATTACCAAATGGCGAATTTCCCATCGGCTAACCTAACCCAATCAAAATGCAGTATTTACATTGCTGTTCCTTACGATGAATTAATTTTTGTCCGTGTGGATTCAGGCTTTCAGGCCGACTATTTTTTCTCAATTTATTTATTTGATCAAAAGAAAAAGGACATTCTTTTTAAGAAAGAATGGAATCGGAAAGTATTTACAAAGTCGTTTGAAGAAACGAACTTTCGGAGCAATTTGGATGATTTCCAAACGCAAATTGTGAAAGCGCCCGGAAAATATCGACTCGTTTTTATGGTAGAAGACGCACATGTAAAAAAGCCCTTTTACAAAGAAACCCCGTTTGAAATCAAAAATTTTCGCACTCTTCCAATTGGAGTTACCTCCGTTATTTTACAGGATTCTCTTTCCAATTTCGGGGAGAAGGATTTTTCATTCAGACCCAATGTATCGAATATTTTTGCAAAGAATTTTTATGCCTTTTTTGAAATTATTAAAAATACGCCAGGCAGCAAAAACATCCTGTTTCAGATTCGGAATCGGGGAAATAAAACCATTCTTCAACGCGATACGCTTCATGTTTCGGGCGGGGATAAAATGTTTCCATTCAAGCGGTTGGTTCAGGTGGACTCCCTGAATTCGGGAAATTACTGGGTTGAGGTGGTTGTTCCGGGCAGGCGGAAAAAACGGGTGGAGCGGACAGCGTTTGAAGTCTGGAAGACAATGGAATTCAAAAACGGGAAAGAGCTCAATCGGGCTATTGAAGTGCTTGTTTATATTGCTTCGCCGGAAATAGTTGACCGGATGAATCAGGCGAAATCTTTTTCTGAGAAGAAGAAGCTTTTTGAGAAATTCTGGAAGGGGGGCGATCCCACGCCTGAGACCGAAATTAACGAATTACAGTTGGAATATTATCGGCGGGTGAGATACGCAAATCGCCATTTTGAAATTTTGGGGCAGGATGGCTGGAATTCGGACAGAGGCAAAATATATATTTTGTACGGCCCGCCGGACTCTGTAGAACATCAGATGGACAATCAATCGCGGGACTATGAAATCTGGAGATACACGAATTTAAGACAGAAATTCGTTTTTTTCGATCAGCTTGGAAATGGAAATTATCGGTTAATTGAAAAACACTGAATGCCCGTAGAATAAGGAAGGGATGATTAATATGGATGAGAAAAAGCTCAAACACTTTACCCAAAAACTTTTGACTGAATACGATCGCATTCGAAATGAACTTGGCGGGTTAGAATCGGGTATTGCCGAATTAAATTTTCCTTCCGTGGCCGAATACGAAGAGAAATCGACAATGGAAGAGCAGAAGGAATATCTATCCGGCCTGCTGAATCACAATGCCGACGAGCTGAAAGAAATTCAGATGGCTTTGCAGAAAATCTTGAATGGCACGTACGGCATTTGTGAACGTTGCGGCCAACAAATTGAAGAAGAACGATTGGAAGCCATTCCTACATGCCATTATTGTAAAAAATGCGCCGAAGAAATGGAAAAAGAAAAAGCGGTTTTATGAATTGTAAAGAGAAATTGTATTGGCAATACACAGAAAAAACTTGCTCATTGAAGCAATTTATGGTATATTAATTTTCTTGTGGATATATAAAGTTAATTTTTGGAGGTAGTGGAATGCCGACATATGAGTACGAGTGCGAATCCTGTGGCTATAGGTTTGAGGAGTTTCAATCCATTCACGACGAACCGATTAAAGTGTGCCCGAAATGTGGGGGGCCTGTCAGAAAACTCATGAGTTCCAGCTATGGAGTTATTTTTAAGGGCTCAGGTTTTTACGTTACGGATTACAAGCATAAGAATTCAAGCCCACCTTCGAAAAATAGTAATGGGAACGGAAAAACGGATTCTTCAAAAAAGGTTACCGAAGCCAAACCCGCGGCCACACCAAAGGCGGCACGAAAAGAATCTGGCTAATCCGTTCTCGCGTCAAATGATTATTGAATGGGAAAAGTCCTGCATTTATTGCAGGACTTTTTTCGTTTTGCGCCAACATCTGGCAGATTTTCTTTTCATCTTTTGACAGAATGGCAGACGTCTGCAAAACCGTAACGCCAACGCATTTATTTCAAAATAACTGTAATCTATTGATAATAAATGAATTATAGTAATGGTGATGTTCTTTCTAAATTTTGGCACGGTGCTTGCAAATAACTCATCAGAAAAAGAATATGTTAAAAATGTGACAAAGGAGGAGATATTTATGATGCTGATGAACATCTTAAATCCGGGAATTGATGAGTTGGAGTATTTATTTTCACCCAATCTGGAAAATGAAGAACCAGTATTTCCGCTGGTGGAATTCGACGATACAAATAATGCCTATCCCAAAGTGGATGTTCTTGAAAATGAAAAAGAATTTGTTCTTCAAGCAGAGGTTCCTGGTTTTAAAAAGGAAGAAATGGACGTTGTTTTCGATGATGGAGTATTGACGGTCACAGCGAGAAGAATGCCTGAAAAATCAGAAGAAAAGATTCTTTACAAAGAGCGATTTACCGGGAATTTTATCCGGAAGTTTCAGCTCTCAAAAAATATTCAAAAAGAGGCCATTCGGGCATCGTATCGGAATGGAATCTTGGAAATTCACTTGCCGAAGAAACCGGCTATTGAAAAAGAAATAAAAATCAAATAAAAGTTTACTCTGAAAATTTACTCGGAAATGATTAAAAAGGAGGTTGAGACGTATGAGCAAAATAATCGGAATTGATTTGGGAACAACGAACTCTTGTGTGGCCGCAGTTATCGGCGGAGAGCCAACCGTTATCCCCAATAATGAAGGGTTTCGTACCACACCTTCTGTGGTTGCATTTCTCAAAACCGGGGAACGCGTGGTCGGACATCCGGCAAAACGACAGGCAATTACCAACCCTGAACACACGGTTTTCTCAATTAAGAGATTCATGGGGCGGATGTACAACGAAGTTGAGGAAGAAATTAAGCAAGTCCCTTACACGGTGGCGGCTGGGAAAAATGGAATGGCCGCTGTTAAAATTGGTGATAAAACCTACACGCCGCAGGAAATTTCGGCAATGATTTTGCAGAAAATGAAACAAACGGCGGAAGATTACCTTGGCGAAAAGGTGACGGATGCCGTGATTACGGTGCCTGCTTATTTCAACGACAGCCAGCGAAAAGCGACTAAAGAAGCCGGTGAAATTGCGGGTCTGAATGTGCGGAGAATTATCAACGAGCCTACGGCGGCATCTCTGGCGTATGGACTGGACAAGAAAAAGGACGAGAAAATCGCCGTATTCGACTTGGGCGGCGGAACCTTCGATATTTCCATTCTGGAAATTGGTGAAGGCGTTTTTGAAGTGAAATCCACCAGTGGCGACACCCATTTGGGCGGCGACGATTTTGATAAACGTGTTATCGATTGGATAGTTGGCGAATTCAAAAAGCAGGAAGGCGTGGATCTTTCAAAAGATCCCATGGCGCTTCAGCGTTTGAAAGAAGCCGCTGAAAAAGCAAAAATTGAGTTGTCAAATGTCATGCAGACGGACATCAACCTGCCGTTTGTGACTGCGACGGAATCCGGCCCGAAGCACTTGACTATGACGCTGACGCGTTCAAAGTTTGAACAGCTCTGCGACGATTTGTTCGATCGGACAATGGAACCCTGCCGGTTGGCCTTAAAAGACGCCGGAATGACGGTAGACAACATTAATCAGGTCATTTTGGTGGGTGGTTCCACCCGAATTCCGAAGGTTCAGCAAATGGTGAAGGATTTCTTTAAACGGGAACCTCACAAGGGCGTGAACCCGGATGAAGTCGTTGCCATTGGCGCCGCGATCCAGGGTGCCGTACTCAGTGGTGAGGTAAAAGATGTGTTGCTGTTGGATGTCATTCCGCTTTCGTTGGGAATTGAAACTCTGGGCGGCGTGTTTACCAAACTAATCGAAAAGAATACGACTATTCCAACGCGAAAAAGCGAGATTTTCACAACGGCAGCGGACAATCAGACGTCTGTCGAAATTAATGTTCTTCAGGGTGAACGGGAATTAGCGGCGTACAATAAATCGTTGGGTCGATTTCATTTGGATGGTATTCCGCCCGCTCAGCGCGGAATCCCGCAAATTGAGGTTACATTTGACATTGACGCCAATGGAATTTTGAATGTGAAGGCTAAAGACAAAGCGAGCGGGAAAGAACAATCCATTCGAATCGAAGCCTCTTCCGGATTGTCAAAAGAAGAAATCGACAAGATGGTGCGAGATGCTCAGGAACATGCTGCAGAAGACCGTAAACGGAAAGAAATGGTTGAGGCCAAGAACCATGCGGATCAATTGCTTTACCAGACCGAGAAAAATCTGAAGGACATGGCAAACAAACTGGAACCGGATGAAAAGAGCAAAATTGAAGGCGCCATGGGACGTTTGCGCGAAGCCATGAAGGGCGAAGATATGAACGAAATCAAATCGGCGACGGATGCCCTGAACCAAACCTGGAACGAGATTTCAAGTAAGATGTACTCCCGTGCCACGGCGAGTGGCCAACAGGCCGGAGGCCCGACGGCTGGGGCAGGAGAAGCCACAACCGAACAAAAGGCTGAAGAGGGGAAAAAGGCAGAGGACGCCGATTTCGAAGTGGTGGACGATAAAGACTCGAAAGAGTAATTTAATCTGTTCAAAAATGCGGCGAGTCTTAAACGGCTCGCCATTTTATTTTCAACTATTTCATTGAATGAGCAGACCACAAATTTCGGGTTTTACAAAACAGGTGAGACTCGAAATGTGTGGCTTGAACGCACAAAATAAGGAGGGACAATAAATGACTTTAGATAAATTTACATTGAAAGCGCAGGAAACCCTGCAGAGGGCGCAAAGACTGGCCTCTGAAAAAAATCAACAGCAAATTGACGCAGAACACCTATTGCTGGCGC
>CAZIYL010000152.1:0-6231 GCA_964543425.1 uncultured Deferribacteres bacterium
ACCAACCCGTTTGCCTGATCCGAAAAACAAGCAATTTGCATTGGCTGCCGAAAACAGGAATTCAATTTAGGATGGGCGATTTGAGAGACCCTGAAAGTCTGAGAAAATTCGTAACGGGACTGGATGGCATAATTCATCTCGCCGGAATTACAAAAGCCAGAAATGAAGCGGAGTACCTGGAGGGAAATTATCAGGCAACCGTAAATCTGATTGAAGCCCTCCGAAAATACAATTCGGATAGTGGAAGATTTCTTTATGCCAGCAGTCAGGCAGCCATTGGCCCCAGCCTCAACGGCATTCCTCTGACGGAAGATGCTCCTCCGCATCCGGTTTCCGCCTACGGACGAAGCAAGCTCAAAACGGAACAGTTTCTTAGAAATCAAAAGGATATGCCCATTACAATTGTTCGTCCTCCTGCGGTTTACGGCCCGCGGGATCGGGATATTTTTGCGGCTTTTAAAATGTGCCACTCGGGAATTTTGCCCATTATCGAAAAAAATAAATACCTGAGTCTGGTGTTCGTTCAAAATTTGGTCAAGGGGATTCTACTGGCTTTCAAAAACCAACAGGCAATCGGAAAAGTCTATTTTTTCAGCGACGGCGACATTTTCCCATGGGAAACACTCATGAATTGGATTGCTGATTCTCTTGGTAAACACCCTCTCCGAATCCATATCCCTGAAAAATTACTAATTATTCCTGCGGAATTTTCCGGTTTAATCGGGAAAATCCTGAACCGCCCGATGCTTCTTAATCGAGAAAAAATCATGGAAATCAAGCCTCAATATTGGACGGTGGACATCACCCGGGCAAAAACGGAACTCGGTTACCAGCCGGATTTTACTACGCAGGAAGCCATTCGTTTGACGGCAAAATGGTATCTGGAAAATGGTTGGCTGCAGTGAATTAATTTTTGTACTAATTTCAAAATCTAATGATCGGTAGGTTGACGCCAATGGCCAGAGGCAGGCGAAATTAAATCAAGGCCTTTGCAACTATTCATAAAAATCACGTAACTTTGAAATATTTGTTTAATTTCCTGAACACCGTGCAAGACAAAAATATTTCAAATAGATAAGATTCTTCCGAGGGGGTTATCACTCGCCGCTTAATAATTTTTTCAGCGTTTGATCCAACCTCTTTTGTCGTCCCATTTTTTGCATTACCAAAGAAAGAATCTCTTTTCGATTTACCAGCGGCCGGTACTTAAAAACGCGATTTTTCCGATTCAAAGGGCTCATTTCAATTTGAGTTGCCCCAAAAGGCGTTAAAATGGTAAAAAGATTTTGCGGCGACACTTGCTTTCGTTCCACAAGTCCCTCGCGCACCATTTGAGCTAAAATCTGCCCAAACTGATCCGCTGTAATTCGCAAATACGATGGAAGTTTGATGTACAATTCGGGGTCTGTTGCCAGCGGTTCGTCCCAGAGCTTCAGTAATACTTCGATTTCAAGATCACTGGGCAGGAACGTCAGATGTTTTTTCGGATGCTTTTCCCAATGCGGAAGAAGATTATAATCAGACAGCCCCACCGGTACGATGGGAGCATATCCGGCACCGGAATGGGAAGCAATCCACTGATCCGCAGCCGTTTTGAAGGGCACTATCAGAGAATCCAAAAAAGTGGACTGTAGATTGAGACGGGAAACCTCCTGCCGGAAGACGAGATTTTGCTTCGATTCCTGCCGAAAATTCCCCATAATTTCAGGAATCCAGCGCAGGCGGCGACTCTGCATAATCAAATATTGCCGGTAGTAATCATGAAACAAATTTTGAGAAGTGGAATCCGGCTTCTGCCGAAGCGGGCAAGCCGTTACATTCAAATAAATAAATGCCGCAAAAAGAAAAAAGAAAAACCCCAAAAAAACCGTACCTGCACGATAGAATTTCATAAACCATTTTTTATTGGGTGAGAAATAGCAACCATTTAGTATTTTTACCCAATTAATTTATTTATGTTTCATTTCCGGTTTTAACATGAGATGAGCTACTTTCATACAAAAATCCATAACCACGGGAATACCGTGTTTCTCCGCCAATTTGGCGGCTTCACGATTGACGATTCCTTCCTGCATCCAGACGTATTTTGCGCCGATTGCAATGGCATCTTCCACAATTGGAAGAACATATTCCGAACGCCGGAAGATGTCCACTACATCCACTGAGCCGGGAATTTCTCTTAAATTCGCGTAACACACCTGCCCCAAAATTTGTTTTTGCCCAGGATTTACAGGGATAATTTCAAAGCCTTGGTGCATCAGGTAGCGTCCCACATCGTTACTGGGGCGTTCTGGTTTGGGAGAAAGACCCACAACAGCCACCCGGGTGCTGCTTTCCAATATTCCCTTTAATTTTTCCACGAGTTTTCCTTTTCAAAGATGTAAAATAACACAAAGGCCTTTTCACAGTGAAAAGGCCCCGGGATATTTGCATTTTCCTGAAGGTTATACCATTAACGGGGACAACTTTTTCAACACGTGCTTTTTGGGAACAGCACCGATTAATTTATCGACGACCTCGCCATTTTTAACAAAAAGCAGCATGGGGATACTGCGCGCCCCATATCGAATGGCGATGCCCGGGCTGGAATCGACATCCACACGGGCAATCACGACTTTTTCGCCATATTCATTTGAAATATCGTCCAGGTAGGGTTCAATCATTTTGCAGGGGCCGCACCACTCCGCCCACATATCCACAACCACAGGTACCGGTGACTTCAGCACAACTTCTTCAAAATTCGCGTCCGTGGCATCTACTTTGGCCATTCTCACTCTCTCCTCTTGCTTCCCATTTTCTCAGTTTACAGGTTTCCTTGTTCCGCATTTGTCTTTTATTCAACCATTTAAATTTCTAAATAATATGAATATTTTCGACGATTTTCAAGGCATTTTTTCGATGGTATTTTCAACCGTTGTTTCGAGCAATATCGCGAATGACCAAATGAAGCAGGCTATTTTATTTTCACCGCCGTTCCATAGGCCAGAATTTCAGCAGCACCTCCCATAATACTGGATGTGGCAAAACGAACCATTACCACGGCATTGGCACCCATTTCCTCGGCTTTTTGGGTCATTCGAAAAATCGCCTCTTCGCGCGCTTCGATCAGCATTTGCGTGTAATCCTTAATCTCACCGCCAACCAGCGTTTTCAGTCCCGCGCCAATGTCGCGAAACACATTTTTGGAACGAACCGTATTCCCGCGCACCATTCCCAAAATCTGGTACACGTCCTTTCCGGGGATGTTTTCTGTTGTTGTAATAACCATAATAATCTCCCTTCTTTAAAATGATCCACTAATAACCTACCATTGAGGCCGTGCTCTGGTGAGAGCTATTGTGCATTCCACAAAATTGAAACGCGCCGCAAAATCAGAACGGCCTGATTACCAGTTCGATGATGACCATAATACCAACAAGTGCAAGAACCGAAAATGGATTCGCAAAATTGACCGTCCAGCCAATACCATATCGCTTGGGAACGAACAAGCGTTTGTCTTTTGGATTCCAGTAAAAAATCAGGAAATAGTGGCTCGATTCTTTTCCCTTATTTTCCTTATTCTCTCCCATTTTGGTCATCCCTTTCCTGTTTTTTGGTCTTTGCCAGCCCCTGGCACCCCAAAAGTGTCAGGAATTTTAAATTTATTTAAAAGTTCACGCTACGAAGATATTGCACACCAATTTACACGAATTTGTACGAATTGTCTTTTTAGAAGTTAACCGGATTGTAATCCGCGTAATTAGTGTTTTTTAGAGTATACTCATTTAAGCTTTTCCTTTAGCCAGCGCAGCAGATCCGCTTTTACCTGCGGCGGAATTTTTCGCCCCGGATTCAGATATTTTTGGGGCGTCGATTTTCCCTTTACCGGCCCAAATAAGTGATCAAGGCCAGGGTAGATTTTTAGCGTTGCATCCACGCCGCAGGATTTCGCCTTTCGGTACAACGGGCGGGCATCCTTTTCGGCCGACACCTGGTAATCTTTTCTCCCGTTCATAATCAGCAGCGGGACTCCTACCTTGCAAACCGCTTTCAACGGATTGAATGCCAGATGTTCCCGCCACCACCTGGCATTGCCCTGAGCTGTAGGGCCGGTAATTTTTCCCTCTCTGATTTTCCTGAAAAATTTCTTTTCTTCCTGAAGTTTTTTCTTGATTTCCGCTTCACTTTTACCTTGCAATTTAAGCAAATAGCCAATCTGATCCAACACCACATCTCCCAGATTTCGGGCCGTTCCGGCCATCATCACAAGGCCATCCATCCGCGTACCTGAAGATGCCAGCATCAGTCCCAGAATGGCCCCTTCGCTGTGCCCTAAAACTGCTACGCGGGTGGAATCCACCTGCGGCTGCTGTTTCAGAAATCGCAGAGCTGCGCGGGCGTCTCTTAAAAAGGCACGAACATCTGCGGTTTTGAAATCGCCGCCGCTTTGGCCGGTTCCCCGTTTGTCAAATCGAAGCGTCACAAAGCCGTTAGGTGTAAGCGTGTCCGTTAATTGCGGGAAAAAATTAATGTGAATGGCCGCAGAATTTTCATTTCGATCCAGCGCTCCCGATCCCGCCAAAAACAACACGGCCGGAAATTTTTTGGGTCCTTTTGGCGGAGGCAGTGTCAGCGTACCGGCCAATCGAAGGGAATCGCTCAAAAAGCCCATGTCTTTTGAGGCATAGGCCGAAGATTTTGGACGTACCCGTGAAAGATTTAATTTTTGAAGCAGCGAATCCTTTTCTCCCGGCGAAAACAGAATGGGGGCGGGCGTTCGCCACGTCACAAAGGATTGCTGCGGAATGGACAATTTTAGGAGTTCCCGGGATGAATCATTCACCCAGGCGGTTGCTTGAATCCCCGAAAACATGATTCTGATTTTTCTGGACTGAATAATCCTGTTACCAACGTGAACGGTATCTTTTCCGAGAGGCGTGATGTCCATTTCCAATAGTTTCAAAACTGTGGGTACCAGAGCAAAGGCATGAAATGTGGGGGAATCTTTTAGTGGAACTGCCTTCATAAGAATTCCCCAGTGGTCGATCATATTGTTGTCCAGCAGGAAAAGCGGACGTTTTCTTTCCAGCGAGATTTTCTTGAAGGGCTTCGAAAGATTCCTCCGGTAAGCAAGGCGGACGCTGTCGTGGTCGCATTTGGCCACAACCTCCTGAGCACCAAAAGGCAAAACAATTGTTAAGTGGTATGAAAGAGGATGGTACTGATGATCCAGCCGCGAGCGCTCGAATAACCGCATTTTCACAAAGGATGTTACCTCTGATTTTGAATTTACCTCAAAGCCGGTTTTTCGGGAAACCATTTTGTAGGAATTAAACCCGGCCTCTTTTCCTCCGATGAACATGCGGAAGGAACCGTTTTCTTCTAAGGAATTGCTTTGCTGCGAAAGCGTAAAAGAAATACCAATGAGTAAGAAAACAGCACACAAAAATATCCAAAAAATCGACCGTTTCATGGCACTTTTTCTCCTTTGTTTCATTTACTGTGATTGCGACTCATATTCTTTTCCAAGGGAGGCAAGACCGCTAATGGTTCCCAGCCCCATGGATTCCACCGCTGTTGACGGAACGACAATCAGAGAACCCTTTTCCTTTAGGCCTTCGTACAGCATATTCATGGCCCGCAAATGAAGCGCAATAGGATTTTTCTGATACAATTTGGAGGCTTCCAGAAATTTGTCGGCAATCTGCCGCTCCGCATCGCTCAGAATCACGCGCGCCTGGCGCTCCCGCTCGGCCTGCGCCTGGCGACTCATGGCATCTTCCAAAAGTTCAGGAATCACCACGTCCCGAATTTCCACCGACTGCACGGTGACGCCCCAGGGTTCCGTTCGCTCGTCAATAATTTTTTGCAGCTCTTCGTCCAGTGTCTGGCGACCGGCAAGCACATCCGCAAGCATTGTTTTCCCGATGAGATCCCGCAGAGCCGTTTGCGCCGCCCAGGAAATGGCCTCGTGGTAATTTTCCACTTCGAGAGCAGCTTTTTGGGCATCCCACACCACCCAGAAAAGCACCGCATCCACGTCCACCGGAACTGAATCTTTAGTGAGTGTTTTTTCCGCAGAAAAAGCCGTGGTGCGCACCCGCTGATCAATCCAGTATGCCACCTTGTCCATTAGAGGAAAAATCCAGTGAATACCCGGTGACAGCACGCGCCTGAATTTTCCGAAACGCAGGACAATTCCCTTTTCCCACTGCTTTACAATTTTGGGCGAAAGCGAGCCGTACCAGCCAA
>CAZIYL010000153.1:0-1449 GCA_964543425.1 uncultured Deferribacteres bacterium
TTAACGTTATGGCCAGCGATTCGAGAACAAACTGCAACAGAATATCTTTGCTGCGCGCGCCCACGGCTTTGCGAAGGCCGATTTCCTTTTTACGCTCGCTGACAGAGATTAACATGATGTTCATAATGACAATACCGCCTACAATAAGAGACAATCCCGCTATCAATAGTAGAAAAATGTGCAGTGTGGAGGATACGCCTTTGATCATTTTAACTATTTGGGTAGAAGACCTCAGCCTGAAATCATCCTCTTCCTGCGGGGCGAGACGATGATTGCGGCGTAGAACCTGGCTTATTTGTTGAGAAATTATCTTCAGATGTGATGGATCATCCACAATCACTCGCATCATGGCAATGTATTTCGGCTGATTCATCAAACGCCGGGAAGCGGTGGAAAAGGGGATTACAATCAAGTTGTCAAAATCGCTCCCTCCCGGACTGGCGCCTCGTTTCTTCAGAATACCTTGCACTTTGAATTTTACTTTACCGATTAATAATTCTGCGCCAATGGGATTGCTGTCAGGAAAAAGCTCTTTTTTGACTGTCTGTCCAATCACACAGACTTTTCTGAGCAGTTCGACATCCTCTGTCCCGATAAAATCTCCTTTGCTTGCCCCGCGCTTCCAGGCATCCGTCCAGTTCGGCATGGCACCAACCACCGATGTGGTGGTAAATTGGTCCTGATATTTGATAGGCATACCCGGTTTAACTTGCAAGGGAGTCACTATTCTCACTCCTTCAAGGGAAGAAATATCACGGAGATCCTGCTGCGTGAGATTTGCCTCGGATACAGATGACGGCCCCCGCATTTTACCGCCGCCGGAATGAACCATAATTGCATTTGGCCCGAAACTATTGATACGCGCCATTATTTTTTTATTTGCCCCCTGGGTGATAGCCAGAATTACAATCAAAGTTGCAATACCGATGATAATGCCTACCATCATGAGAAAAGAACGCATTTTGTTTTTTCCCAATCCCTTAAAGGCATTGGCCGTCAATCGAAACGTTTTCATTGTGTCACCTCCGTTTCCACAGGAAGATTTTCAAGTTCGTGGCTGGCGTCCAATGGGTTGTGCACCTTTTCATCCCCGGTTATTTTACCATCTTTAATGCGAATAATTCTATTGGCATGTTCGGCAATTTCCTGAGCGTGCGTAACCAGAATAACTGTCTTTCCCTCGGCGTGAAGCCGTTGAAAAACGGAAATCACCTCCAGACCGGCGCGACTGTCCAGGTTGCCGGTAGGTTCATCGGCAAGAAGAATATCGGGATCGTTAACCAGCGCCCGGGCAATGGCGACGCGCTGCTGCTGCCCGCCGGAAAGCTCGGCCGGATGATGATGAATTCTGTCTGCCAATCCAACGACTTCCAGCGCCTGCTGTGCCAGCTTTGTGATGTCGGAACGCTCGGAGTAGAGCAGTGGAAGTTCGACATTCTCCAGAGCATC
>CAZIYL010000153.1:1549-3564 GCA_964543425.1 uncultured Deferribacteres bacterium
GTGACCTTCCTTTTTGCCCTTGTATCTCCTTTTAAAACAGTTACAAACTTTTCACCTTCTTCATTGTGTACCGCTTTTCTGGGAATGGCAAGGACGTTTTTCCGCGTTTTCAGTAAAATTGTCACCGTTGCCGTCATTTCCGGCCGCAGAGTTTTTCCTTTAAAATTGGTGATTTTTATAGTTGCAACATAATTAACCACATTATCCTGAATAACCGCTTTGGGATAAATTGCGGTTACTTCTCCCTCAAAATCAGTGGCCGGATAAGTATCCACCGTAAATGTGGCATGTTGCCCGGCCTCAACCCTGCCGATATCGGTTTCATCTACATAAGCCCACACTTCCAATTTTTTCAGATTAATAATGGTAACAAAAGTCGGCGCGGAAAACCGGGCGGTTACGGTTTCGCCTTCCTGCGTGGTAACAGATGCAATGACTCCGGAAATGGGAGCAATAATTTTGGTGTAACTCAACTGCACGGCGGCGTAAGCAAGATTCGCTTCTGCCTGCTTTAATTTGGCTTTATTGATTTGAAATGATTTTTCTGCCAGATCCAATTGGTTTTGGGAAATGAAATTTTGTTTCAATAGCGAACGCTGTCGTTTCAAATCCAGTTCGGCGTATTCAACATTGGCGCGGGCATTTTCCAGCGCCGCTTTGGCCTGATTATATTCGGCCTGCAACTCCGCCGGATCCAATTCTGCCAGAACTTGCCCTTTTTCCACCATGTCGCCGATATTGACGTAAAGGCGCTGCACGGTTCCGGAAGCCCTGGATCCCACACGCACTTCAGCGCCGACCATTGGTTTGATAATGCCGGTTGCCAGCACGCTGGAACTTATATCTCGTCGCGTGACCGTAACCGTCTGTGTCGAGTTGCTGTTCTTTTGCTCATCGCCGGATTTACCACACCCTACCACCATGCTCATTAAGACAACCGCAGATAATAAAGCAATCAACCTTTTCTTCATTTCAAAATCTCCTCAAAATATTTTCCGCTAACAGCTCGTTGCAAAACCATCCGGGCAATTTTATAATCGGCGAGCGCTTCAATATAGCGCTGTTGTGCAGCCACAAAAGTTGTCTCGGCATCCAGAACGTCCAGCATGGAGCCGACGCCTTCTTTATATTCGCCTTCTGAAATGTCCAAATTTTCCCGGGCGTCTTTTAAAAACACCTGTGTATTTACAATGCGTTCTTTTACTTCTTTGAGCGCTAAAAATGCGTTCCAGACTTCCAGGCTGATTTGTTGGCGCAGGGACGCTGTCTGTTGTTCCAGGACACGGAACTGCAACTTTTCCTGAGCCACCCGCGCCGGACGAGAGAACCCACTAAAGAGCGGTAAACTAACGCTCAATCCGATATAGTTTGATTGGTAAAGTTGGGAAACCTCTGCCCCGCTAAAATTATAGTTGGCGTTTAGAGAGACGGTGGGAAAATAATCCGCTTTAGCCACGCGGATAAATGAACTTTGCGCTTGTAATTGCTTCTCTATTTTTCTCAATTCCGGCCGATTTTTGTAGGCTTCCTCCACCAATGACGGAAATTTACTTTGACTATCCTCTGTCTCATTTGCGGCAGCTTCACTCAAGTCATCGACAATTTTGATGGGTGAACTCACTTTTCTACCAAGCGCAATATTCAACTGTCCGCGTGCCATTAAAACGGAATTTCGGGCGCGAATCAAATCCAGCCTGGCATTGGATTGTTCTGTTTTGGCTTTTAAAATATCCGAACGGGAGGCGAGTCCGTTTTTAAAGCGAGCGTTGGCAAAATCCAAATGGCGCTGGGCGCGCTGCAAAGATTTTTCGGCAACCTTTGTAAATTGTTCTGCCTGTAAAAGCCGGTAATAGTCTTCGGTAACCGTAAGAACCAAATTCTGTTGACTGATTTTGTATTCGGATTTGCCAGCTTGATAATTGTAGCGAGCTGCATGAACCGATGCAATGGTTTTTCCGCCTTGAAAAATATTGTAGTGCATGGAAAGGCTTGTATTATAGTTATCCCCTGTTTTA
>CAZIYL010000153.1:3664-6207 GCA_964543425.1 uncultured Deferribacteres bacterium
CCAATTTGCGAAGCAAGAATTTGCGGATTGTTTTTCAGGGCGATCTGAATGCATTGTTCCAAATTAATATTTCTCGTTTCTGTTTGTTGCGAAAAAGCTTTATGTGCAGAAATCAGTGAAATAATAATGATTGAATATGATATGATTTTGCTATTAAACACTGCTTCACTCTCCTTAGAAAATATACTGTTACAAAGAACTTTCAATTATTTTTTTTGGCATCATAAATCAAATAAGACTGTAAACCCTATACTATTTACTTATTGGGATTCTCTTTTTGCTGAATGCAAGCAGGACCAGAGAATCGTTTTCTTCCTAAAAAACGCTGCAAAACGATATTGAAAAATTTTTCTCGTTGCTTTTTTGTCAATATTTTTTTAATCAAAAAAAAGTGATGAATGACTAAATATTTTGATTTGATTTGCATCGCGCTGATATCTCTAATGAGTTGGCTAATTATCAGTGTATCCGGATTATCTTTTTCAATTTCAGCCGCCAACAATTTGTTCTTCTGCTCAACATTTGCGGAAAGCGAATCCAATTGGGTGTGAAAAGCAATTCGCAATTTTTGGAATTGTTCCATCTGACCGGGTGTGAGTTTAACCTCCCGCTTGACCTGATCAAAAACTTTTTGTCCTCTTGCATTGGGGAGCGAAGATATTTTTGATCGTTGATATAAAATGACGCCCAAAGACGACAGATTTATTATTGTAATAATGAGAAGGAAGTAGATAAATGCCTTCTTTGTCATAATAACCTCTTATTCATTTTCATAATTCATTAACGCCGCCATTTCGCCACCCAAAGAACCGGAAGTCAAAAGTTGGAAGTTTTGCAGCCCAAATTCATCTTGTAATTCATTGGTTGTCTGGGTAGTCTGCTGTTTTGAAAACGTTTTTGTATTTAAGTACCCGCCAATCTGGATGCCAATAAATAATGCCAGGGCTGCTACAGCCGCTGTCAATGCAGGCCGTGCTGTCTGACGGATAAATGCCCCCGCTTTATGAATTAATCGCTCCTTTTGCGCTTTGCCCTCTAATTGAGCCGAAATTTTATTCCAAAGAAATGGGGAGGGCTGCATGCGCTCTATTGATTGCGAGATGTTCCAGACCCCGTAGAGCAGTTCGACATCTTTGCGGCACTGCTCACATTGTTCGAGATGGAGTTGAATTTCCTTTCTCTCTTCTTGCGGCAGCTCCGCATCGATATAACGAAGCAATTTTTTTTGAATTTCTTTGTGCTTCATCGTTATTACCTCTCTTTAATGTGTGACACATCAATGCTAAATAACTTGCATCCTAAATCGATTTATTTTAGCAGCGCTATTAATTTTTCAGTCAGATTATCCTTTGCGTGGTGCAGCAGCGATTCCACCGCAGAAAGCGATGTCTTCATTACCTCGGCTATTTCTTTGTATGAAAGTCCCTCATACCGTTGCAAAATAACCGCCGTTCGCTGCCGTGCCGGAAGAGAATGGATAGCCTGTTGAACAAGCGCTTCCGATTCGTTCTTTTCCAATTCTAAATCAGGCCTGGCTTGTGAGTTATGCAAGAGATATTCATCTTCTCCCATTAAAAAATCCAAAGAAAGCCAGATAGCTATTTTTTTTCTGCGAGTATAGTTTAAACTGGTGTGAACTGCAATTTGGTAAAGCCAGGTAGAGAGTTTAGCCTGACTACGAAATTTGTGAATAGAGCGAATAGCTTTCACAAAGACATCTTGAGTTACATCTTCGGCATCTTGTTTGTTATTTAGCATTCGATAACAGACATTGTAGATCATATCTTTGTAAATTTCATAAAAAGTTTTGAATGCTGTGCTATCACCCTTTTTAATTTTTTCTATCAACTCCGATTCTTGCATCAAAACTTCCTTGGCAGATTTTATAAAGATTCGCTTCCAACGTATCGGTGCACTCTAAAAACCAATAGTCATACAAATTATGCGGCGCCAAATTGCATTAACTTCAATAAAATCAATTCGGGATAATTCGTGAAATTAGTGGGAGATATCCTTTTTAGACTAAACTCAATATATAAATATTTGACACTTTAAATGGCGAAAACTTGCACAACTGAATTTGGTCATGTTTTACTCTTGGACGATATTTCAAAGTTACGTGATTCGTATGAATAATTGCCAAAGCCCTGGTTATAATGTCGCGCGCCAACTTGACCATTGGCGTCAACCTACTGATCATTATACTTTGAATAACCCCCCAAACTATTATCTGTTAACATCTTGCAACTACTGGCATTAAATGAATCGGATTAAATAGGTTACTACAAACATTTTGCACCTAATGGCGCTTTAATAAACTGATGGGTTCATCCCTCGTTAACAATAATAAATTCTGTCCCATAGGGACCGAATGTTTGTAGCGAAGTAGTTATGTTCGTAAATAGTGTGACGTATTCTGAAAGGTTGATGCTTTTGATGATAAAATAGGTAACATGAGCTAAAATCCAAGGCACAAAATCCGAAATCGTTTACCCCGTTAGATAATGACTGTTTGTTTAAAGGAACAAATTCCAAGAAACCGC